>JAFWRQ010000018.1 GCA_017519865.1 Bacteroidales bacterium | reverse complement strand
TGTTCGTGGGCGTGGGCGCATCTCGCGTGCGTGACCTGTTCAAGCAGGCCAAGGAGAAAGCCCCCTGCATCGTCTTCATAGACGAGATCGACGCCGTCGGACGTGCCCGTGGCAAGAACGTGGGCTTCTCGTCCAACGACGAGCGTGAAAACACCCTTAACCAGTTGCTCACCGAGATGGACGGTTTCGACACCAACTCGGGAGTCATCGTCCTGGCCGCTACCAACCGCGCTGACATCCTCGACAAGGCCCTTATGCGTGCCGGCCGTTTCGACCGCCAGATCCATGTCACACTTCCCGACCTCAACGAGCGCAAGGAGATCTTCCAGGTACACATCAAGGGCCTGAAGCTTTCCAAAGACTTCGACCTCGACCTCATAGCCAAGAACACTCCCGGATTCTCCGGTGCCGATATAGCCAACGTCTGCAACGAAGCTGCGCTTACAGCAGCGCGCCGAGGCAAGTCCGACATCGACAACAAGGACTTCTCGGATGCAGTCGACCGTGTCGTGGGAGGTATCGAGCGCAAGAAGACCATCATGAGCCCCGAGGAGAAGCGCCTGACGGCATACCACGAGGCTGGCCATGCCGTAGCCGGCTGGCTCCTGCCCGGATGCGACCCCGTGCTCAAGGTGAGTATTATCCCGCGCGGACAGGCCCTCGGCCTGACCTGGAGCCTGCCTGACGAGAAGGTCATGATGTCGCGCTCCGACCTCGTGGACGAAATGTGCTGCCTCGTGGGCGGACGCGTAGCCGAGGAGATCATCAACGACGGTGTACCTTGCACCGGAGCCCTCAACGATTTCGAGAGGATGACCAAGATGGCCTATGCCATGGTAACATATTATGGCATGAGCGAGAAGGTCGGCAACCTTTCGTTCTACAACATGTCTGACGGGTACGACCTCACCAAGCCTTACAGTGAAAAGACTGCGGAACTCATCGACGCCGAGGCCAAGGCCCTGGTCGACCAGGTCACGGAGCGCACCCGCAAGCTCCTGCTCGAGAACTGGGACGGATTGGACAAGCTTGCACGTCAGCTTATGACCAAGGAAGTCATCATGGCCGAGGACATAGAGGCCATCTTCGGCCCCAAGGCCGGCAAACACGGCGAGGAACGACTTGCAGAGGCGAAAGCCACGGAGGAAGAGTCTCCTGCTGAAACCCCTGCCGACCATGAGTAACCTAGCTGTCCGAACACTCTCCGGCATCGGTTTCGTGCTGGTCATGCTGGCAGGCCTTCTGGTGGACAAGTTCCTGTTCGCCGCTCTGGTCCTGTTCGTGATGGCCGTATCGATGCACGAGTTCTACCGCATGACCATCGGCGAAGGCTATCGCACCCAGAGGATACTCGCCACGGTCACCGGATGCATCCTGTTCTCCATCGTCTTCCTGAGCTGCGCATTCAAGGTCTCCGGCAAGTACCTGAGCCTGATCATGGTACCTGTCATCATCCTGATGATCAGCTCGCTGTACGCCAAGGACAGGTCAGACTTCAAGCGCCTTTCGCACATATACACGGGACTGCTTTACATCGCCGCTCCGTTCTCCCTTGCCAATATCATCGCATTCCAGAGGGGAGAGTTCAACGCACTCCTCCTGCTCTGTTTCTTCGTGATCATCTGGTGCTCCGATATCGGGGCCTATGCCGTAGGATGTACCCTCGGCCAGAAATACGGCAAGAAACTCTGCCCCTCGATATCCCCCAAGAAATCGTGGGCCGGATTCTGGGGAGGCCTCGTCTTCGCCGTCCTGGCGACGCTTGTGCTGCGCCTGACAGGGCTAATGGAACTTCCCGTCCTTCATGGAGTCATCATGGCTGTGATCATGCACGTGGCCGGCGTCTACGGCGACCTGTTCGAGTCCATGTGGAAACGCGCCTGCGACGTCAAGGATTCCGGCAGCATCATACCAGGACACGGCGGCATGCTGGACCGTTTCGACAGTGCCATTTTCGCCATTCCGGCCGGCGCCATCTACCTTTCACTCTTCAACCTCCTCTAGCATGCACATAGACCACAACTCATACGGATCCGTTGCACTGGCCTGGCTTATCGGAGCAATCCTGATCATCATCATATACCTGCTCCACCTCAGTCCGCTGGCCACCGGTATCATTACGGCGATAGTATTGCTCCTCGCCATCTGGCAGACCCTGTTCTTCAGGGTTCCGGTGCGCCAGTCTCCCGGCTCCTCGAGCGTCGTCTCAGCGGTGGCGGACGGACGTATCGTCATCAACGAAAAAGTCTATGAGCCCCTTTTCCTCAAGAGGGAGTGCATCCAGGTCTCCATCTATATGGATTTCTGCGACGTCCACGCCAATTTCTGGCCCGTCGACGGAGTCGTGACCCACTACAAGTATTATCCCGGAAAGCACCTCCTCGCGTTCAAGCCCAAGGCCTCGGAAGACAACGAGCACTCGTGCACGGCCATCCGCACCGACGAGGGGAAGGAGATACTGTTCAAGCAATTGGCGGGCTTCTTCGCACGCAGGATAGTGTGCTACTCCGAGCCTGGCCTCCGTACCAAGGCCGGCGAGCAGTGCGGCATCATCAAGTTCGGAAGCCGCATAGACATTTTCCTGCCTACTGATGCGGACGTAAAGGTAAAGATAGGGGACAAGGTCCGCGCCTGCGAAAGCGTCATTGCCGTTCTATAAGTTCAAGTAGCCGGTCTATGGCTTCGGTGTCCGGCACATGGCGCAGGACAGGTTCCTTGCCGTGATAGATGGACACCTTGTGGTTTCCTTCACCGACATAGCCCCAGTCGGCATCTGCCATTTCGCCGGGGCCGTTCACAATGCATCCCATGACAGCGATGACCACATCCTTGAGATGTGAGGTCCGGCGTTTCACTTCCTCGAAAGCGCCCTGCAGGTCGTACATCGTACGGCCGCAGCCGGGGCAGGCAATGTACTCCGGCTTGTAGAAGCGCCGTCTGGCAGCCTGGAGGAGTTCGTCGGAAAGGTAGGCCCCGAAGCCGGAGTCTTCCACCGAGACTTCATTTCCATCCTCGATATATGTGCCGGTGAACTTAACGTCATCCAACTCTTTGTCAAGCAGGCGTTTGCCGAAGTCGCACGCGGCATCCAGCAAAAGTTTGCCGCGCGAAGGCGCGTGATACTCGGCCACGGCCGTGCGGCCTTCGAGCCGCAGGCGGACGAGGCTGGAGGCCGTGGCACCGCAATAGCGGTCCGATAGGTAGCGCCCAACCGGGATCTCGTTCACCGGGTCCTCGGTAAGCGACACCCTGACCGTATCGCCGATGCCCTCCGAAAGAAGGGCTGAGATGCCCACGCACGACTTGATGCGCCCGGAATCGCCGTTTCCGGCTTCAGTGACGCCCACGTGCATGGGGAACACCACACCGCGCTCCTGCATCATCGCAGCCAGCTGGCGGTACGCCTCCACCATCACAACGGTATTGCTGGATTTAAGCGAAACGACCACGTTGTAGAATCCAGCCTCGATGCACATCTCGATCCATTCCATGGCGGCCTTGGCCATGGCAAAAGGAGTGTTGCCGTACAGGTTGGTTATATACTCTCCCAGCGACCCGTGGTTGAGACCTATGCGGATGGCTGTGCCATGCTCCTTGCAGACTTCCAGCAGGCGGGCGAACTGCAGGCGTGCCTGTTCGTGGTCCCTGTGGAAATTGCCGGGGTTGATGCGGACCTTCTCGACCACCGAAGCGACGGCGATGGCCGTCTCCGACGAAAAATGGATGTCGGCGACAAGGGGAGTGTCCACACCCTCCTCACGCAGGCGCCGCTTGATGGCGGCGATATCCTCCACCTCCCTGAGGCCCGGCACGGTGATGCGGATTATCTCTGCACCAGCCTTCGCCATGCGGATACACTGGGCGACAGTACCTTCCACATCGTATGTATGGGTGTTGCACATGGTCTGAACGACGACGGGATGTCCGCCGCCGATGATCACTCCACCGCAGTTGACTTCAAGCGTTTTCATTGATTGTCCTCCCCGTAGACTATACGTTTGGCTTCTTTCCTGAGCATGGCCTTGGTCTTGCCGGTCTTCCTGGATATCTGGAAATGCAGGCCGGCAGTGACCATCACATCGAGCGGATAGGCGAACGAGTAATAATAGGGGCTGCGGTAGTCCGGTTCGAAGAGATTGGACCAGCTGTAGCGCACCTTGGCGTTGACGTGGAACTCCACCGGGTCGAAGACAAGTGCAAAGCCTGCACCTCCCTTGAGGCCATAGTCGAAACGCTTGTCAGAGTCCAGGAAACTGTATCTGATGTCCTCCTCCACGGAATCTCCTATACGCTCTATCCTCAGGCGTTTACCGCCGTAGGGACCGGCATCGGCCATAAGTTTGAAATGACCGACATCATAATGGAAGTGTGCGAGGGTCTGTATCTCGGCAACATCATAGACGCACTCTGTCGCACCGGATATCCTGGAGATATACCCGGTCTCCTCGTTCATCTCCATCCTGTATCCTTCATGCCCATAGGAGACCCCGACCTTGAGCCCGAAATAAGGCATGTAACCGAACATCTTGCCGTATCTGGTGAAAGTCAGCTCATAGTACTCGGGAGTGAAACGCCACGACTGGGAATAGGGAGGATTGAACAGCATGCGGTTGAACCCTGCCCCGGCCTCGAAGCCAATCATCATATAGTCGTTGAGCTGGAATATCCTGTTGATGCTTACGGTGTCCAGATAGGTGTCCGGATAAGACACGGTGTCCCTGCGGGCACGACGCGGCTGACGGTCGTTCCCGGCCGCTGCCGTGAGGCAGCCGCCCAGCAAGAGGGCCGCGGCCAGCAGGATGTATGGAAGGTATCTTCTCATTTTCTAATCCTTGAACAGTTCTGCTATGTCAACGCTCTGGTCTATCTCGGCCGATTCCATGATCTCGATACGGAAATCGTCGTTGATCTTGAAGAACTTGACCTTTTCCGGCTGACGGTGACCGAGAAGCGAGCCAGAGTCGACTATGGAATTGCGGTTGAGGTCCTCGGTGATGCGGATGCAGTATTTCCCGGCCTTGAGGTAAGGGAACGCCAAGGTGCAGTCTGTGTCTACGATGTACTGACGAAGCACCTTGTCACGCTTCTCGTTCAGGAAATCCACGATGTACTTCTGGCCCACGCCAGTCAGGATGAGGTTGAGCGTACTTAGTTTCTCGTCATTCGGAAGGGTGACCTTGACCTCGGTGCTGTCGTTGTAGTATCCGTTGATGTCCCGGAACCTGCGGTGAGGGACCTTGAGGATGTAGTCGTAACCCGTCAGGAGCCTTCCCTCAGGCATTACGGTGAATTTGCGGATGTTGGTGGAATCAGGGATAACCTTGTATGCCATCCTCTCCTCCTGCTGGCGGGGATTGACGGAACGCAGGACGAGCGAGTCGAAGGCCTCGTTGACGATGGGGTAGGTGAACTCCAGCTGGTAACCGTACTGCTCGAACCTTTCGGGCTCGGCAGTGACCTTGAACACGCAGATGGTATCCTCATGCTTGATGTCACGGCCGGAACGCTTGGAAGCCGTCTTGCCTCCTGACTTGTCGTCGTCCTGGTAATAGACCTTGACATGCTCCAGGAAGGGTGCAAGCCTGCCCGTCGAGTCGGTCTTGCGGTAGTTCACGAACATGTGCAGGGTATCGGGCTGGCGGGACTTCTCGTTGACCCATACCTCCAGGCTGTCACGCTGGATATTGAACTGGGTGATGAGCTTGCCGGCCGGGACGCCGCGCACCCACATCGAGTCGATATGGGCGTTCGGGGCATTGAAAGTGAGGTAAGAGGAGCGGTCGGAGACGCGCACCTTCTTCATTATCATCTGCTTGGACGGCTTTTCCCTGAAGAGCGAAAGCTCGAACTCATTCTTCCTGGAAAGGCAGGAGACGGTGTCCTTCATGTCCAGTTTCTGAAGTTCGGGCAGGGAATCGTTGACGACGGTGACAGGACGTATGAGCGAATCCACGAAGGCTATCAACTCGTTGTCTGCCGGGTCGTAGATATTGTTGGAGTTGCCGTCCTTGACGGCATACAGACGGTATGTCGTATCCTTGATGTTGCGGATGCAGAAGAAGCCCCAGTCGTCGGTCTTCGTGACCGCGAAGGGCCGGCTGAGCATTACCGCCGAGTCGGCGTGGTCCTTGTACAGCATGACCGTCACGCCCTTGACGGGATCGAGCGTGTTGCAGTCCTGGACGATGCCCGTAATCATCAGGGAATCAATAGTATCTCCGGTCGAGAAAACGTACGTGAACCCCGGGAACATGTTGCCTTCGTTATTGTCGGCGATGGCGTCGATGAAGTCCAGGGTGTATGTCATGTCCGGAAGCAGGTCCTCCTCGAAGGTCACCTCCACGGATTTGCCGCGCAGCCTGCTCTTGGGAGCGCGTGCCTGGGGAGGGGAGAGTACGATATTGGACGGGGCCTTGAGGACCACGTACTCGTCAAAGGTGAAGACCAGTTTGGTATCGTGGGTCGGGACGTTCACGGACATATGTTCCGGAGAAAAGGATACGATACGCGGGGGTATGGTATCCTTGGCACCTCCCGTAGGGGCCTGGGTCGTGTTCGCGCACGAATGCGAGAACAGTACGGAGCCCAGGATCAGGGCGACCGGTACGGCCGGGACAAGCCTTGGGAATAATCTGTTCCAGTTTATCATATATCAGTCCTCACTATCTTCTGTATGCCGTCGATACGGCCAAGGTTCTCTATGATGGAGTCGAGTACCTCCTTGTTGTGTACCAGCAGTTCGATGTATCCCTCGAAAATGCCGTCTTCGGAGCCCAAATACACCTTCCTCATGTTCACACCCAGCACCTCGGAGATATAGTGCGAGATGGAGTTCAGAAGACCGACCTTGTCGATGCCCCGGAGCGATATGCGGACGGGGAAAGCCTGGCCTCCGCCCGAAAGGTCCCACTCGGGTATGACCACCATGTCACCGTACTTGGAAGCGAGGCTTCCGGCGACGGGACAGGACTTCTTGTGTATCGTCACCACGCCGTCCGGCGTACGGAATCCGAGAATGGGGTCTCCCGGAATGGGATTGCAGCAGGATGCCAGTACGAATTTCCTGCCCGCAGGGTCACCGGGCTTGACCTTGTAGCTCTCCGGCTTGATGGACGATGATACAGGCGTAACCGTAGGGAAGATGGCCTTCTGGATGACTCCGGGCTTGATCAGGCCGAGTCCAAGGCGGAAGCAGAACTCGTCCATGTCGCGCAGCAGCACTGACTGAAGTATCCTCTGCTCGTTCTTCTTCGTCCTGGGAATGCCGTTCGAGGCCATCTCGTTGTCGTAGATCCTCCGGCCCATGGCGGTGAACTCGTCGCGGCGGTCCTTGAAACACTCGACCACGATGTTTCGCGCATGTCTCGTCGCGAGGAACTGCAGCCATTCTAGCTTGGGACGGGCGTTCTGGGCGGTAATGATCTCGACCTGGTCGCCCGTGTGGAGTACGTACGAGAGCGGTACGAGTTTCATGTTGACCTTGGCTGCGATGGCCTTGTTGCCGATGTGCGTATGGATGAGGTACGCGAAGTCCAGGGCAGTCGCACCCTTTTGGATGGAGCGCTGTTCGCCCTTGGGGGTAAAGACGATTATATCGCTGCTGACCAGGTCGTTATGGATGATGTCCAGGAGCTCCAGGGCACCGATGTCCGAACTGACGAGTATCTCCTTGACCTTCGCCAGCCACTTGTCCATCTCGCTGTCGTTCTCGCCCACGTAGCCTTCATTCTTATATGCCCAGTGGGCGGCAATGCCTTTCTCGGCGATGTCGTCCATTCGGCGGGAGCGGATCTGGACCTCTATCCAGATGCCTATCTGGCTCATGAGGGTGCAGTGCAGGGCCTCGTAGCCGTTGCTCTTCGGATGCTTGACCCAGTCACGCACGCGCGAAGGCTGATACTTGTAGATACCGGTGATGATGGAGAAAATATGGTAGCACTGGTTGCGTTCAGTCTCCTTGGAGTCCGCCGGGGGAGTAAAGATGATGCGCACGGCATACAGGTCATAGACCTGCTCGAATTCGACGTTCTTCGTGCGCATCTTGTTCCACACCGAATAAGGGGTCTTGATGCGCTTCTTGATCTCGAACTTGAAACCGGCTTCCGTCAGGGCGGCGGAGATGGGGGCGATGAACGCGTCAATGCTCTTGTCCTTGTCCACGACGCTCTCGTCGATGCGGCGGGTTATCTCGCGGAAAGCCTCCGGTTCCTTGTACCTCAGCCAGATATTCTCCATCTCGGACTTGACCTCGTAGAGACCCAGACGATGGGCGAGGGGGATGAAGATGAACATGGTCTCGCTGAGGACCTTGTCCCGCTTGTGTTCCGGCATGAACTCGATGGTGCGGCAGTTGTGCAGACGGTCCGCAAGCTTGATCAGGACCACGCGCACGTCATCGTTCAGGGTGAGGAGTATGCGCTTGAAATTCTCGGCCTGGAGAGTGTCGTTGTTGGCGTACTTGTTTTCCTTCTGGTTCTGGTTGTCGAGGACGGTCTTGATCTTGGTGAGGCCGTCGACCAGGGAGGCTATCTTGTCGCCGAAAAGGTTGCGGATCTCGTCGATGGTGTAGTCGGTGTCCTCGACCACGTCGTGGAGGATGGCGGCGCAGATGGACTTGCATCCCAGACCTATCTTCTCGACCACTATGCGCGCGACAGCGATGGGGTGGAGCATGTACGGCTCGCCGGAGCGCCTCCGCACGTTCTTGTGAGCCTCGTTGGCGAACTCAAACGCCTTCTGGACGAGGGCCATCTCGGCCTCGGTCCGGCAACGTCCGGCTGCAACCTCCTTCAACTCACCATACTCCTTGTTGATGAGATCGTAGTCCTTCTGTGTAAACTTCGAGAAACTCATTGGATGTCCTCCTCCTCTTCATTGTTCATTTCATCCCGGATGTGGTCCCACATAGGGGTGAAATCCTTCAGGCTTCCTTCCGGGATATGATAGCTGTCAACGTTCTGTATGCCATAGCAGAGCTGGGCTCCGTAGATGATTATCTGCCAGCTGTAATTGAGCCAGATGAGGAACAGCGGGATGGCGGCGAGAACGCCGTACACAGCGTTCAGGCGGGTAACGAATATCTGGGTCTTAAGGTACAGGAACTGGAAGACCACGAATACGAACCCGGACACAAGGGCGGCTATGAAAGCATTCCTGTAGTAGACTTTCGGTGCCGGTATGAACTTGTACATCAGCGAGAACGTAAGGACAGAGATGGCGTAGAACACCACCCACCCGAGGAACGTCATGAAGCCGGAGACTTCCGCAATCTTGATGTGGATGCCGACGAGGCTGGTGATGTTGGAATAGATGGCGATACCCGCACCGAACATCAGCAGCACGAAAGGCATAAGGATCAGGGTTAGGAAGTAGAACGAGAAGCGCGTATAGAGCTTGCGGGGTATCTTGCGTATGCCCCAGACGTTGTTGAACACCCTCTCGATCTGGAAGAAAAGCCAGATGATGGTCCAGATGAATGCAAAGGCACCGATCACTCCCACTATTCCGGACTTAGCGATATTGACTATGTTGCCGGCCTTGTCCAGCACCGTGTCGATGAACTCGGGATTGCTGGGAAGGATCTCGTATGCGAGTGCCGAAAGTTTGTCGCTTACTCCCAGACCGCCGCCGACTGCGAAGATGAAGGCGGCCAAAGGTATGATGGCGAGTGCGCAGAAATAACTGAGGGCCACGCACTGGAAACCCATGCGGTTCACGGCGAACTCG
Organism: Bacteroidales bacterium; assembly: GCA_017519865.1. Lineage (GTDB taxonomy): Bacteria > Bacteroidota > Bacteroidia > Bacteroidales > UBA932 > Cryptobacteroides. The sequence continues at coordinate 30,314 of JAFWRQ010000018.1, read as the reverse complement.
AGGAAAGTGATGCGGACGAGTTTGATGAAACGGACAATCCGGCGTTTTGCGCCGGAGAGGCTGTCGATATTAATCTCCCACAGCTGGTCTCCGAAGAGTTTGTGCGATGTCTCCTTTATCCTCTTGATATCCATGGCCGTCAAAATAAAGTCAGTTCATCGCTGGAAGGGGAGTCGGGGGCACTCGCCTGCTGCTCCCTTGACGGGAGCATGGAGAAGAACTCCTGCTCGTTCACGATCCTCACACCCAGTTCGTTGCATTTGCGGACCTTCTCAGGGCCCGGTTTGTCGCCGGCGAGAAGGAACGAGGTCTTGCCGCTGACGGACCCGCTGTTGCGGCCGCCGTTGCGCTCAATGAGCGCCTTCATCTCGTCCCTCGAGATGGAGAAATTGCCGGACACGACTATAGTCATTCCGGCAAGTGCTTCTGACCTGCCGGCCTCGTCTTCCTGCTCGACGGACAATTGCAGCCCGGCAGCCTTAAGACGCTGTATCTCAACAATATGTCTCTGATCTGAGAAGAAATCGGCCACGCTCTGCGCTATGACTTCACCGACATCAGGTACGGCGAGAAGAGCCTCTTTGGAGGCGGCTGCCACGGCGTCGATACCGCCGAAATGGCGTGCTATCTCCTTGGCAGTGGACTCTCCGACATAGCGGATGCCGAGCGCGAAAAGGACACGCTCGAAGCCGACGGAGCGCGAGGCGCGGAGGCTCTCGAGGAAGCGCTCGGCAGAGCGGTCCTTCCAGCCTTCCAGCATCATCAGCTGATTCTTGGAGAGGTCGTAGAGGTCGGCCGGCGTCTGCACAAGGCCGAGATTGTAGAGTTGCTCTACGGTGGCCTCACCGGCAAGGATGTTCATTGCCTTGCGGCTCACGAAATGCAATATCCTGCCCTGGATCTGAGTCGGACATCCGTCCGTGTTGGGGCAGAACCATTTGGCCTCGTCGCCCTCGCGGACAAGCGGGGTGCCGCAGTCGGGGCATACCTTGGGAAAGACAGGAGATTCAGTCCCAGGAACACGTCTGGATAACTCCACGGAAGTGATCTTGGGGATGATCTCGCCCCCTTTCTCGACATACACGCTGTCGCCGATGCGGATGTCCAGCAGGGCCATCTGGTCGGCGTTGTTCAAAGTGGCGCGCTTGACCACGGTGCCGGAAAGCAGCACGGGCTCGAGGTTCGCCACCGGCGTGACCGCCCCCGTGCGGCCCACCTGATAGTCGATGGAAAGCACGCGGGTGAGTGCCTGTTCGGCCTTGAACTTGTACGCCACGGCCCAACGCGGCGACTTGGCGGTGAAGCCCAGCGTACGCTGGAACGCGGACTCGTTTATCTTGATTACGATACCGTCGGTGGCATACGGGAGTGTCTTGCGAGCGGTGTCCCATTCGTTGATATAAGCCTCGACCTCGCCGATGCCATGGCAGATCCTGCGCTTGTCCGAGACCGGAAGGCCCCAGCTCCCGGCAGCCCTGAGGGCCTGGTCGTGAGTCTCGAAGGAGAGACTCTCGGCCGGGATATGATACAGAGTACACCACAGGCCGCGATGTGCAACCTCTTCGGGATCAAGGAGTTTGAGCGAACCGGACGCGGCATTGCGCGGATTGGCGAAAGGAGGTTCTTCCTGCAGGGCACGCTCGCGGTTCAGGCGGTCGAATGCCTCGTAAGGCATAAGTATCTCGCCCCTGATCTCGAACTCGTCAGGATAGTCGCCGTGGAGCTGCTGAGGGATATTCGAGATGCGGCGGACATTGTCGGTGACATCGTCGCCGACCACGCCGTCCCCGCGCGTAAGTGCACGGAAAAGCCGTCCTCCACGATACTCGAGGCAGATGGCGGTACCATCGAACTTCAGTTCGCAGCAGTAAGTAAAATCGGTCTCCAGAGCCTTGTCAGCCCTTTGGGCGAAGGCCTCTACATCCTCGATGCTGTAAGTATTGCCAAGGGAAAGCATGGGAAAGCGGTGGGGATAGTGCGCGAACTCGCGGCGCACCCCGGGCTCGGCGTTCTCGCCGACGCCCTGGGTCTCGAGGTCGCTTCCGACCCTCTGGGTAGGGGAGTCGGGAGTAACGAACTCGGGGAAGGCCTTCTCAAGGTCTTCGAGCTCGTACATAAGGTGGTCATAGTCATAATCGCTTATGACCGGGGCATTGTCCACATAATACCTGCGGCTGTTGTCCCGGATGACCTCGCGGAGCTCGTCTATCCTTCTTTTAGCTTGTTCTTTCTCCATACTGTAGTTTAAATGTCAAATATAGCCATTTTTAATGAAAAAGACGCCGTTCCAGCACGGAATCGGCGTCTTTTCGACTATATTTTGCCCGAGGGACTAAGCGTGCTCGAGCTTGAGGGTCACGGTAGGCTGGTCGCAGACCTCGGTAGGTCCCCAGTACTGGATGGAACCGGGATAGACATAGCGGGTGTTGAGAGCCCAGTCCTCGCGGTTCGCAGCGAAATACTTGAACGGGGCTCCGTCGAGCTCTACAAGGGCCTTGCGGATGACGGGCTTCATCTTGCCGCTGCGCTTCTCAAGGTTCATCATCATCGTGATGGGCACTCCGCCGGCAATCCAGTCAGCCGCGGGAGCGGTGGTGTTCTTGATGACGGACATATAGCCGGTTTTGCCGCAGGCAATCAGGCGGGAAGCATTGTAACCAAGTGAATAGCAGTAGTCTGCATCGAAGTTGGACGGAGCGGCGCAGCGTCCTTCGTAGCCGAAGAAATGGTGCTGGGCAGAGAACTTGCCGACATACTTGCCTTCCTTCTTCATTTCCGCGAGTTTCTTTCCGACCATCTCGGAGAGGAGTTTCTCGGTCTCGATCAGGGACACCTGGACGTTGCCGTGAGGGTCGCGGTCGAGGGCGAGCTGGCGGGCGACGCCGGCGGGCAGGGAGTTGAAGGTGGCGAGGTTGGCGGGGCTCAGGTGGGCCTTGACATACTCGATCTGGTCCTCGCGGGCGACGGCCTTGGCCTCATCGGTGGCAAGTGCATCGTTGAGTTCGGCGATGAGTTTCTTGATGGCGGGGATGAACTCGATCAAGCCTTCGGGGATGATCACGGTACCGAAATTGTTGCCCTGGGCGGCACGGGCCGCGACGGTATTGGCGATATAGGCTACGATCTCGTCGAGGCTCTGCTCCTTGGCCTCGACCTCCTCGGATATGAGGCAGATGTTGGGCTGTGTCTGGAGGGCGCACTCAAGGGCGATGTGGGAGGCGCTGCGGCCCATCACCTTGATGAAATGCCAGTACTTGCGGGCGGAGTTGCAGTCGCGCTCGATGTTGCCGATGAGCTCGCTGTAGGTCTTGCAGGCAGTATCGAAACCGAACGAAGTCTCGATCTGGCTGTTCTTGAGGTCGCCGTCGATGGTCTTGGGGCAGCCGATGACCTGGACGCCGTAATTCTTGGCGGCATAGTACTCGGCCAGCACGCAGGCGTTGGTGTTGGAATCATCTCCGCCGATGATCACGAGGGCCTTGATGCCGAGTTCGCGGAGGATCTTGATGCCGCTCTCGAACTGGTCGACTTCCTCCAGCTTGGTCCTGCCGGAACCGATGATGTCGAAGCCGCCGGTATTGCGGTAATCATCCATGAGTTCGGGAGTGATCTCGATATACTTGTGGTCCACAAGGCCGCCGGGGCCCATCAGGAAGCCGTAAAGCTTGTTCTCGGGATTGAGGGACTTAACACCGTCGAAGAGGCCGGAGATGACATTGTGTCCGCCCGGGGCCTGGCCGCCGGAAAGGATGATGCCGACGTTGAAACGGGGGGACTCGGCCGCCTCACCCTTGGTGAACTCTACCACGGGCATGCCGTAGGTGTTGGGGAAGAGAGCCTTGATTTCGGCCTGGTCGCCGACAGACTGGGTCGCTGCGCCTTCGACAGCCTTGACCGGGCCCTGGAGGGCGACGGGAAGCTTGGGCTTGTAGGCTGCACGGGCGATCTGAAGATTGGATTTGACTGGCATAATGAGTTTTATAAATTGTTGATATGTATTCGTGTCGAACCAAAAGACAAATTTATTAAAAAATTTTATAAAAATTCAGTGAATTAGGGCTAACTTTGTGTGAATTAGAAAATATCCCCAAGAATGAGCAAGAAGCTTAACATCGGAACGCTCTGCGTCCAGGCTGGCTACAACCCCGGAAAGGGTGAACCGCGTCAGATGCCCATCATACAGAGCACGACTTTCAAATACGAGACGAGCGACCAGATGGGCCGCCTCTTCGACCTCGAAGACGAAGGCTATTTCTATACCAGGCTCCAGAATCCCACCAACGACAAGGTAGCTGCAAAGATCGCCGCCCTCGAAGGTGGAGTGGGCGCCATGCTGACCTCCTCCGGCCAGGCTGCCAACTTCTTCGCCTGCTTCAATATCTGCGAGGCCGGCGACCATATGATAGCCACCAACAACATCTACGGAGGTACATTCAACCTCTTCGGCGTGAGTTTCCGCAAGCTGGGCATCGACGTGACCTTCATAGACTGCGACGCCACCGACGAGCAGATCGACGCCGCCTTCAAGCCCAACACCAAGCTCATCTTCACCGAGACCATAGCCAATCCCGGCGTGCAAGTGCTTGACATCGAGCGCTTTGCCAAGCGCGCCCACGCGCACGGAGTGCCGATGATAATCGACAACACCTTCGCCACTCCCGTCCACTGCCGTCCCATCGAGTTCGGCGCCGACATCGTCACGCACTCCACCACCAAGTACATGGACGGCCACGGCACCACCGTCGGCGGAGTCATCGTGGACAGCGGCAACTTCGACTGGGACGCCCACGCCGACAAGTTCCCCGGCCTCTGCACTCCGGACGCATCCTACCACGGCATCGTCTATACCCAGAAATTTGGTCGCGCGGCATATATCACCAAGTGCGTCACTCACCTGATGCGTGACTTCGGAGCCATCCAGGCCCCGCAGAACGCGTTCTACCTCAATCTCGGCCTTCAAACCCTCCACGTGAGGATGAAATACCTGACGGAGAGCGCGTTGAAGGTCGCCACGTTCCTCAAGAACCATCCCGCTGTGGCGTGGATCCACTATCCCGACCTCCCGGGTGACACCGAGTACGAGCGCGCCCGCAAATACCTCCCCGAGGGCTCCTGCGGCGTCATGGCCTTCGCCCTCAAGGGCGGCCGCGCCGTGGACAACAAGTTCATGGACTCCCTCAGGCTCATAACCATCGAGACCCACGTGGCGGATTGCTATTCCTGTATCCTGCACCCGGCTTCGCATACGCATCGCCAGCTCAGCGACGAACAACTCCGCGAAGCGGGCATCGCCCCCGACCTGATGCGTCTCAGCATCGGCCTGGAGGACACGCAGGACATCATCGAAGACCTGACCCAAGCCATAGAAACAGCCCTCAAGTAGAATGATAGGACACAAACTCACCGCCGGCCCCTTCCTTTTCGAGAACGGAGCACGGCTGGAAAGCATCGACATAGCGTACCACACCTCGACACCGTCCTATGACGGCAAGCGCGGTGTAGTTTGGATCTGCCACGCCCTCACGGCCAACAGCGACTGCGAGGACTGGTGGCCGGACATGGTCGGCAGCGGCAAACTGATCGACACCGACAAGTATTTCGTCGCGTGCGTCAATATGCTCGGCTCGGCCTATGGCTCGAGCGGTCCCGCTTCCATCAATCCTGAAACTGGAAAGCCCTATCTTCTTTCATTCCCGGAAGTTACGGTCAGGGACATGATCAATGCTGCCATCCTTATCCGCAAGCATCTGGGCGTTGAAAAGGTAGACCTCTTGATAGGCAGTTCCATCGGAGGATTCCAATCCATCGAGTGGGCGGTGATGGAGCCCGACGTCTTCAAGCGGGCGCTGTTCATCGCCACCGAGCCTCGCGTCACGCCCTGGCTTACGGCCAGCATCGAGACGCAGCGGATGGCGCTCCGCGCCGACCCCAGCTTCGCCGCGTGCGAGGACATCCACGGCGGCGAGGAGGGCCTCAAGTGCGCCCGCGCACAGGCCATGATATCCTACCGCTGCTTCCAGGGCTACGGCCTTACACAGGCCGAGGAGGACGACGATACGCTTTTCGCCGACCGCGCCGCCTCCTACCAGCGCTATCAGGGCGCGAAGATCATCCGCAGAGGCTTCGATGCCTACTCTTACAACAGCGTGAGCACCTCCGTAATCAGTAACAACGTCGGCCGCGGGCGCGGTGGCGTTGCCAAGGCCCTGTCGGGCATCAAGGCCGCGACGACCGTCGTGTCGATAGACACCGACGGGCTGTTCCCGCCTCACCACATCGAGAAATGGGCGGCCATGATACCCGGAGCCGAATATCTCGAGATCACTTCCAACTTCGGCCACGACGGTTTCCTGCTGGAGACCGCCCAGCTTACGGAGATCATTTCCAAACTCCTGCCCTAGATGAGCAAACACATTATCTATCAGATGCTTCCACGCCTCTGGGGCGAGGGGAGCATGGCTTCCGTAGACGACGCAACCCTGTCATACCTGAAGGGGCTCGGGATCACCCACCTCTGGTGTACGGGCATCATACGGCATTCGACTGGCCAGCCCTTCGTCAAGGGCGATGCCGGCTCTCCTTATGCCATCTCCGACTATTACGACGTCAATCCCTATCTTGCGACCGTTCCTTCGCGCAGGATCTCGGAATTCCGCTCGCTCGTGAGCAGGGTCCATAAGCATGGGCTTAAGTTCATCATCGACTTCGTGCCCAATCACGTCGGCTGCGACTATACAGACAAGCACGGGGGCATACCGCTCTGCGACTGGCACGACTATGACTGGAGCGACACCATCAAGATAGATTACAACGCCCCCGGAACCTGGGAGGCGATGTACCGCATCGTACGTTTCTGGGCCTCGAAAGGCGTGGACGGATTCCGCTGCGACATGGTGGAACTGGTCCCGCCGGAATTCCTTAAATGGCTGATAGCCAAGATAAAGGAGGAGTTCCCGGAAGTCGTTTTCATAGCCGAAGTCTATCAGAAGGAGAAATACCGGATGTACATCGAGGACGTCCGTTTCGACTTCCTCTACGACAAATCCGGGCTCTATGACGTGCTGCGCTCCGTCACGGCCGGGCACGGCACTGCGCGCGCCATCACCTGGAACTGGCAGTTCCTGCAGGACCTCCAGCCCCGGATGCTGAACTTCCTTGAGAACCACGACGAGCAGAGGCTCGCATCTCCCTGGTTCTCGGGGCGCGGCGACTTCTACGCCCTGCTCTGCACTTCGCTTATGCTCAACACGGCGCCTTTCATGCTGTATTTCGGGCAGGAGACCGGCGTGGATGCTTCAGAAGGCCACGAGGGGCGCACAAGCATCTTCAATTTCGCAAAGCCCGAGTCTTTGCGGCGTCTGTATGATTGGATCCACGGGGAGAAAGGCCTCTCTGCAGAAGAGCAGGACATCCTCAGGCATTACGAAGACGCTTTGGCGCTTGCCTCGGAACCCTGTGTCAGCGAGGGGGAGACCTTCGACCTGTGCTACTGCCAGGCCGTCTCCGACGGCTTCGATGCCGACCGGCATTTCGCTTTCCTTAGACATGTCGACGGCTATACGCGGTTATTCGTCTGCAATTTTACGGACTTGGAGGCACGGATGACGATCCGCATCCCTCAGCACGCCGTCGATTATCTACAGCTTGGCCTCAACCCTGCCCCTGCCGGTATCTCTCTCACTATCAAGCCTTTTGACTACACTAGTATAGTTCTTTAGAGCTGGGACAGGTCTGCAGTCGGCGGAGCATTTTCCGCGAAGCCGATGACAGACCTGCCCAGCTCAATGAAAACATGTAATGATATATCAGCGGGGGAGGCGGCGTCGGAACTCGGCGACGGTGATGGCAGTGGCGACGGCGGCGTTGAGCGACTCGGAGCCGGGTTCGTCGGCAGGGTAGGGCGGGATGTAGAGGCGGTCGGAGACCAGCGCTTCCATACCGGCGGAGATGCCGTTGGCTTCGTTGCCGATGACGACCGCAACGGGCCTGTCAAGCCCTGGATCGAGGTCCCTTGAGTACATGTCCGAGCCGTCCAGGAAGGTCCCGTAGACCTTGCCGCCCTGCTTCAAGACAGCGGTCGCAAACTCCTGTAAATCAACATAGTGAAAATCCACTCTGAATATGGCTCCCATGGTCGCTTGGACGACTTTGGGATTGAACAGTTCCACCGTGTCACGGCTCGCCAGGACGGAGCGGATACCGAACCAGTCGGCAATGCGGAGTATGGTCCCGAGGTTGCCGGGATCGCGGATGGAATCCAGCGCGAGGTAAAGCCCCGGAACCGGGACGGCGGGGCCGTCGTCGATGTCCGCAGGCCTGCGGACGACGGCCAGCGACGGCGACGGGCTCGACAGCTGGCTGATGCGCGCCATCGCCTCAGCACCGATCTCGTCCCGACGGTAAACGGCTGTCACTTCGAAACGCGAATCGAGGGCCTCCTGCACCATCTTGTCGCCCTCGACGACGAAAAGCCCGGTCTCGTCACGGAATTTTTTGGAGGCGAGAGCCTTGATCGATCTGATCTCCTTGTTTGAGAGTTGTGCCATGCTGCAGGAAGTTTGTGATATCATCACAAAGATAGCCACGATTCTTCAATTATTTTACCGATTTCTATGAGAATATTGTTAAATTCGCATGATTGGCGAAAAGATGAAAAAACGACTCTACAGACAGCTTACGGCCATTGCGGCCATCCTGATGCTCGCAGTATCCTGCAGCACTACCCGCGTGCTGTCCGAAGGGGAGTACCGCCTCGACAAGAACCGCATCGAGGTCACCAACTCCAAGAAATTCGATGCCGCAGGGCTCAACCAGTACATCAAGCAGCAGCCCAACTCCTCGCTTTTCGGCTGGAATCCTCTGTTGAGCATTTACAACTGGGCCTCGCCCGACAACAATAGTATCTTCGCCCGGATATGCCGCGCCATCGGCACGGCGCCGGTTGTCTACAGTCCCAGCGCTGTCGAGTCCACCATCGACAACATCGAGTCGCACCTCGAATATGTCGGCTACTACAACTCCAAGGTTGACAGCGACATACGCGTCAACGGCCGCAAGGTCGCAGTAACCTATCTCGTCCATCTGGGCAAACAATATCCCATCGACAGCCTGAGTTACACACTGCCGCCCCGGGGAACATTCGCCGACGATTTCCGGGAGGATATCCCCAACGTCACCGTCAAGGTCGGCGACTTCCTCTCCGAGGCCGACCTCGAGGATGAAACCGTCCGCGGCGCCGCCCATTTCCGCGACATAGGATACTACACTTTCTCAAAGAACAATTATGTCTTCGAAGCCGACACGATCTCGGTGCCGGGCAAGTTGTTCCTGGACATGAAGGTCAATGACTTTTCCCGCAACGAAAACGGTGACAACGCATTGCCCCTGAGCAAGTTCTTCATTGACAGCGTTTCCATCTCGCACTCCGGCGACCTGATCTTCAAGGACCGTATCCTTCGCGAGTTGAACACGATCCGCCCGGGCGCGATGTACAGCGAGACCGACGTCCGCACCACCTACACACGCCTCTCAGCCCTCAAGCTCTTCAGCAGCGTCGGCATCGAGATGACCCAGACTGACTCCAACCTCGTCAACTGCGCCATCAACCTGTCGCAGTCCAAGTTGCAGGGTTTCAAGGTCAACCTCGAGGCATCGACCAATTCCTCCGGACTGATGGGCATCTCACCCCAGCTCAGTTTCTATCACAAGAACATATTCCACGGAGGTGAGTGGTTGAACCTCAGTTTCATGGGCAACTTCCAGTTCAAAATCCACGACCCCATCCGGTCCAATGAATTCGGTATGTCCGCGGGACTTAGTTTCCCGAGATTCCTCGGCCTCCCTTACTCGTTCTTCAGAGGTCCCAACATACCTCGTACCGAGATCAATGCCTCCTTCAATTATCAGGACCGTCCCGAGTATACCCGCAACATTATTTCGACATCGTTCGGATACACAGGCATATTCCGCAAGATCAGCTACCAGCTTTATCCGCTTCAGCTCAACATTGTGAGGCTCAGCCACATGGACGAGAGTTTCTTCGAGACGTTGTCGCGCAATCCATTCATGCGATATGCCTATCAGAACCACTTCGACGCCGGAGTCGGAGGCGTTTTCTACATCTCCTCCAGCACTCAGGCCATACCCACCGAGTCCTTCCACTACCTCCGTCTGACCACCGACCTTTCCGGCAACATCATCAGTCTGTTCAAGTCAGCGATGAGGGTTGACGAAGACGGCAGGGCGCTGATCTTCGGCATCCCTTATTCGCAGTATGTGCGCGCCGAACTCACTCTCGGCCGCACCTGGCGGTTCGGAAAGGGTGACAATCAGGCGCTTGCGACGCGCCTGCTCGCCGGTGCCGGCCATTCCTACGGCAACTCCTCGGTTCTTCCCTTCGAGAAACAGTTCTACGTCGGAGGAGCCAACAGCATGCGTGGATGGCAAGCCCGTTCCCTCGGCCCGGGCCGTGCACCGATGAACACCAGTTTCATCATCCCCAGCCAGACCGGCGACATGAAGCTCGAGGCGAATGTCGAATACCGCTACCCTTTGTTCTGGAAACTTGAAGGCGCCCTATTCCTGGATGCGGGCAACGTATGGACCTTCAAGCAGGACGACCCCACCTCCAAGTTCAGCATCAGCACGCTGGGGGAGAGCATCGCCATGGACTGGGGTCTGGGCGTGCGCGTCAATCTCAATTTCCTGGTGCTTCGTCTGGATTTCGCCAAGAAGATCCACGATCCGGCGAGGGAAAACAAATGGCTCGGTCCCAAGGAGTGGTGGGACGGTAAGGATTCCGGAGCCATACACTTCGGCGTAGGCTATCCTTTCTGATCCTTTTCTTTTGTGTAATACTTTGGCCAGCAACGCTCAAGGTATGCCTTGAGTACATCTTCGTGCTTGTTGTGCTGGGGCTCATAGAACACCGTCCCTTCAAGTCCCTTGGGGAGGAATTCCTGGTCCACGAAGTTGCCTGGGAAGTCATGGGCATACTTGTAACCATCCGAATATCCAAGCTCTTCCATAAGCTTGGTTGGAGCATTCCTTAAATGAAGGGGAACGGCTGCTGTCTGGTCCTTTGCAGCGACTTCCATGGCCTTGCCGATGGCCAGATAGGCTGCATTGCTCTTGGGGGAGGAAGCGAGGTAAACCGTGGTCTCGGCAAGCGGTATCCGTGCCTCGGGCATGCCGATGCTGTTCACTACCTGGAAACAAGCGTTAGCCAGGAGAAGCGCATTGGGATTGGCCAGGCCGATGTCCTCGGCGGCCGAGATGCAGAGCCTGCGGGCTATGAAAAGCGGGTCTTCGCCGCCGTTGAGCATACGTGCGAGGTAATAGACGGCGGCATTGGGATCAGAGCCGCGCACGCTTTTTATGAAGGCGGAGATGATGTCGTAGTGCATCTCGCCGTCCTTGTCATAAATGGCGACATTTTCCTGAAGGCAGGAGGTGACGGTATGGTTGTCGACTATCACCTCATCCTTTCCGACGAAAGAGTCGACCACGATCTCGAGGATGTTCAGCAGCTTGCGCGCATCGCCGCCGCTGAAACGGAACAGCGCGTCGGTCTCGACGACACGGATCCGGCGCTCCTTAAGTATGACGTCAGTGCTCAGTGCACGATTCAGCAAAACCTGCAAGTCGGAGGCTTCAAGCGACTTAAGCACATACACTTGGCAGCGCGACAGAAGGGGAGTGATGACTTCGAAAGAAGGGTTCTCCGTGGTCGCGCCCACGAGCACTACGGTACCGTCCTCGACTGCACCCAGCAAGGCATCCTGTTGGGCTTTGTTGAAGCGGTGGATCTCGTCGATGAAGAGGATGGGGGCGAGCGCGTGCGAGAAGAGCGAGCGGCTGCGCGCGCGGTCGATGACGTCGCGGACGTCCTTGACTCCGGCGCTCACCGCGGAAAGGGTATAGAACTCCCGGTCGAGAGTCTCCGCGATGATATGGGCGAGCGTGGTCTTTCCGACACCGGGAGGTCCCCACAGGATGAAGGACGAGAGCGAGCCGCTCTCGATCATGTTCCGGAGGATGCAACCGGGCCCTACAAGGTGCCGCTGGCCGACATAATCGTCCAGCGAACGGGGCCTCATACGCTCCGGAAGGGGAGGGAGCATGGCGCTGAGCCCTATCTGGTCATCCTTTTGGGACATTTTCGCTAAATCTTTGTTTTACAGCCAATATAACAACAATGTTTTACATTATAACATTTTTGTTAAGGGCATTTTTCGTCAATTTATGGCCTTTTTGTATACCCTGCGGCGCTTGCATTCCTTGACTTCGAGGTCACCCCACTGGGACCTGATGTCCATGTTGGACTCCAGCTCGGCATTGGACTCTCCGTACTTGAAACCGCCGTCCAAAAGCTCCTTCATCAGGTCCACGAAAATGATGGAATTGACTCCCTTCTTCTGGTATTCGGGCTTGATGCCGATCAGCAGCATCTCGAAATTCTCCTCGTATTTCCAATACATTGAACGGAGGATGTAGTACCATCCGAGAGGGAAGAGCTTGCCCTTGCATTTCTTGAGGGCCCGGGTGATCGACGGCATCACGACTCCGAAGCCGACGATGTTTCCGTCCTTGTCCTCGACGAGCGAGACGAACTTGAGGTCGATGATGCCGAGATAGAAGCCGACGTACTTGTCGATCATCTTCTTTGGAAGGACAGTGAAGTCATAAAGGGAAGCGTAAGTCTCGTTGATGAGGTCGAATATCCTGTAACCTATGTCCGTCTTGCGGACCTCGCGGCGCGTAGTCTTGCGCAGACGCAGGCCGTAGCGGTCCTCAACGATCTTGGCGACGCGGGTGTATTTCTCAGGGATGGTGTCGCCGATGTAGATGCGGTATTCGAGCCAGTCGACGTCCTTGACATAGCCAAGGGCCTCCATATGTTCCTTGTAATAAGGCCAGTTGTGATGCAGGGCCATGCTGCTGAGGTACTCATAACCTTCTACCAGCATACCCTCGGGATCGAAATCAGTGAAGCCCAAGGGTCCGAGTACCGTTTTCATCCCGCGTTCCTTTCCGAACTCTATGACGGCGTCGAGAAGGGCCTTTGACACCTCGCGGTCGTCAATGAAATCGAACCATCCGAAACGCACCTCCTCGTGGTTCCACTGCGTATTGGCCTTGGAGTTGACTATCGCCGCCACGCGTCCGGCCAACTTCCCGTCCTTATAGGCCAGGTACATCGCTGCTTCGCAAAACTCGTAGGCGGGATTTTTCTTGGGATCGAGGGTGTCGCGGTCGTCCATGATGAGAGGGGGGACGAAGGCGGGCATATCCTTGTACAGGGTCAGTGGAAAATGGAGGAACTCCTTGAACGCTCGTCTGTTCTGTACACGCGAGATGGTAACGGACATTTTGTGAGGTTTATGGTTTTCAGTGCTAAGATAGGACTTTTTACTCTTTTATTCAAAGAATTTTCCTAACTTCGTATTGATATGGCAGGCAGGAAAGAGGTTGCAGCGGCCCTGGTCGCGTTCTTCTTGCTGCCGACGCTTGCATGGCGGGCGTCGGCACAGGAGCCCAATACCCTAAGCCTGGGCACATTCCATTCTCCAAAGGGCATAGGACTTTGCCTTGAGACGCAGCAGGAGAGTTCATCCTTCGATTCTTTAGATATCATCGTCGATATGTTCGGCATCCTGCGCGGAGAGTATTCCTCGCCGGGAATCAAAGCCACCTATTACCGCAACATCATTCTCAGGCAGTTCGAGAGTGACGGATGCCAGGCCGACCTATATGCCGGCCCGGGCGTTACGGCAGGGTATGTCCGCGACATACACGAGCCGTTCAGCGCCGTCGCCGGAATGGCCGGCGTGATAGGGGGGAGGTTCAGTTTCAACAGTAAAAGAGTCGTTATCTGCCTGGAGGCGGGGATGGACCTGGCTTTGGAGCTAAACCGAAACAACAGGTTTAGGAATATTAACCTAACTCTCTATAAATCAGGCATTTTACACACGTTCTACCCTCAAATCCGCCTACTCTACAGACTGAAATGAAGCGCATCTTCCTCATAATCGCTGCAGCCTTTGCGCTGCTGGCGGGCCAAAGCCTGGTCCTGGCCGGAAATCCGGCCCGGCAGGAGGGGAGTGCCCGCCTTTCGTTCGACGTGGAATGGGGATACGACGCCACGCTCATAAACATATACCACTATAATTATATGGAGACGACTGACGGCTTCCGCATCGACGAAAAAGCCGCCAGGCCGATGTATTATTCCAACGGACACGCTTCAGCGGGCATTACACTTGAGTTCGCCCGCCGATGGGCGCTGGGCCTGCACGCCGGATATGCCGGCATACAGCAGCGCACGCGCTGTTTTCCTTTATCGCTACGCGCAACGTACTTCATGGATTCTTTTTTCGAGGACGGAGCATTCGCGTTCATCGAAGGAGGTGCGGGCATCCAGGAAGCACGACGGAATTTCCCGGCATTCGGACGGATAGGATACGGCTACAGGACGATACTCGACAAAAACTGCAGCCTTGATATCTCAGGATCTCTCAGGGCCGTATACGACCATCCGATGATCTATGACGTTTCCATTCCCGGATACATCCCGCAGGAGAACATCAGACGCAGCGACGCGCTGTACGGCGCAGCGTGCATAAGCATTGCAATAAATTTCTGAAAACTCGCCATCGTTGTGCGGCAGGGGATTCGTCGATACGCACAACTTAACATAATATAAATTGTGTAACAAACGAGGGGATACAGGATGGAGAGCGGTTATACAGGTCTGATCTTCCTTGCCAACTTCGCGCAAAGCCCCGGGAAAAACCGCTTTATATAGACCATTATCAATTCTTTGCGCCCGACGAGAACCTCGCGTCGGCCGCGGCTGACGGCGCGGACGATCCTGCGTGCAGCAGCGTCCGCCGGCAGGCCGCCTTGCTGGCCGGGATCCATCTGTCCGTGCTGTTTCCCGCCCTTGTCGAGCGCACGCAGCGAAATATTCGTCCTTACGCGTCCCGGACAGACTATCGTGACCTTTATACCTTTATCATGGTATTCTGCCTGCAGAGTCTCGAAAAAGCCGTACAGGGCGAATTTTGATGAACTGTAACCGCTGCGCAGCGGAAAACCGAAACGTCCGGCAATGGAAGTCGTCACGGCGATGTGCCCGCCGCCGCGCGCCACCATCGGGCCGAGCACGGCCCTGGCGATGGCGACAGGCGCGAAATAATTGATTTCCATTATCTCGCGTATCATTTCCATCGACGTATCCTCGACATTCGTCCTCTGGCTGATGCCGGCGTTGCAGTAGACTATGTCCAGCCCGTCCAATGCCTCCCAGGCCTGCTGCGCAAGCGTCTGGATACCGTCAGGATCCCTGAAATCATAAGGCAGGACGACTACGCGCGGCGAGCCGAGTTCGCGGCAGGCCGCAGCCACCGGCTCGAGGCGTGCCGCCGACGAGGCGGTCAGCACCAGCCCCGCGCCCTGCGCTGCCCAGCAGCGGGCGCAGGCCTCCCCTATCCCGGATGAAGCGCCTGTAATCCAGACAGTTAACATATTATTTGCCGCCGATTTTCTCACGTGAAACAAGTCCCATCATTCGGAAAAGGAACTTGGGAAGAGGCTTGGCGGCATCGCGTTTCTTCATATCGATATACCAGCCTAACTTCTTGATAACCGGTATTTTATGGGTTTCGACGTACTCAATGAGAGTACCGTCGGGATCTTCATTGTAAGTGAAACGTCCCGAAGCATCACCCATGTCGAACTCTTCTCCGTCCGGACAACTGTCAACGGTGAAAGGATGCCCGTTGGCAGCACAGAACTCCTTGAACGCCTGCATGTTGGAGACGTCGTAGCAGACCTGGATAAAGCCCGGGTCGCCCCAGAACCTGCCTTCGAAAATCTTGCGCGGAGTCGCGTCGAGAGCCTGTACGAGCTCGATGGTGCTGTCGCCCAGGAGCCCCGAATCGGCTCCGGAGAATGGAACGGTCCTGGCCAGGATTACGCGGCGGCAGAGCCGCTCTCCCCCATTGAGGAAAGTCTCCGACGAGAACGGGGCCGTAGTGTCGCTCAGGATCTTGTCATAGCCAAGGATGGTGCCGTAGAAGCGCATGGAGGCTTCCATGTCGCTTACACCGATCACTGCGCCAATGACTCCGCCGGTAAGTTTACGTTCTTCGATGAAGATGTCCTTACGCTCCACGATCTGGTACCAATTGCCGTATAAGTCCTTGATATAGAAGCACGGAGAGCCGTCGGGCATCTTCTCCAGAGGTCCTGTCTGCCCCCACTTCGCCGAAACTTCGCGGTGGAATGCCTTGACATCGCGGCATTTGACCTTTGCGGCCAGGACTCCCAGGTCGCCGACGGCCACCTCGAAGCCGCAGGGCTGCGGCTTGCGCTCGGAAAACTGCCACACCTCGAATCCGCCGCCGCCCTGGAGGTTGACGGTGATGCATGCGTGGCGTTTCTGCGGACTGCCGCCCGTGTAAGGGAGCATGCGCTCCGCCACTGTATCGTCCTCAAGGATGCGTACATCCGCACCGAACATTTCAATAAGCCAGTCCCAGGATTTGCGGAAGTTCTCTGTTCCGACTCCGACCTGTTGGATGCCTGCGATCAGGAAACCATTCATTTTTTTTTGATTATTTAATTATGCGAATATAACCATAAAGTGAGAATTTGTCATTATTTTTGTGTTTGTAACATATAAATCTTACTAAATAATGAAGCGTTTCTTAATCATTATCGCCTGCCTGGCCGTTTCCGCCTCGTCTCTTTTTGCACAGACCAATACCTATCGCACTTTAGAACCCGGAATGAAGTATAAGGAACTGAAGGGCATCTATAACCACAAGGACTATGTCAAGAGCGTCAGCGACCCCTATTCCAAAACCTGGATGGGCATCGGTTCATTCTTCATGCCCGGCATCGGACAGATCGCCAGCAACGAAACCCGCCGCGGTTTCGCCTTCATAGGAGGTTCGGTCCTCATTTCTACAGTCGGAAGCTACTCCGCCGACAAACTGCTTGACCTGACCGTCAAGGATGCCGATGGCAATTACAAATTCACTGACGAGAAGGCTGCCATGCGCTGTGTAGCAACGCTCGCAGGTGTCGGTCTGGCCGAACTGGCCCTCGCCATCTGGTCCAGCGCCGATGCCGTCAAGGTTGCCAAGGTCAAGAACATGTATTACGGCGACCTCATGAAGCAGCACGCCATGGACGTCAAGCTCCACCCTTCATTCGACGTCACCCGGACTTCGAACGGCCTCAAGCCTGTCGCCGGTATGACCCTTGCCGTAAACTTCTGATGGCCAGAAAGAAACTAGACCTCATCCTCGAGGATGTGACGATTGAGTCCGTAGCCGCGGAAGGCAAGGCACTCACCCACTACGAAGGTGCCGTCGTCTTTGTCGAATCCGCGGTTCCGGGCGACGTCGTCGACATCCGCATCACCAAGAAAAAACCCAACTACATGGAAGGTTTCGTCGTCAAGATGAAGAAACCTTCCGAGCACCGTCTCAAGCCCTTCTGCCAGCATTTCGGCTTCTGCGGAGGCTGCAAATGGCAGCCTCTCCCCTACGAAATGCAACTCCAGGCCAAGCAGCAGCAGGTCTGGGACCAGCTGGTCCGCATCGGCCATATAGAAATACCCGCTATCTCCCCTATCTTGGGTTCGGACAACACCCGGTTCTACCGCAACAAACTGGAGTTCACCTTCTCGTCCAGACGCTGGTTCACGAAGGACGAGGATCCCGAACAGCTCTCCGACAAGGAGCGCTGCGGACTTGGCTTCCATGTCGGCAAGTTTTTCGACAAGGTACTTGACATCCGGCAATGCTGGCTGCAGCGCGAGCCTTCCAACGAGATCCGCAACTTCATCCGGACGTACGCCCTGGAGCATGATTTCGAGTTCTTCAATCTTCGGGAGAATACCGGTTTCATCCGCAACATGTTCGTCCGCACGACCGAGGAAGGAGACGTGATGCTCATCATCTGTTTCTTCCACGACGATGTGCAGAAGCGTGTCGGACTGTTCGACGCAATACTTGAAGCTTTCCCTCAGGTAAAGTCCCTTTATTACGTAATAAACACCAAGTTGAACGACTCCATAGGTGATCAGAAATGTATCCTCTACAAGGGTGATGAAGCCATCTATGAGCACATGGAGGGCCTCTCCTTCAAGATCGGTCCCAAGTCGTTCTACCAGACCAACAGCCCCCAGGCATACAAGCTTTATTCAGTCGCCCGAGAGATGGCCGGCCTGACCGGCAGCGAGGTCGTGTACGACCTCTATACCGGTATCGGCACCATCGCCCAGTTCGTATCCTCCCGTGCCTCCAAGGTCATCGGCATCGAATACGTCCCGGAAGCCATCGAGGACGCAAAGGTGAACGCTGCGGCCAACGGCATCACCAACTGCGAATTCTTCGCGGGAGACATGAAGGACATCCTCACGGACGGTTTTGTCGCTGAACACGGACGTCCGGACGTCATCATCCTGGACCCGCCCAGGGCGGGCATCCACCCCGACGTGGCGGAAGTCATCCTAAATGCCGAGCCCGACCGCATCGTCTATGTCAGTTGCAATCCCGCCTCGCAGGCGCGTGACCTCGCCATTCTCTGCCGGAAATACGAAGTCACCGCCGTGCAACCTGTAGATATGTTCCCGCACACGCAACACGTGGAAAATGTGTGTGCATTGAAGCGCAAAAACCAATCTTTTGCGTAAATTTGTAATATGGCCATCCAACTCCTCCTCCTGATCCTCGGTCTGGCACTGATAGTCTTCAGCGCCGACTGGCTCGTGGACGGCGCCTCGAGCATCGCCCGCAAAGCCGGCATCAGCGAGTTCGTCATCGGCCTGACCATCGTTGGCTTCGGTACATCCTGTCCCGAGCTCGTCGTGAGCCTCACTGGAGCCATCGCCGGCAGTTCCGACATCTCAGCCGGCAATGTCATAGGCTCCAACATCTTCAACACCTTGCTCATCCTCGGCCTTACCGCAGTCATCTCCCCCATTGCCATCACAAGGGAGAACAAGCGCCGGGACATCCCCATGACCATCGCCTTCACCGTCCTCTTCATACTGTGCGGCATGAGCCAGACCATCTTCGACTTCGGGACCAACGGCCTGAGCCGCCTGGAGGGCGTCATATTCCTCATTCTCTTCGTCGCGTACATCTATTCCTGTTTCAAGTTCGGCAATGCCGACGAAGAAAACGGCCAGGAAGGTAAGCGGCTGAGCATCGCCGCGGCCATCGCGCTGGTGCTGGTCGGCCTGGCCGGCCTGGTCATCGGCGGCAGGCTCTTCGTCGACTCGGCCACGAGCGTCGCAAGGATGCTCGGAGTCTCCGACAAGTTCATTGCCATCACGATCCTCGCCGGCGGCACTTCCCTGCCTGAGCTCGCCACCTGCGTGGTTGCCGCCGCCAAGAAAAAAGGCCAGCTGGCACTTGGCAACATATTGGGATCCAATATCTTCAATATACTGCTCATACTCGGATGCTCCGCCGTGGTGCGCCCCCTGCATTTCTCCGGCATCAACCTCGTGGACATGGGCGTCCTGATGCTCAGTGTCCTGCTCGTATTCACCAGCGCATATACAGGTAAGAAAAACGTCCTCGACCGCTTCGACGGGAGCCTCATGCTCCTGGTCGAAGCCTGCTACATGGCCTGGCTGATCATCAAACTGTGACAATTCAATAACCACGTGATATGAAATTTGAACCTACAAGCTACCAGCTGATGAACGTCGGCACCGGCAGAATCTTCGAAGACGGCGAGTGGACTCTCGCCGATCCCCAGGCACCCTCCCCTTCCCTTGTCAGGGCCGTCTACGCCAACAAGCAGTTCACCCCCAGGAAGGAGCTCGACGGGCTCTACCGCTATGCGGAGTGGCTTCCGATCAAGAGGACGCTGAAGAACTCCTGCGCCCCGGTCACCTACAAGAGCCGTGGCCTGGCCAAGGAGATGGGACTCAAGAATCTGTACATCACTTTCTCCGGCTATCATCCCAAGATCGGAGCGAAAATGACCACCTGCTCCTTCAAGGAGACCGAGGCTTTCTCGGTATGTGCCCGCATCCCTAAGGGAGAGAGCAGGGTCCTTGTGGTCCAGTCCGCCGGCAACACCGCACGCGCCTTCGCCAAGGTCTGTTCCGACAACAAGATTCCGGTGGTGATCTGCATTCCCGTCGACAACATCCACGACATGTGGTTCCCCAAGAAGCTCAACAACTGCGTCAAGGTCGTTGCCGCTCCCCGCGGATCGGACTATTTCGATGCCATCGCACTCGGCGAGAAGATTTGCTCCGACCCTATGTTCTTCGCCGAAGGAGGCGCCAAGAACGTCGCGCGCCGTGACGGAATGGGCACCACGGTCCTGAGTGCCGTCGAAAAGATAGGCCGCATCCCAGACGCCTATTTCCAGGCCGTAGGAAGCGGCACCGGCGCGATAGCCGCCTGGGAGAACAACCTCCGACTCATCGAGGACGGACGTTTCGGCACCAACAAGATGAAGATCTTCGTATCACAGAACTCCCCCTTCACGCTGATGCACGACACCTGGAAGGCCGGTTCGAGGGCTCTGCTCGACATCACCGCAGAGCAGTCCCGCAGGGCTTCCGAAGTCATACTTGCCAAGGTTCTGTCCAACCGCAAACCGCCGTTCAGCCTCGCAGGGGGCCTCTTCGATGCGCTCACCGACTCCGGCGGAGACATGTTCACCGTCACCAACGACGAAATCGTACAGTGGATCGTCCGCTTCATGAAGGCCGAGGGCTATGACATCCTCCCCGCCGCCGCCACCGCAGTCTGCAGCGTGGCGAAAGCCCTCGAGGAAGGCAAGATCACCAAGGACGACGTCGTCATGCTTAACGTCACCGGCGGAGGCCTCATTGAGGCCAAGAAAGGCGGATATATCGAGAAAGAGCCTGACATCATACTCGATCCCGATCTCCCTGCCGAAGAGATCGTCGAGAAGGTCAAAGGCCTTTTCAAAAAAAGACTTTAATCAACCTGGACAGAAAAGGCGGGGCTAATCAAGCTCCGCCTTAAATTTTTCCTTGGTGACGATGGGATTGGCGTAGATGCGCAGGAAGATGTCGCGCAACTCTCCGCGGTCGAGGTTCCTCGTGGCCCTGCGGAGTTTGTGCTCCGTATACGCCTTGAAGGCTTCCGCATCCTCCGGTGAGTAGTAGTCGCTGTACTTGGTCGTACGGTTCACGATGTCATAGGCTATATAGTTGGTCTTCCACAACTTATACCCCTCGACTACCCTGACGTCGACCGCGTGGCGTATCGACTGGTAGCGGTTGTTCTTGTCGCAGTATGACGCGGCCTCGATCTCGTCCGGAGTCAGCGGCACACCGATGTTGAGATGGATGTTGCCCTTCTGCTGACGTATGCCGGTCATTATACTGTGCATATCCTCACGCGGCCCCTTGACATATTTGCGCGTGCGCGAGATGAGGATCTCGCGGGCCTTTCGGAAATCGCAGGGCTCATACTCATATGATATGCTCAGGGGAACTATGTTCAACTCCATGAAATTCTCCTTGAACGTCCCTGTACCGCTCATGTCGAACATCTTCAGGAGGCCTTGCTCGGTGATGTCGACCCCGTCCTTGGTGCGACCCTGGCGCTGGGCGATCCACACCGAACTCTTGCCTGAAGTTATGGTCTGGCGGATGTATTTGGAAAGGATCTGGGACGAGAGGTAGAGTTCACGGGCGGAGATCCCACGTATGACCTTGATCATGCGGTTGGAGCGGAGAAGATTCTCTACGGTCTTGTTTGCCAGCAGATTGTCACCAACGCAAATCTCCGACATCGGTATGCCGTTCTTTAGCAGGACATACTGGGTGATGGCGGGGTCGAGGATGATGTCGCGATGGTTGGACATCATCAGGAATTTGCCTTCGATCGACGAAAGATTGGCGATGCCGTCGTAGGAGAAATTGTGGACCGTGTGGTCCAGGCACCAGTCGACGGCCTTGCTCATTATGATGGATTGGAATTCGTCTATGCTATTGATGCTTCGAAGCGACTCGGCAAGGAAGCTGACCCTCTCATCGGGGAACAGCGCCTTGGAGATGACGGGAACGGCAGGATGTCTGGAAACCTCTGCAAGGGCCCTGACCGCCTCCTCGTCACTATAAGGACAAATGGCTTCGAACTGTGAAAAATCTTCCATAAAAAAATAGATTACAAATCTAGACAAAAAAAACCGATCTACAAACGGGCCCGGAACAGAAGGGAACTGTCTCCGTAACTCAGGAAGCGGAAACCGTGTGCGAGGGCATAATCGTATATGGTACGCCAGTCTCCTCCGACGAAAGCGGAAATCAGGAGGATGAGCGTACTCTCCGGCTGATGGAAATTGGTAACAAGCATGTCTACTACCCTGAAGCGGAAACCCGGAACGATGATGATGCGCGTGTCGAGCTTTAGCTCGTCGAGACCTGCCTCATCAAGGTATTTCAGGATCGCCTGCATCGACTCCTGAAGGGAGTAAGGGTACTCGCGGGTATACGGACACCACTGCTCCACAGGAGCGGGACGTCCGGTTTCGATACAGCTCACTCCGACGTAGTAAAGTGACTCCAAAGTGCGTACAGAAGTGGTCCCAACGGCTATAACATTTTTGTTATCATTAAAAACATTAATGTTTTTCTCACTGATACTCTGAATAAAAGACTTCTTGACCACAAAAGGCTCACTGTGCATAGGATGATCGGCCACATTGGAGCTTTTCACGGGCAGGAAAGTACCCGCACCGACATGCAGACATATAGTTTCCGTGATTATACCCTTCTCGCGAATACGCTGAAGGACAGGTTCGGTGAAATGAAGGCCTGCTGTCGGAGCCGCAACCGATCCCCTGAAGCGAGCGTAGAGAGTCTGGTATCGCTCGATATCTACAGCCTCGGTCTGACGGTTGAGGTATGGAGGAATGGGGACGGTTCCGCATGCCTCGAGAACGGCAGAAAAAGGCATTCCACCTTTCCAGGTGAACTCGACTATGCCGGTCTCCCCTTCCTTGGATACGAGGCGTGCGCGAAGGTCCATAAGCGAAAGCGCAGGATCCTTCTCAGCACCGTACAGATGCAGCAAATCGTCCTTCCAGCGTTTGGAATTGCCTATTACACAGCGCCATACACAACGAGACACAGCCGCGAAAACGGTACTGTACTCGGCCGGCTCAACCGGCTGGAGACAGAATACCTCTATATGTGCGCCGGAATCGCGCTGGAAATGAAGGCGCGCAGGGACGACTTTGGTATCGTTGAATACCATGATGGAGCCGGAAGGAAGAAGATCAGGAATGTCACGGAAGACAAACTCGTCCACGACACCGTCGCGATAACGCAATAATTTGGAGGCATCACGCTCCGGCAGGGGATATTTAGCAATCCTGTCATCAGACAGAGGATAATTATAATCTTCTATTCGTATATCGGGTATCATCGTGAGATTCTCAAATTCGATGCAAATTTACACAATAAGACGCAGATTTTGAAAAGACGCTGGAGCAATTCTCGGCGACATTTCTACCGTTTTCTATACTAAATTTACATGTTACAAAAAGAAATATCAAGAAAAGTTAATTCAGAATTGTAAACAAAAGCAATCAAGGTACATTTGTTAAATAAGAAAAATAAATAATACCTACGCCTAATTTATATTTGACATATTATCAATAGTTTATCATATATAATCTATACCAAAACTAAAGAAAAAGATGTAACGGTTGTGACCTATAGAGGCATAACCCCTCGTAATGCTATGATATTTCAAAATATATGCATTTATAATCAGATAATTATAACATTTTATTTATTATATTACTTTAGAATAGTCAACGACTTAAAACGTTTGTTTCCCCTGCCCTATTAACGGATGTAAATTGAAAATGGCACTTGTTTCTTTCCATTTTATTGCTACATTTGTGAAACGATTGTTCAAAATATGAATCAAAGACTGCAGCAGTTCCTTTCAGCGGAGAACATTTCCCAGGCACAGTTCGCCGACTCGATCGACGTCGCGCGTGCGAGTGTTTCGCACGTCCTCGCCGGCAGGAACAAACCTGGCTATGACTTTATCCGCAGCATTTCCGAGCATTATCCCAAATTGAACCTCGAGTGGCTCATCTCCGGCAAGGGAAAGATGTACAAGCAGGATACTTTCCAGCAACTCTCTCCTTCTGCAGCAGAAGCCATTACGCCCGCTCCGCAGGAGTCTTTCAGCGGAGAGTTGTTCGGTCCCGAAAGCCAGGATAACAACGATCCTGAAGAGCCGGAGACAGAAACAGCCGCCCCTACAGCGACTTCAAAGGCAGATCCTTCGCCTTTCAGGCGCTCGATAAGCCGCATAATCGTGTTTTACGACGACAATACATATCAGGAATTGAAATAGATTCGTTATATTTGTTTGTTATTCAGCCGTCAGCACATGTACAAACAGATATTACGACCATTCCTGTTCTGCTTCAAGCCAGAGACTTCGCACAAGCTTTTCCTGGCTCTCGTGCGCTTCTCCGCCCATTTCCCGGGCAGGTATCTGGTCCGGCTTTTCCATCGCTACGATTCCCCAAGCCTGAAGCGCGAGGTTTTCGGCATCGAATTCCGCAATCCAGTGGGTTTGGCGGCGGGTTTCGACCATAACGGAGACCATTTCAATGAACTCTCCGACTTCGGATTCGGCTTCCTGGAACTGGGTTCGCTGTCGAGTGAACCGCAGGATGGCACCCTGAGGCCCCGCCTTTTCAGATACAAGAAACAGAAAGCCCTCGTCAACCTCCTCGAAGCCCGCAACAAGGGCGTACGCTACACCATCGACCGCATCCAGGCCAGAAGGCCGGATGCAGCCCTGTGCGCAAACATCACATACAATGCCGGCAGCAAGAAGGACGACGAGATCGCAAACGACTATCAGAAAGCGTTTTCGCTGCTCTATGACTTTGTCGATATGTTTACGGTAAGCATTTCGCGCCCCAACTCCGACGGATTACTGGAGGTCCAGGACCGCAATGCCCTTGCAGACATCATCGATCCCCTTCTCGAGTTCAGGCTCTGCTACGAAAGTTACAAGCCTATCCTCGTCAAATTCTCACCGGATACCCCGCTCGAGCAGCTTGACGAGATGATCGACTATTGTATGCTTTCGGGCGTGGATGGAGTCGTAGCGGGTGACACCACGCGCAGGCTTGACCTGCTGGACGCCTCCAGAAAACCTGAAGCCGGCTATCTTTCCGGCGCTCCTTTGTTCGAGCGCAGCCTGGCCATCGTCAAGCACATCTCCGAGCATACCAAAGGTCGTTTCCCCATAGTCGCCTGCGGAGGCATCATGAGCCCGGAACAGGCCAAACAGATGCTGGATGCTGGTGCATCCCTCATCCAGCTCCACACCGGCATCGTATTCGAAGGTCCGAAACTCGTTAAGAAAATACTCAAATACTTGGCAGACAATCCATCATGACCACAGCCTCGATCTGCACCATCGGAGATGAGATCCTCATCGGCCAGATAATCGATACGAATTCTTCATACATTTCCCGCGAACTGGGTGACGCAGGCATACGCGTCAGGGAGATGCTTTCTATCGGCGACGACCACGACCGTATAGTCCAGTCATTACGCAAAGAGCTCGAAAACAGCGATATAGTTATTACTACCGGAGGGCTTGGGCCAACCAAGGACGACATTACGAAAGCCGCTCTTGCAGAGCTTTCCGGCAGTTCTCACTACGTAGAGCATCCAGGACAGATGGAAATGGTATACAGGATACTCCACTCCAGAGGCCTTGAAGTCCTGGACATCAACCGCCAGCAGGCGATGGTGCCGGACAGTTGCGAGGTCATCGTCAACCGTCTCGGCACTGCCCCCATAATGGTCTTCCGTTTCGGGCCTGAACGCTTCGGCCATCAAGCGACCCTGTACTCCCTTCCGGGTGTCCCCCACGAAGCCTTAGGGGCTGTTGCCGATGTCGTCAACGACATCAAGTCACACTACAGATTAGATAGCATAACTCACCGTACAATAATGGTATACGGAATGGCTGAGTCCGCGCTTTCCAAACTCATAGAGGCTTGGGAAGACGCCCTTCCGCCTGACATGCATCTCGCCTATCTGCCCAACCAACTCACCGGAGTACGCCTTCGCCTTTCCGTCTACGGAGGCGACAGGCAGGAGAATGCTGCGCGCATAGAAGAACGCTTCTCCGCCCTGAAGGAAATACTTGGTGACATGGTGTATTCCGATGGCGACGATACGCTTCAAGGCGCCATCGGAAGACTCCTGCGAGGCAGCGGCAAGACGCTGAGCGCCGCCGAGTCCTGTACCGGAGGTGAGATAGCGCATCTTATAACCACAGTATCCGGGGCATCGGAGTATTTCCTCGGATCCGTCACTTCGTACGCCCCCGAGATTAAGATCCGCGTCCTGAGCGTCTCCCCCGAGACCATCGACAGCTGCGGCATCGTCAGCAGCGGGGTCGCCGCCGCAATGGCCGAAGGCGTCCGGCGGCTGACCGGCAGCACGTATGCCGTCGCCACCACCGGATGGGCCGACGCATACGGCGACGAGCACGAACCGGCCGGTACGGTATGGGTCGGAGTAGCCGGTCCGGCGGGTACAAAGACGGCAAGATTCAACTACAAGAACGACAGGAAACGCAATATCGAGCGTTTTTCAGCCTCCGCTCTCAACGAATTGAGAAAAATGATAGAGTCAGACTTAAAAGCCTGACTCTAAAATAAAGAAACAATTTAGTTATTTACTGTAACATCTTTGTTAAGCCCCTGAAGAGACCCTTTGGACCTCTTCCATGACCCTTAGGAAGTTCTTTCCGGCCACTTTTTCGATATCCTCGGAAGAGTATTCCCGACTGCGCATCTCCTCCCAGAGGACAGGCATGCGTGAGACGTTCTCGAGTCCTGCCGGAGCAACCGAAATCCCATCGTAATCGGTTCCTACCCCGACGTGGTCTATGCCCATGACCTTGACGGCATGGTCGATATGGTCGACGACATCCTTATAGGACGGGCGCGGCATGGCTTCCAGTTCGCGCTGCATCTCGACCCAGGCGGCCACCTTCTCAGGATTCTCAGGATCTGCGATGAATGCAGCCTCGATGTTGTCTGCCCTGTCGCCTGCTCCGGTAGCAGCCATCAGAGCATCATATTCTTCGGAAAGGAAAGACGGGCAGAAATTGATCTGCACCACTCCCCCCTTGTCGGCAATCGCCTTAAGCAGGTCGTCCGGCAGGTTGCGCCGGTGCCCGGCCAAGGCCTTGCAGCACGAATGCGTCGAAACAATAGGCGCGCGCGACACCTCCAGGCAGTCGCGCACAGTATCGTCGGAGCAATGCGCGATATCCACTATCATGCCCAGGTTGTTCATCTCCCGCACGACCTCGCGGCCGAAGGGGCTGAGTCCGCCCCAGCGATGATTCCCGGCACATGAGTCACAGATCTCGTTGTCGGCATTGTGTGCCAATGTCATGTATATTACACCCATGCGATAGAACAGTCTCAAGAGCGGCAGGGAATGCTGTATGGGTGCGCCGTTCTCCATTCCTATCAGTATGGATGTCAGCCCGTTCGATTTGTTTTCAAGCACTTCCGAGGCCGTGAAAGCAAACTCCACCTCCCCCTCGGCAGCATCGACCTGGTCATATAGATGCGCGAGCATGTCCAGGGTGTATCGGGTGGCTTCGTCAGGGGCATAGCCCGGCGGGCAATACAATGCGAAAACGGAAGCGTCGACTCCCCCGGCCCTGAGCTTCGGGAAGTCGACGTGTCCCCAAGGATTGTCCTTGGTATAATCGCGCGCGCGCATCATCTGGGACGGCGCGTCACAATGTGAATCAAAAACCAGCATGATTATTTTCGGACATTTGAATAGCGCTGGACCGTGGAAGACTTGACATTGATGATGTCTATCGTAGGATCGCCGTCGAATACCAGCGTGGAGTTGCCGCTGAGATCGATGTGAATCATCTCCGTCGCCGCTTCGTATAACTTGCTGCTGTTTGACAGTTTAGCCGTACAGTCTGACGTCTTGAAGTTGACCGCATCCACGAAGGAAGTTCCCGAACCGGTGACGTTGAGATTATTGGTCTTGCCTTTGAGGGAAGTCTTGGACGAGCCTGAAACCGTCAGGATGGCATCGAGCGTTTCGCCCTCGGCATCGATCTGGCTGCTGCCGCCTCCGACAATCTCGAGTTTCTGTGAATCCTGCTCGAGTTCCAGCACGGAATTGCCTGCTGCATTGACCTTTACGTTATCAGCATAGACTACAAGGTCGGCCGTGGATTTACCGGCCATCGTGATGTTGACATTGTCGGCATCCACGATGAGGCGGGCAACCTTGGCATTCTCCGCCAGGTCGAGGACGAATTCCCGGCACTCGAGGTCATCCTCGATGGAGATCACGGATGCGCCGGACATCTTTACCGACGACAGGGACTCCGGGAGATAGATGGTCGCATCCAGGACGGGTGCCGAAGCCCTGCGTCCCCTGAACTGCTTCTTTACATCCGAGGGCAGGGACTTGTCGTCGAGGGTCAGATGAAGGGTATGGTTCTTCACATAGGCCTGTATATAGTCTTTCAGAAGATTGTCCACATTCAGCGAAATCGAATACTTGTTGGACCTGACCACCCGGACATTGAAATCGTAGTCGACTTCAAGTGCGTCGAAAGCGGAGAAATCGTGCGAAGACTGCTTGGTCTGAGCCGGAGACACAAATGCTGCGAAGCATAAAGTAACAGTGCAGGCAAATAATTTCAACAGATTGTTTCTCATATCATTAAATATTACATATCTTCCATTAGGGATGCCCACTCATCAGTCTTGGCATCCAGGTCACGCTTGAGTTCCAGGTATTCCCTGGTCAACTCCATTATATCATCGGAAGGTCCGGGCGCAGCCAGGACCGACTCGATGGCTTTCATCCTCGACTCATCCTTTCCGATCTCGGCCTCGAGGAACGAGATCCGGTTGCGTATCTTGCGGGCTTCCTTCGAAACATTGCGGCGCGAGACGAAGTCCTCCTTGGCATCGGCCTTTTTCGGCTCTGCGGCAGGCGTAGCCAGGGCGGAAGCGTCCGGCGTGCCGCCGAACCTGCGCTCCAGTTCGTTGAGATTCTCGATCCTGCGCCTCTCCAGGAACTCGGAAACGCTCCCGAGATGCTCCTTGACGTGCCCGTCACGGAACTCGTAAAGCTTGTCCACGAGTCCGTCAAGGAAATCCCTGTCGTGAGACACAACAATCAGCGTGCCGTCGAAGGATTTCAGGGCGGATTTGAGTATATCCTTTGAACGTATGTCCATGTGGTTCGTCGGCTCGTCAAGCGCCAGGACGTTGTGGCTCTGGAGCATGAGCTTCGCCATGCCCAGCCTGGCGCGCTCGCCGCCGCTCAGCACGGACACCTTCTTATCTATGTCATCCCCCTTGAAAAGGAAGGCTCCGAGAATGTCGCGAAGCTTGGTGCGGATATCCCCCACCGCAACGCGGTCAAGGGTATCGAAGACCGTGATGCTGTTGTCAAGGACCTCTTCCTGGTTCTGGGCGAAGTAGCCGATGTCGACGTTGTGCCCTATGCGGGACTCGCCCGAGAAAGGCTCCAACTCACCCATTATCACGCGCATAAGCGTAGTCTTTCCTTCGCCGTTGCGGCCGATCAGGGCCACTTTCTCGCCGCGCTTGATCTCTATATCGGCATTGCGGAACACCACTTTCTGCGGATAGCCGACGGTCAGGTCGGTCGCCTTGTAAACGACGTCGCCCGAACGCGCCGCCGGCGGGAAGCGCAGGTGCATAGCCGAGCGGTCCTCGACGTCTATCTCGATGCGGTCAAGCCTCTCGAGCGCCTTGATGCGCGACTGGACCTGGTTGGACTTCGTCGGCTTGTACCGGAAACGGTTGATGAAGTCCTCGGTCTTCTCGATCATGCGCTGCTGGTTCTCGTAGGCTGCAGTCTGCTGTGCCATACGCTCCTTGCGCAGCTCGACATACTGGCTGTAGGGAACCTTATAGTCGTAAACGTGGCCTAGCATGATCTCTACGGTACGGTTGGTCACGTTGTCCAGGAACTTGCGGTCATGCGATACAAGCAGGAGAGAACCCCTGAAAGCCTTAAGGTAAGACTCCAGCCATTCGATGGACTCGATGTCGAGGTGGTTGGTAGGCTCGTCAAGCAACAGCACATCCGGAGCGCCGAGGAGGATCTTGGCAAGTTCGATGCGCATGTTCCAGCCCTGACTGAAAGTCTCCGTCTTGCGCGAGAGCTCGTCATCCTTGAAACCGAGACCCATCAATATGCGTGTCGCCTG
>JAFWRQ010000017.1 GCA_017519865.1 Bacteroidales bacterium | reverse complement strand
TACATGTTGTGCTTTATAAATGTAGCCAAAAATATCAGTAGCTTTTATTTCATATGAAAAACTTCTCGGGGGTCTGCCAAGCGGCAGGGGCCGACAAGCCCCTGAGAGCGTTCTTCATTTGGATTACAAACATAGTTACTTAAGAAAGAAGAAGAGCGCGGAAGAATCATTATATTTGACTCCGGATAATCTGACGTTCAGTATCATGGAAAACTCCGACAAAGGATTCAAGGACGCAGGAAGGGTTACCCGTGGCTCTTTCCGCGAGACAGGTTCACCGGGGCGCCGGGTCCTGGTGCTCGCCGCGTGGCGCAGCGAGGACCGGGCCCTGCGCGCGATGGTCACCCGACTCAAGGAACTGGTCCCCTGCAATTTCGAGATCCTGAACCTGGAGAGCCCGACGGCCGTGCATTTCCGTGAATCGTCGCTGGCGCTGTTCAGGCGCATCCGCCGCTGCGACGCGGCTGTCTTCGCCTTCACCGCGCGCGACGGCGCCGCCTCCCCTGCCCTCCAGCTTCCCTCAGGAAGGCTTCCCCTTCTGCGTTTTCTCCGGAAACGCATCCCCGCCGCATATCTCGTCGACGGCCCTGCATCTCCGGAACTCGACAAAGCCATAATAGTCCACGCCCGAGCCTGGCACCTTCTCCCCCTTTGCACCCCAACGGATGCAAAAGAGGGAGGCGACGGGCTCGAAAGCCTCGCCGCCTCCCTTATCGGAACGCTGGAATAATCCTCTTAGACCGTGCCCTGCTCGAGCATGGCGGTAGCAACCTTCATGAAGCCCGCGATGTTGGCGCCCTTCACATAGTCTACCGTACCGTCAGGCTGGGTACCGAACTTGACGCACTGCTCGTGGATGGACTGCATGATGAAGTGCAGTTTCTCGTCGACCTCCTTGCCACTCCAACTGATGTGCTCGGCATTCTGCGTCATCTCCAGTCCTGAAGTGGCCACTCCGCCGGCGTTCACCGCCTTGCCGGGAGCGAACAGCACACCGTTGTTCTGGAAATAATGGATGGCGCCGGGCTGGCAACCCATGTTGGACACCTCGCAACAGCACCAGCAGCCGTTCGCCTTGAGTTCCTTGGCATCGTCCTCCGAGAGTTCGTTCTGGAAAGCGCAAGGCAGGGCGATGTCGACAGGGATGCTCCAGGCTTTCTTGCCTGCGGTGAAGAATGCCTTCTCCGGGAATTTGTCGGCCATGTCCTGGACCTTGTCGCGGTTGGATGCGCGCATGACAAGCATGTAGTCGATCATCTCCTTGGTGATGCCGTCGGGAATCTCGCAGACTCCGTCGGGACCGGAGATGGCCACCACTTTGGCGCCCAGTTCCAAAGCCTTGATACAGGCGCCCCATGCGACGTTTCCGAATCCGGAAACTGCTACCCTGCAGCCCTTGATGTCCTTGCCGGCATGATGCAGCAGGTTCTGCGTGAAATAAAGGGCGCCGAAGCCGGTTGCCTCGGGACGGAGGATGGAACCTCCCCAGGTAGAGCCCTTTCCGGTGAGCACACCGGTATTGTACTGGCGGGCCAGCTTCTTGTACATGCCGTATAGGAAGCCGATCTCACGGCCTCCGACACCGACATCGCCTGCGGGGATGTCCTGGTCGGGGCCTATGCACTGCCAGAGTTCGAGCATGAACGCCTGGCAGAAACGCATGATCTCGTCATCTGTCTTGCCCTTGGGGTCGAAATCGCTTCCACCCTTGGCTCCTCCCATAGGAAGGGTGGTGAGGGCATTCTTGAAGGTCTGTTCGAAGCCGAGGAACTTCAGCATGGAAGGAGTGACAGCCCTGTGGAAGCGCAGGCCTCCCTTGTAGGGGCCGATGGCGCTGTTGAACTGGACACGGTATCCGGTATTGGTGCAGACCTCGCCCCTGTCGTCCACCCACGTAACGCGGAAGGTGAAGATACGGTCGGGTTCGACCATACGTTCGACTATCTTCGCCCTTTCGAATTCGGGGTGCTTGTTGTAAACGTCCTCGACGGATTCCAACACCTCCTGTACCGCCTGGAGATACTCGCTCTCACCGGGGTACTTGGCCTGGAGCCTGGCCATGATTTCTTTAGTTTTCATCACTTGGTTATGATCAGTGTAAAATGCGGTTGTTAATAAAGTGTCTTGCTTTTTTATTTCACCTCCCATGTGGAGCCGCTGTGCAGCAGTTCGTCCATGGAGTGGATCTTCGACTTCACCATCACGTCCTTGACCTGGTCGCGGACACCGTCGTCATAGGTGATGTCCTTGACATCGCGGATGACGCCGAGGGCGACAGGATAGTCCGGGCCCTTCATGTCTGCCAGGGCCATGTGGATGCTGATGTTGTCCTTGTGGGCATCGTGGACTAGGATGTCCTCCTCGGTGAATCCTCCTTCGCCGATGCGTACGACGCGGAGTTTCTTTCCGTCGTAGACGAGACCCTTGTCGCGGTTCTTGCCGAAAATCATCTTCTCTCCCTGCCGGAGGATAATGGTATTGTCGGCGCGCAGCGCGGGATCGGACAGGCTCTTGTGTGCACCGTCATTGAAGATGACGCAGTTGGTCAGGAACTCCATTACGGAGCATCCGTCGTGAAGCGCCGCCGCGGTCATGATCTCCTCGTTGAGTTTCAGTTCCACATCGAGGGAACGGGCGAAGAAAGTGCCCTTGGCACCCAATACGAGCGAACCGGGATTGAAAGGATGCTCCACGGTACCGTAAGGCGAAGTCTTGGTGATGGCTCCGAACTTGGAGGTAGGAGAATACTGGCCCTTCGTCAGACCGTAGATCTGGTTGTTGAAGAGCATGATGTTAATGTCGATGTTGCGCCTGATGGCGTGGATGAAATGGTTTCCTCCGATGGCAAGGGCGTCACCGTCGCCGCAAGCCTGCCACACCGTAAGGGTGGGGTTGGCCACCTTGATGCCGGTGGAGATGGCGGTCGCACGGCCGTGGATGCTGTGGAAACCGTATGTATCCATATAATAAGGCAAACGCGAGGAGCATCCGATACCGGACACCACCACGTAGCGTTCCTTTTCGTAGTTGAGGGCCTGGCTCACCTTGGGAAGTGCCCTCTGCAGGGCAGCCAGTACCGCGTGGTCTCCGCAGCCGGGGCACCAGCGGACCTCCTGGTCGCTCTTGAAATCCTTGAATGTCAAATATGCCATGGTCTACAATGCCTCGCTAATGGCCGTGACAAGCTCGTTCACGAGGAACGGCTGGCCCTGGACCTTGTTGAACTGAAGATACTCGAACTGAGGGTGGACTCCCCTCAGGTAGTTGACGAACTGGCCGCTGTTGAGTTCGCACACGATGATCCTCTCGAAATTCGAAAAGACCTCCGCAGTGTTCTTGGGCAGCGGGAGTATGTAGTCGAAATGGGCGAAGGACACTTCCTTGCCGGCCTCGCGCAGGGCGTGGACGGCGGAAAGGATGTGGCCGTAGGTTCCGCCCCATCCCACTACGAGGAGTTTGCCGGATGCCGGGCCGTCAACCTCGAGCTGAGGGATGAAGTCAGCGATCTTCTGCACCTTGGCGGCGCGCTCCGCAACCATCATGGCGTGGTTTGCGGGGTCCGTCGAGAGGACTCCTTCGTGGGTCTTCTCAAGACCGCCGACGCGATGTTCGAAGCCTTTCTGGCCCGGAAGGGCCCAGCGGCGCACGAACGTCTCGGGGTCGCGCTCGAAAGGATAGAACTTATGGCCTTCCTCGAGCACGCCGTCGACGAACGGGGGCCTGATCTCGGGGTAATCGGCCATGGAAGGAATGCGCCACGGCTCGGAGCCGTTGCCAAGGAAGCCCTCCGAGAGGAGGATGACCGGAGTCATGTGTTCCAGGGCTATCTTGGCGGCATTGAAGGCCGCGTCGAAGCAATGGGCGGGCGAATGCGACGCCACGATGGGGATCGGACATTCGCCGTTGCGGCCGTAAAGCGCCTGGGTGAGGTCGGTCTGCTCGGTCTTGGTAGGAAGGCCGGTCGAAGGGCCGCCGCGCTGGACGTCCACGATGACGAGCGGAAGCTCGGCCATCAAGGCCAGGCCCATGGCCTCGCTCTTCAGCGAGAGGCCGGGGCCGGAAGTGGTGGTCACGGCGAGGTTGCCGGCGAAGGAGGCGCCGATGGCGGTACAGATACCCGCGATCTCGTCCTCGGCCTGAAGCGTCTTGGCGCCCAGGCTCTTATGGATGGCGAGTTCCTCCAGGATGGCGGTGGCGGGCGTAATGGGATAGGAACCGCAGAAAAGAGGCAGGCTCGACTTCTCGGAAGCTGCGAGCAGGCCCCAGGCGGTAGCCTGGTTGCCGGTGATATTGCGATAAGTGCCCTTCCGGAGCTTGGCGGGAGCCACCGTATAAGTGTTCGGAATGGCCTGGATGTTCGCCGCGTAGTTGAATCCGTCCTTCAGGACTTTCTTGTTGGGCTCGATCACCTCGGGATGCTTCTTGGCGAATTTGCGCTCAAGATACTGGTAGATGTACTCCAGAGGCCTGCTGTAGATATAGCATGCCATGCCGAGGGTGAACATGTTCTTGCACTTGTGGACCGCTTTGGGATCCATCCCGAAATCCTTGAGGCTTTCCTCGGTGAGCGTGGTGATGGCGGCCACGATCAGGGTCCTGTCCTCTACGTGGAGTTCGGTGAAAGGATTGTCGGTCTTGAATCCGGCCTTCTTCATTCCAGCCTCGTCGAAGGCATCCTCGTCGACAAGGATCATGGCGGTGGGCTTGCACCATTTGGCGTTTGCCTTGAGTGCGGCGGGATTCATGGCGACCAGAAGGTCGCAGAAGTCGCCCGGCGTATTGACGTCACCGCTTCCGATATGGACCTGGAAGCCTGATACTCCGGAGACGGTGCCGTGTGGCGCACGGATCTCCGCCGGATAGTCCGGGAAAGTTGACAATTCGTTTCCGTAGATGGCCGACATATCGGCAAAAAGAGATCCGGTGAGCTGCATGCCGTCACCTGAATCTCCCGCGAAACGAATTACAACATCTTTAGTATCGATTACCTTGTGTTGCATTACGGTTATGTTGGTTAGTAGTGGTTTAGTTATGTGGTGAAAAGGGGGCGGAACAAGTCCGTTCCGCCCCCTTTGGGTATCCTGTTGCTACGGCTGTGCCTGAGCAGCAGCCTGAAGCTCGGCCTGCAGGGTCTCGAGGGTCCTGCCCTCAGGGATGTTGAGTGCCTTGCGTGCGGCGGGTGTCAGGTCGGTGCTCTGTGCAGGGTCGATGTACAGCATCTGGCTGGCGTCGAATACATAGATGTATCCACCTGCCTTTGCGAGCTGGCTGACGGCTTCCTGGGCCTTCTGTACGAGCGGGGCCATCAGCTCGTTCTGCTGGGCCGCGAGCTCCTGCTGGATGCTCTGCTGGAACTCGGCGATGCGCTGCTCCATGTCGGCGAGTTCCTTCTCCTTGCTCTCACGGACGGTCTGGGTCCAGGTGGAGGCCTTCTGCTGATACTGCGTGGCCTTGGACTGGTACTCATCTATCATAGTCTGGTAAGTATCCATGGCCTCGTTCTGGGTAGCGGTCATGGTTGCCCGGGCCTGGTCTGCCTCCGGAGTGAGCTGGTAGAGCTCCTGGAAATTGACGTGCGCGAACTTGGGCTGAGCGAAAGCCGCGACTGATACAATCGCCATTGCGGCGAACATGAGGATCTTTTTCATATTGCAAACAAATTTGATTTATTCATATTAGAACTGTTGTCCGATGACGAAGTGGAACTGGCCCTTGCCGTTCTGGATGTCGTCGAAGCCGTAGCCCCAGTCGACGCCCAGCAGGCCGACCATAGGAAGGAACACACGCACGCCGACACCGGCGGAGCGCTTGATCTGGAAGGGATTGAAGTCCCTGATGTCAGCCCAGCAGTTACCTCCCTCGAGGAACAGCAGGGCGAAAATGGTGGAAGTGGGTTGAAGTATCACGGGGTAGCGGAGCTCGACCGTGAACTTGTCATAGACGTTTCCGGAGTACGTGACATTGCTGGTATTGTACTTGGAGACAGTCTGAGGAGTCAGGGAATAGTTCCTGTAGCCGCGGAGGGAGACGACTTCAGTACCGTAGGAAGAGTATCCCGACATGCCGTCACCACCGACCATGAAGCCCTCGAACGGGGAATAACCCCAGTTGCGGTTGTAGTAACCGAGGTAGCCGAACTGGGCGCGGGCCATGAGCACGAAGTTGTCGAAGAGCTTGGTGTAAGTGGCTCCGGAGATCTTCCACTTGTGGTACTCGGTCCATTTATAACGCTGCTGTGCAGTGTAGTTGTCGTAATTGATGTCACGCCAGGAATCCACGCGGGTGGGATTGCCGTTGGCGTCCAGCCTGCTGATGTCCTTGCGCCGCAGGAGCGAGAACGGAGGGGTCAGCTGCAGGGATGCGGAGAACTCCGAACCCTGGCGGGGATAGATCTGCTGGTCGGTGGAAGTCCTGTTCAGCGACATCGTGTAGCTGATGTTGTGGGTGATACCGTCGTTGAAGATGAAGTATCCGGAGATCCAGTCCGTCAGCCTGTAGGTCTGCCAGCTCAGTCCGTTGTACAGCACGAAATAGGTGTCGGGCCACTTGAGGCGGTTACCGAGTGAGGCGGCGAAGCCGAAGACCTCGAAGCTCCTGTCGGCGTTGAACATGCTGTCCCAGTAGGATCCGCTGTTGATATAGTCGTATCCATAATACTGGGCGTAATAAGGATTGTAGTTGGTCTGTTTGGTGTAGTAGAGCGACAGGCTCAGGGACGTAGGTTTCTTGCCGAAGAGCCACGGTTCGGTGAAACTCGCGGAGAGCGCGGTATAATAGCGTCCGTTGGTCTGGAAACGGAACGCGAGGTTCTGTGCATCGCCGAGAGGCACTGGCCGCCATGCACCTTTCTCGAACATCCTCCTGGTGGAGAAATTGTTGAAACTGACGCCGGCCGTGGCGACGAACGTACGTCCACCCCAGCCGCCGGAGAGCTCAAGCTGCGAGGAAGGTTTCTCCGTGACGTTGTAGATCAGGTCGACGGTATTGTTCAGCTGGTTGGGGATGACGGAGTATCCACCTTCGCTCATGATGGACTCGGGGTCGAACTGGCCGAGCGATGCGATCTCGCGGATGGAACGCTCGAAGTCGGTCTGGCTGAAGAGGTAACCGGGACGGGTGTAGATCTGGCGGCGGACGACCTTCTCGTTGGTCAGGTCGTTGCCGTTGATGACGATATTGTTGAGCGTAGCGGGTTTGCCTTCGGAGATACGCATCTCGACATCGACGGAGTCGTTCTGGATGCTGAGCTCGACCGGGGTGACGTTGAAGAAGAGGTAGCCGTTGTCGCGGTAGAGCTTGCTGACGCCGTAGTCGGAATCCTTCTCTCCGCCCTGGAGGCGCTTCTGCATCGTGACGACGTCATAGACATCGCCTTTCTTGATGGCGAGAAGGTCGTTCAGGACGTCCGTGGTGTAGACGGAGTTGCCGGTCCAGGTGATGTCGCGGAAATAATACTTGTCGCCCTTGTCGAAGACGAGGTCTATGCCCAGACGGTTATGGTCGACATAATAGACGGAGTCGCGTACCAGGCGGGCGTCACGGTATCCGGATTCCTTGAAGGCGTTGATCGCGGCGATCTTGTCGTTCTCGTACTCCTTGGCATTGAACTTCTTGCTGCTGAAGAAGTTGTAGATCTTTGAAGACTTGGTCTTCTTCATCTCCTTGGCGATCTTGAACTCCTTGACGTCCTCGTTGCCGATGAAGTTGATGGTCTTGATGCGGATACGCTCGCCCCTGTCGACGTCGAAGTTGACCCTGACGGCGCCCCTGACGACGGAGTCGCGCTCCACCTGGGGGGTTACGACGGTATTTATGAAGCCCTTGTCGACATAGTAGCGCTTGATGATGTCGGACGAAGTCTTGGCGACATACTCGGAATATTCGTTGCCGCGGCGGAAGCCGAGGCGTTCATCGAGGTCCTTCTTCTCGCCGCTCCTCACACCGGTGTATGTCCAGCGCAACATGCGGGGACGCTCCATGATGGAGATCTTGAACCAGGCGGAGTCACGTCCCGCCGAGAGGCTGTCGATGCTGATGGCGACATCCTCGAAGTACCGCTGGCTCCAGATGCGGTTGACGATGGAAGAAATGTCGTCTCCCGGGACGGTGAGGGTCAGTCCCTCCTGCATTCCGGAAGCCGAGATGACCTGCTGGTCGCTGTAGTAGTTGTTTCCTTCCACCCTGATCCCGGCGACCACGAGCTTCCTCGGGTTGTTGTAGTCGACTATGATGTCCTCCCGTTCCTGGCCACGTGCCGCAAGCGGCGCGAGCATTAGGAGCAGAAGGCTGGCTATCCTGATATGTCTCATCAAACGAGGTTTCATTTAATAATCCGCAAATATACGCCAATTATTTGACTTTTCCATATCGTCTGTCCCGCTTTGCAAACTCATCCAGCGCATCGAAGTAGGCCTCCTTCCTGAAATCCGGCCAAAGCAGCGGGCTGAAGATGAACTCGGAGTAGGCTCCCTGCCACAGCAGGTAGTTGCTCAGGCGCTGTTCGCCGGAAGTCCGTATGATGAGGTCCGGGTCGGGAATGCCCGCCGTGACCAGGTGCGAGTCGATATCGGAGAAATCCAGGGCATCGATGCGCTCCGGGTCGCCTGCGCATTCCAGCGCAATGGCGCGGGCAGCCTGGAGGATGTCCCACTTTCCGCTGTAACTGAGGAAGAGTATGAGGGTGAGTTGGTCGTTCGAGGCCGTGCGCGCCATCATGTCGTCGATGGCCGCGTTGAGGGTTTCGGAAAGGCGGGAGCGGTTGCCGAGCACCACGAAGCGGACACGGTTCTTCATGAAGGTCTCGAACTCGTTGACCATCGACTTGAACATCAGCTTCATGAGTGCGTCGACTTCCTCGCCGGGACGGCCCCAGTTCTCCTCGGAGAAAGCGAAGAGCGAGAGGTAGCGCACGCCGGCCTCGACCGAGGCCTCGGTGCAGGCGCGTACGCTCTCGACGCCTTCGAAATGTCCGAAGACGCGTTCGCGACCCCTTTCACGGGCCCATCTGCCGTTACCGTCCATGATTATGGACACATGCGTGGGAATTCTCTTTTCCGCTTCCATCCTATAAGTTTCTGACATCCTCACCCCAGAAAAGCTTGCTCTTGAGGGCCTGGATGAAGTTTGACCTGTCGAGGCGAATCCTCTTCAGCGAAAACTGTGCCACTGAGACGGAAATGCTTTCTCCGACGGGCAGCATCATCCCGCGGTTATCCATCGTGACCATCACCTCGGGCTCCCTGGAGCGGAAAGAAAGCGAGATACTGGATGTGTCGGGAACGACGATGGGACGGATGTTGAGGTTGTGCGGGGCTATCGGGGCGAGGATCAGGACACGGGCCTCCGGGGTGCAGATGGGCCCCCCGACGCTGAGGGAATAGGCCGTGGAGCCGGAGCTGGTCGCGACCAGGAATCCGTCCGCCCAGCAGGTGGGCAGCGAGTCGCCGTCCACGGTGACGTCAACGCCGAGCACGGCTGCGCCTTTGCGGTGTACCGCCACCTCGTTGAGGGATATGTCGGTATAGCCGGTCCCCGCCACCTCCATCCTCAGGAGAGAGCGATCCTCGACGGTAAATTCTCCGGTCAGGAGGGCCTTGACGACCTCGTCCGGCTTGTATTCGGAGAGGAAGCCCAGGCGGCCCAGATTGACCCCGAGCACGGGGATGCCGGAGTCGCCGACGAGGCTGGCCGCCGAAAGGAAAGTGCCGTCGCCGCCGAGGCTCAGCAGGGCGTCGAAGCCGGGAAGGAGGTCTTCGCGCTCCTTCACCACGGTCACTTCGCAGCCGCCCGCCTCGAGTTCGGAGCGGAGAGCGTCTATGCGCGGATCGCCCGCGAGGGAACGTTTTTTGATGTAAAAAGCAAGTCTCATATTCGTTCGGAACGTCAAAAATAAAACTTTATTTAATAACTTTGAAATTATTGACTAATTTTGTTGCCGCGCCGGCAGTCAAACCGGC
The DNA here is from genome assembly GCA_017519865.1 of Bacteroidales bacterium. Lineage (GTDB taxonomy): Bacteria > Bacteroidota > Bacteroidia > Bacteroidales > UBA932 > Cryptobacteroides. Next base: position 85,359 of record JAFWRQ010000017.1, on the reverse strand, counting down.
TTGTTTCAATCAATGACAGCATGACCAGACTGAGTGTCAACATAAACAAGATAGCCACCCTTCGCAACGCCCGCGGAGGCAATCTCCCCGACGTGGAGAAAGCCGCGAGGGATTGCGAGCGTTTCGGTGCGGAAGGCATCACCGTCCACCCGCGTCCCGACGAGAGGCACATCCGCTATTCCGACGTGCGTCTCATCAGACCCGGCATCACCACCGAATTCAATATCGAAGGCAACCCCATAGGATCATTCATCGACCTCGTCTGCGAGGTCGTCCCCGACCAGGTCACCCTCGTGCCAGATGCCCACGACGCGATCACATCCAATGCCGGATGGGATACCGTCGCCAACAGGGAGTTCCTGACCGGTATCTGCGCACTGTTCAAGTCCAAAGGCATACGCACCTCGATTTTCATCGACCCGGATCCGGCCATGGCCGAAGGGGCGGCCGCGTGCGGAGCGGACCGCGTGGAGATGTACACCGCGGCCTATGCCGAGCGGTTCCCGCAGGACCCAGCGGCGGCCATAGCCGACTATCTCCGCTGCGCCGAACGCGTACGCGAGCTCGGGCTCGGCCTCAACGCGGGCCACGACCTGAACCTCGACAACCTCAGGTATTTCATCAGCACCATCCCCTGGACCGACGAAGTGTCGATAGGCCACGCACTCATCTCCGATGCCCTATACATGGGCCTGGAAAAAACTATCGGGGCATATCTTTCGCAGATCAGGAATTTTTGATTATTTTTGCACTTTATTGTGATATTATTAATTATCAACCCATAAAATGAAGAAGATAACTTTGTTCCTTAGCGCTCTGGCAGTCATGGCCGGTTTCGCTACCCTCAACTCCTGCCAGACCGCAGCTCCCGCCGAAGAGAGCACCAACGAAGAGACCACCCAGACCGTCGCCCAGAAAGGCGCCATCGTATATTTCAACCTCGACAGGGTGCTCAACGAATATGATATGGCCAACGACCTCGGCAGCGTCCTCCAGAGCAAGCTCCAGAGCATCGACCAGGAAGTCACCCGCAGGGGCAACAAGCTCCAGAGCGACCTCAACGCCTTCAACGAGAAGATCGAGAAGGGTCTCCTGACCCGCTCGACCGCAGAGGCCCAGAACGAGAAACTCGTCAAGCAGCAGAACGACTTCCAGACCTACTACAACCAGAAGCAGCAGGAAATGCAGGAAGAGCAGGCCGTCACCATGAACCAGATCGCCAACGCCATCAAGGAGTATATCGACAAGTTCAACGCCGAGAAGCAGTTCGCCCTCATCATCGCGACCCAGGGCGACATCCTTCCCCAGCCTGTCGTCGCCGGCGATCCCGACCTTGACATCACCGACATGCTGATCGAGGGTCTCAACGCCGAGTACGTAAAGACCAGGAACGAAAACAACTAGCCTTGAAGATAGCCATACTGTCCAGTTTCTACCCGTACAGAGGGGGAATAGCTCAGTTTAACGCCAACCTTTTCGAAGAACTGGGCCGGCATCATGATGTCAAGGCCTTCAACTTCTCCAGGCAGTATCCTGACCTTCTCTTCCCGGGCAAGACACAGTATGTCACACCTGACGACGAAGCCGTATCCATAGAGTCCGAAGCTCTCCTGGATACGGCTGGTCCGTTCTCCTACGGCCGTACTGCCCGCGCCATCCGTTCCTGGGATCCCGACCTGCTCGTCATGCGGTACTGGATGTCGTGGTTCGGTCCCTCGCTGGGATACGTGGCGCGCCACATGAACGACCGCTGCAAGACCGTGGCCATCCTCGACAACGTCATCCCGCACGAGCCCCGCTTCTTCGACAAGCCCTTCACGAAGTATTTCCTGTCCGGCTGCGACGGATTCGTAAGCATGTGCTCCGAAGTCGAGAAGGACCTCCTGTCCTTCGGGACCGGAAAGCCGCACACGGTCATGCCGCACCCCCTGTACTCGCATTTCGGGGAGCGTATCCCCCGCGAGGAGGCCGAGAAGATGCTCGGGCTGGAGCCCGGCAGGAAAAACCTCCTGTTCTTCGGCCTGATACGCAAGTACAAGGGCCTGGACATCCTCCTGAAAGCCTTTGACGGGCTCGGAGACGACTACCAGCTGATCATCGCCGGTGAACCCTACGGCTCGTTCGAGCCCTATCAGCAGTTGATTGACGCCAGTCCCGGCAAGGACAGGATCAAGGTCTTCCCCCAGTACATACGGGACTCCGAGGTCAAGAAGTATTTCTCCGCGGCGGATGTCACCGTCCTCCCCTACCGGAGTGCCACCCAGAGCGGCATCAGTTCCGTTTCCTACCACTTCGAAGTGCCCATGATCGTCACCGCCGTGGGCGGTCTTACCGAGACCATCGGCGAGCGGGGCACGGGGATTGTAGCAGAAGAGGTCAGCCCCGAGGCCATACGCCGGGAGATTGAGAATTATTTCAGCGACGACTGCGTCCGGAAGTATTGCGTGGAGCATATCCGGAAAGAGAAAGAGCGGCTGAGCTGGGCGAAGTTCGCAGACGATCTGCTGGATTTCGCCGGAACCCTATAAAGGATGAGAATATGAGAAAGAGTATCATGATATCGATGGCCGCATTCCTGCTCCTCGGAGCCGGGATGCCCGCCCGTGCACAGGATACGGAATACAAGGCCACGCCGGTCACCATATCCAGGGACAGGGTCCGCAACAACGGCAAGCTGTACTATTCGCACGTCGTGCTCGAGAAGCAGACGCTCTTTTCCATCGCCAAGGCGTACGGTGTCTCCATCCAGGACATCTACGATTCCAACCCCACCCTCAAGCTCGAGACCGAAGGCCTCAAGACCTACCAGATACTCCTTATCCCTGTCGTGGAGAACCTCCCCGCAGCCACCGGCTCCGGTACGCCGACCGCCGTTACGGAGAGGACGGAGGCCGTACCCTCCGCACAGTCAGGCTCATATATCACCCACACAGTAAAGTGGTACGAGGACCTGGGCTCCATCGCCAAGAAATACAACGTCTCCAAGGAAGCCATCATGCGTGCCAACGGCATGACGTCCCCCACCGTAACCCGCAGGCAGAAGCTCCGCATCCCCACAGGTACGACCGAAACCGCGGAAGAGGAAATGCCCGTGGTGACCATAGCAGAGCAGGAGCCGGAGGAGACGGAAGAGGAAAGGCCCAAGGGCATACTTGAGACCCTGGGCGAAGCCATCACGGAGAAAGCAGAAGAGTTCCTCTATACGGGCAAGAAAGACGTTTCCGCCGCTCTCATCATGCCTTTCAACGCACAGAAGTCGCCGAGCGAGAACAATCTCGAGTTCTACAGCGGAGTGCTTCTCGCAGCCTATGACCTCAAGTCGGAGGGCATCAACGTCGATCTCAGCGTCTATGACGCGGTCGGAGGCAATATCCCGGTGACGTCCGACAAGTTCGGGGATTTCGACCTCGTAATCGGCCCCGTCTCCACCACAGATCTCACCAGCGCGCTCAGGCTCAGCCCTTCGGGCACGCCCATCATTTCGCCCCTCGAGCCCAAGGCCATCGACCTTGCAAGGGTTTACGGCAACCTCATCCAGGCGCCCAGTTCGGCTGAGAGCCAGAGCGAGGACCTCGTCAAATGGCTGGCCCAGGACTACCGCAACGGTGACAAGATCATCCTCCTGACCGAGAAGAACGCCACGCTCACATCCGCCGCCAGCACTCTCATCAGCAGCATGCAGTCTTCGGGACTGCCATATACTACTCTGAATTACGGAGTCCTCGAAGGGCGCAACATCTCTTCCTCCATCGAGAGGGAAGCCTCTAACGGCGGCGCGACGCGCCTGGTCGTGGCGTCCGAGAGCGAAGCTTTCGTCAGCGATGTGGTCCGCAATGCCAACATCCTGTCGCTCAGGAACAACCGCAGCATCGACATAGTGCTTTACGGATTGTCCAAGGTCCGTTCTTTCGACACGATCGAACTGGAGTACCTCCACAACACCAAACTCCACGTAGCCATATCCTATTATATCGACTACGACTCCCCGGCGGTCCAGAAGTTCCTGCTGGCCTACCGTGCACTCTTCAATGCCGAACCGGGACCTTTCGCCTTCCAGGGATATGACACCGCCTACAATTTCATCAAGATGTGCTCCAAATACGGCAAACGCTGGCCCGACAAGCTCGACGACGAGCAGATGCGCGGCCTCCAGTCCAACTTCATGTTCGAACGCCGCGGAGGACACATCAACAAAGCCGTCAGACGTGTTGTCTACGGCCCCGATTTCAGTATTACCCTTGTGAATTAGCCCAGGAGCGCCCTGGCGTTTGCGATGGCGGCGTCGGTGACGACGCTGCCGCTGAGCATGCGCGCCAGCTCCTGCACGCGCCCCTCGCCGTCCAGCAGCCTTATCTTGGAAACGACCCTCCCGTCAGCGCCGGAGGACTTGGAGACGACGTAATGCGCGTCACCCTTGGCAGCGACCTGTGGAAGGTGCGTGATGGCGAACACCTGCATGTCGCGTCCCATGTCGCAAATCATGGATCCCATCCTGTCGGCCGCGCTGCCTGACACTCCTGAATCTATCTCGTCGAACACCAGGGTCGGCATCTCGGTATATCTGGCCATCATTGCCTTGAGACTCAGCATGATCCTGGATAGTTCACCTCCGGACGCGCATCTGGACAGGTCGACCGGTTCCCTGCCGTCGGCCGAGAACAGGAACTGTACGGCGTCCTTTCCGGAGGGGCCGGCAGGAATCTCCGAGAACGACACGGCGAAGACCGCACGGTCGAGTTCGAGGAAACGGAGAGAGTCCATGATTGCGGAGGAAAACGGAGACGCGGCACGGACCCTTTCCTCGTGCAGGCGCGAAGCCAGTATATCCAGATGTGCCGAAGCTTCGGCGACCTCCCTTTCAAGATCTTCCTTCCGCGACTCGAGGGAGTCGGTGTCGAACATGGCTGCGGAATAGCGGTCGCGCTCGGCGATCAGTTCCGCTATGGTACGGCACGAGTGTGACTTGAGCAAGCCGTATAGGGTGGAAAGGCGTTCCTCGACGGCCTGCAGGCGGTCGGCGGGGACATCCAGCCGGGAATTCATAGTAGATATTTCACCGGATATATCGTCCAGCTCGATGCGCACGGATGCGAGACGCTCAGAGAGAGGACCGGCCTCCGGCAGGTATTTGGAGAGCTTGGACAGCGTATGGATGCAATTCCGCAGCCCGCTGTCAGGGGAAAGGACTTCGTCCTGCCGAGGCGAGAAGAAGTCTTCGATACCGCACAGGCTTTCCTTTATCTCCTCGGCGTTGGCGAGCCGCTGCTGCTCGGCCTCGAGCTCCTCGAGTTCCCCGTCCCGGAGGGCGGCCGCATCAAGGCGGCGGAAACGCGCTTCGTCGTAATCCCTCTCGGCGGCGAGGCGTTCCAGCCGGCCGCTCACTTCCACGAGCTCCGAACGGAGGTCGCGGAGGCGGCCGTAAGCATCGCCATACTCCTTGAGCAGGGAGCCCGTACCGGCATAGAGGTCCAGCGCGGACAACTGGAACTGGCGCTCGGCCAGGGCAAGGTTCTGATGCTGCGAATGGATATCTACCAGCCGTGAGGTCACCGAGGTGAGAAGCGGCAGGTTGACGGGGCAGTCGTTGATAAAGGCCCTGGAGCGGCCGGAACGGTTCACGACGCGGCGAATGGTCAACTCGCCTCCTCCGTCCTCGACATCATTCTCCTCAAGCAATCGAAGCAGCGCACCGTCCCCGGGAGCGGAAAACACGCCTTCGACGACACAACTGTCCGCCCCGTCCGCTATGGCCGAAGCATCGGCCTTTGCCCCCATAAGCAGCGACAAAGCGCCCAGGATTATGGACTTACCGGCTCCGGTCTGTCCCGTAATAATGATCAGACCCTCCGGAAAACCAGTCTCCAGAGAGTCTATCAATACGTAATTCCTGACGCTTAAAGCCTTGAGCATAAGGATTAATCCTCCTGCTTGGCCCTTCTGTAGAAGAGTTCGCCATTCTCGAACTCGGAGATGGCCACGAGGTCGGGTTTGGGCTGTCTCTCGTAATACTTGGAGATCTCTATCTGCTCCTTATTCTCGAAAACTTCCTCCATGGTGTCGCGCTCGTTCTTGAAATCCTCGAGCTTCTTGTTGAGTTCCTTCTTTTCGGCGAGAGCGATCTGGTTGGCGCGCTTGTAAAGGATGACGACCGACTCGTAGATGTTTCCGGTCGGAGCCGCGAGCTCCTTGACGTCGCGGGTGATGGTGTTGGTGGGGACTTTCTTTGTCTTGTTATCCATAACTTTTCTTCTTTCTTTCAATCTGAATACTCCCGGCACGTGCCGGAAAGTTTCATTATTTTTCAATCTCTTCCCCGGTTTCATCCTCGGGAGTCATCCCCGGCAAGGCGGAACTGCGCCCGAGGATCCTCGTCACGCGGCGGTACAGCCCGTCCAGTTCACGGCGGTAGGAAGACTCGGGATACTCGCCGACGAAGTTGAGATAGTCGTCGACGAATACGAGGTAGCGTTCCTTCTGCTTGGACTCGATACTGAGGTTGGCATACTTGTATGAGGACATGGCGATATGGTAGAGTATGTCCTCGCGGTAGATGTTCTCGGAGTTGTCCTTCAGGACGTTCTTGAGGGCGACGGTAGCAGCCTGGTAATCCTCCATCTTGTAATAGAGGCGTGCGTTCTCATAGGCCTTGCGGTCCAGCCTTTCGTTCAGTTCTTCCATCATGCTCTCGCAAAGGGGGCGATAGGGGCTGGAAGGGTTGTCCGAGATGAACTGGTTGATCGCGGAGATGGCGGTACGCGTCGGCTTCTGGTCGAGTTCGTATCGCAGGGTCTGGCGATAGAGGCAGTCTATGCGGAAGAAAGCGGCATCAGGGGCCAACGGGCTGAAAGGATAATTGCCCAGGAAATTCGTAAAGTTGGTCTCGGCGGTATAATAATCGCGATAGCGGTAATTGCTGAGACCCCAGTAATACAGCACGGTGTCTCCGCGTTCACTTCCGCTGGTCAGGGAGGAAAGTGACTCGAAAAGCTGCGAAGACTTTATGAATTTGCCCTGGTTGAAATAGTCGAACGCCGCGGCATATTTGGCATCGATGTCGTTGCCTTCGAGAAGGATCTCGTACTCCGATTTGCAGCCTATGGCAGCACACACGGCTATCAACAGCGCAACAATGAACTTAGGATATCTCATCATGGTCAATTATATTCCCAACAAAAACTTCTCGGCATCCAGCGCGGCCCTGCACCCGGAGGCCGCAGCGTTGACGGCCTGACGGTATGTGGGATCCTGCACGTCTCCCGCGGCGAACACGCCCTCGCGGCTGGTGCGCGAGGACTTGCCGTCGGTCACGATGTAACCGAGGGCGTCGGTCTCCAGCCAATCCTTGAACAGGTCGGAATTGGGGTGATGGCCTATCGCCAGGAAGAAGCCGTCGATATTGATATCAAAAACAGTACCATCTTTCCTCACCAGCCTGGCTCCGGTGACGCCGAACTCGTCGCCGAGGACCTCCTGGGTATTGCAGTTCCAGAGGATCTCGATATTCGGAGTGTCCATGACGCGTTGCTGCATGGCCTTGGAAGCCCTGAGGACATCCCTGCGGACAATCATGTAGACCTTGCGGCAAAGGCCTGCGAGATAGGTGGCCTCCTCGCATGCGGTATCGCCTCCGCCCACGACGGCGACGTCCTTCTTCCGGTAGAAGAAGCCGTCGCAGGTGGCGCAGGCAGACACGCCGAGGCCGCGGAACTTGCGCTCGGACGGCAGTCCAAGGTACTTCGCTGCGGCTCCGGTGGCGATGATGACGGCTTCAGCCTCGACCTCGTCGCCTCCGTCAAGCACGAAACGGTAAGGTCTGGAAGACAGGTCGGCCTTGACCACCGTACCCCTGCGGATATCCGCTCCGAGCCGTACAGCCTGGCCGCGCATCGCGTCCATAAGGGCGTTGGCGTCAACCCCGTCAGTGAATCCGGGATAGTTCTCCACTACGGTCGTGGTGGTGAGCTGTCCGCCCGGTTCCATGCCCTCATAAAGTACGGGTGAGAGTGCAGCGCGGGAGGCATATATGGCGGCAGTGTAGCCTGCGGGGCCTCCGCCGATGATCAAAAGTCTGATTCTTTCCATGGTGCAGTTTTATGAACTGCAAATATAATCATTTAATCTTTTTTTATAACTTTGTATGTCAGATTATCAGGATTATGAATGCTCAGACCAAGGATCCATCCGCGATGGACCGCTTCAAGTCGGTCCTGAAGAGGCACAAGCTCAAAGCCACTCCCCAGCGTCTGGCCGTGCACGAGGCAATGCTCGAGCTCGGTCATGCCAGCGCGGACCAGGTCTGCCGGTGGATCTCGGCCAAGGGCGGAACCTGCGTCACGGTATCGTCCGTCTACAACATCCTGACCCAGATGACCTTGCTCGGCGTCTACGTCCACCGCTTCAGCGCCAACAACAAGATGTTCTTCGACGTCAACACATTCCAGCACATCCACCTGTACGATACCGTCAACAACGAGTTCAAGGACATCATGGACGACGAGCTGCTCAAGACGGTCGAGTCCAGGGTCAAGTCCAAGCGCTACCGCGGTTACAAAGTCGACGGGGTCGACATCCAGATCATCTGCCATCCTACCACCAGAAGAAACACCCTTACAAAATGAAACGCAGCATCTTCAAATATCTGATCATCGCCGCTTCGGCGGCACTCCTGGCCTCCTGCCTCCCGGATTACGAATATATGTTCACCGATACGGGCATGTATACCTTCGCCGGACCCAACAGGCTTCAGGCAGACTCCGGCGACATCTACATCATCACCGAGAACAAGACCGGGGCGGAGATTCCCGACACGGTCAAGCGCGTAATGGCCGTCTGCGATGTCCTCTCACAGGTAGAAGGCAAGGAGCACGAGTTCAGGGTAAGGCTCAACGACTACTCCATAGCTCTGTGCAAGGCCCCCCTGGACAAGGAAGGCATGGATGAGGAAGCCGTTGGCAACGACGGGGTCAACATCAACCAGGCATGGGCCACCGGAGGCTATCTCAACGCCTACATCAGTTATGCAGTCCTCCCTTCCAGCAAGAAAGCCCACACCGTCAACCTCGTATATGACAGTGTCCGGAGCCATTCCGACACCCTGTTCTTCGAACTCCGCCACAATGCTTTCGGCGAAAGTCCCGAGAACACGGAGCATCCTCTCAATTCCTTCGTCTTCGCCGGTGCCTACACCTCGTTCCCCATCAAGGACCTCGTAGGGAACGGCAAGCCCATCCTGCACATCGACTGGGACTGGTACGACGGCGACGAGTACTCTTTCCGGCGCGAGAAAATCAGACGCCATGGCGACATCCCCCTCAGATAGGGCAATGCCCTAAAACCTACAGCTCACGCCATGAAAACCGGTATAAAACACTTATTCGCATCATTGTTTGCGCTCCTCATTGCCCTGACAGCATCGGGGCAGGAGACCGGCATCATCACCCTCCACGGGCACATAATCGACAGTTCCACATCGGAGTCCCTGTTCTTCTCTTCCGTCAGCCTTTCCGGCAGCAGGATAAGCAATGTCTCCAACTCCGACGGAGTGTTCTCGCTTAAGATCCCTGAGGACACCCCGGGAGACGCAGAGATCATCATCAGCCATCTGGGTTTCATGACGCGCTCTGTCAAGGTCAGCGCATTCGCAGGAAGCACCCAGAACCGCCCCCTGGAGATATCGTTGGCCCCGATGTCGCTCCAGCTCGACCCGGCCCGGGTCAGGGCGATCGACGGACTTTCGATCTTCCGTTCGGCCTGGTCCAAGATCGCCGACAATTACCCGACGGAAAGGGTAGGAATGACCGCTTTCTACCGCGAGATGATCAAGAAGGGCAACGCCAAGTATCTGGTACTGAACGAAGCCGTCATCGACATCGACAAGGCCTCCTATACCGGATTCTCTACCGACAGGGTCGGCATCTACAAAGGCCGCGGCAGTCTCAACTACGACAGTACGGACACCCTGTTCGTCAAGCTCCAGGGCGGCATCAGCACAGCATTGGAGATCGACATGGTAAAGAATCCTTTCGCCGGACTGACCCTCGACGAGTGCATTTATATGCTCGAATTCACCCTCACCGGCACGGCAGTATACGACGACATGACTTTCTACGCCATTGATTTCAAGCCCAGGCACCGCGACGACGGCATCCTCTACAAGGGCACGGTCTACATCGAGACCGAAAGCCTGGCCATCGGCCGCGTGGAGTTCTCGCTCGACATCGACGACCGGGCCGAGGAAGCCGCCAGGATCTTCATCATCAAGCACTCTCCGGACATGCGTTTCCTCATGAACCGGGCTGACTATGTCGTAAGCTACCGCTGCGTCGAGGGCAAATGGTATTACGACTATTGCCGCGTCGACCTCAATTTCACCGCCAGGAAGCTTCGCTCCCTTTTCCGCAACAGTTTCACCGTGACCGAGGAGATGGCCGTGACCGACCACAGGGAGGGCGGCATCGCAATCGCCCAGGCCGACAGGGTCAAGTTCAGGGACATCCTCTCCGAGCAGGTCAGCGACTTCACCGATGACAATTTCTGGGAGGACTACAACATCATCGAACCCGACCAAGCCATCGACGTGGTCATCAGGCGCATCATCCGCCAGCTCAACCGACGCAACAGATAGACTATCCACATCGATATGAAAACAAGATTGCTTCTCGCCATATCCGCGGCTTCCATGCTTCTCGCCGCCTCCTTCACCGCCGGAGCGCAGACTGTCAACCTGAGTCATTCAGGAATCCTCACCAGCGGCTATACCTGGGCCTACGGCACCTGGCACGTCACGGAGTCGGTGCCTGACAGCGACGCCGACGAATACGACTTCTACATCTCGGTCGACAAGTACCAGATCAGGATCAAGGACAAGAGCCTGCCCGACATCCCCCTGGCATGCATTCCCGAGACCAACTACACGTACAACGAGATGGATGCGGATATGTTCGACCTGGGTCCCGACGAGAAGCTCCTTGAGTTCGTCGGTCGCTACGGCGAGGACACCTTCCTCATCATCAACCGCAAGGATAAGACCCTCTCGCATTTCAACGAGAGCGACCGCCGCGAGCGCGGCATCAAGGTCAGCATGGAGAAAGTTGACGCCGGCACGGCTTCAGCCGCCTACATCGCGTCCCTGACCTCCAGCCCGCTCGTCGGCACATGGCAGAACGCCGAAGACCCCTCCGATGAGAAAGTCTTTACGGCCGACAACCTCAAGTACGAATTCATCCCTACCCCCGACGGCGGCTGGGAACACTACCTCTGGGGTCTTGTCTACCGCTACAATGCGGAGAGCGGCCTGCTGACCGCCCGCAGCCCGTTCGATACGGAAGGCCGCCGCGTCAAGACCTACAGGCGCAAGTAGCTTCAGGTTGCCGTGTGCAAATATGCCTGTTTTGCACACGGCCGGAACAATGACGCGGTCGCCAGCCACAGAATGAACGAGAGAGGCGCGGGATTCATTCTGTGGCAGCAAAACCCCGATTTAACGCCCTTTTCCAGCCACAGAATGGAAATGACAGTCCTGGCATTCATTCTGCGGCCGAAAAAAAGGGACGACCCGCATGAGTCGTCCCTTTTTTCAGTTGGGGTGCGATGTGGGGCTCGAACCCACGACACCCAGAACCACAATCTGGTGCTCTACCAACTGAACTAATCGCACCGTGTTGGACTACAAAGGTAGTGAAAAAAATCGATTGACAAAATTTTTTGACCGGGCGCTTGATTTTTTCTGAAGAAAGTCGCGATGGGGAGAGGAATTGGCAGGAAATATTGTTATATTTGTATGATTGCGACTTTAACGGAAATCTAAAATACCAAATATGGCACGTGAAATAAAATTCTCCCTGGTGTACAGGGATATGTGGCAGTCCTCCGGAAGGTACCAGCCGCGGGTGGACCAGCTTGTACAGGTGGCGCCGGCCATCATCGACATGGGATGCTTCGACCGCGTCGAGACAAATGGCGGAGCTTTCGAACAGGTGAACCTGCTCTACGGAGAGAATCCCAACCGTTCAGTCCGCGAGTGGACCGCCCCCTTCCACAAGGTAGGCATCGAGACACATATGCTCGAGCGTGGCCTCAACGCCATCCGCATGTACCCCGTCCCCGCAGACGTCCGCGAACTCATGTTCAAGGTGAAGAAGAAGCAGGGCACCGACATCGCCCGCTCCTTCTGCGGCCTCAACGACCACCGCAACCTCAAGCTTTCGGTCGAATATGCCAAGAAAGCCGGCATGATCTCCCAGGCCGCCCTCTCCATAACCCACTCCCCCGTCCACACCGTCGATTACTACATGGGCATCGTGGACAAACTGGTCGAGTACGGCACGGACGAGATCTGCCTTAAGGACATGGCCGGCATCGGCCGTCCCACGGTCCTTGGCCAGATCGTCAGCGAGATCAAGAAGAAATACCCTCACATCAAGGTCCAGTATCACGGCCACACAGGCCCCGGCTTCTCGCCGGCATCTATGCTCGAGGTCGCGCGCGCAGGCGCCGACTACCTCGACGTTGCCGTCGAGCCCCTCGCCTGGGGCAAGGTCCATCCCGACGTGATCACGATCCAGCAGATGATGAAGGCCGACGGATTCCTCGTCAAGGACATCAACATGGATGCCTATATGGAGGTCCGCCGCCTTACCCAGTCGTTCATCGACGACTTCCTCGGCTACTGGATCAACTCCAGCAACTCCCTGATGACCTCGCTCCTGGTAGGCTGCGGCCTCCCCGGAGGAATGATGGGCTCCATGATGGCCGACCTGCTCGGCTTCAAGGATGCCATCAACGCCGCCGAACGTGCCCACGGACAGGCGGTCAGCAGTCTTGACACCCTTATGGTCAAGCTCTTCAACGAGGTTGAGTATGTATGGCCCAAACTCGGATACCCGCCGCTCGTGACTCCGTTCAGCCAGTACGTAAAGAATACCGCCCTGATGAACCTCTTCAACCTTGCCAGCGGAAAGCCGCGCTTCTCGACCATCGACAAGGACACCTGGGGCATGATCCTCGGCAAGATGGGCAAGCTCCCAGGAGAACTCGCCCCGGAGATCGTGGAGATTGCCAAAGAGAAGGGCATGGAGTTCTACACCGGAAACCCTCAGGACATGTATCCCGACGAACTCCCGAAGTTCCGTCAGATGATGAAGGACGAAGGCTGGGACTGTGGCGAGGACGACGAAGAGCTCCTGAACCTGGCAATGTTCGAGCGCCAGTACCGCGACTACCGCAGCGGCGTCGCCAAGGAGCGTTTCAACAAGGACCTCGAGGCCCTGAAAGAGAAAGCCGGGGCGCCGAAGGTCGTAACCCGTCCGGTGGTCGAAATGCCCGAGTTCGATGTCAACGCCTACGTCGCCAAGTATCCCAAGGCCACTCCCGTCCAGGCGCCTGCCAAGGGCCAGCTCCTCTGGGAGGTCGACGTCCAGGACGACTCCAAGGCCCCTGTGGCCGGCACGGCCGTGAAGGCCGGCGAGCCCATGGGCTATGTCCAGACATGGTACGGCATGGAGGAACTCATCCCTGCGGTGTCAGGCCATGTCGTGGCTGTCACCGGCAAGCAGGGCAAGGAAGTTGCGAAGGGAGAGATCGTTGCCTTCGTGCAGGAATAAAGCTTAAGCGAGCCGGCAAAGGAGAGTGGCGGAAGTACAGTCAAGCACTTCGACCTCCACATAATCCCCAGCCTTGTGGGCGGTGTCCGGCCATACGCACATCTTATTGTTTGAAGCCCTTCCGCACAGTTCGGAAGGGTTTTTCTTTGAAGGACCTTCAACGAGGACCTTGAACCGCTTTCCTATGTCGCGGCGATAGCTCTCCAGGCTCTTGCGGTTCTGGAGGGTGATGATCTCGTTCAGACGGCGGGTCTTGGTCTCTATGTCCACGTCGTCCGGCCAGTGCCTGGCGGCGAAAGTGCCGGGACGCTCAGAATAATAGAACATGAACGCGGTGTCGTAACCCACCTCCTCGAAGAGGCTCAGGGTCTGTTTGTGGTCCTCCTCGGTCTCGGTGCAGAAACCGGCAATGACGTCGGTGGTGATGCCGCAGTCGGGGATGAGTTTGCGGATGCGCTTCACCCTGGCGAGGTACCACTCGCGGGTGTAGCGGCGGCGCATTTTCTCCAGCATGCGGTTCGAGCCGGACTGTACGGGGAAATGAATGTGCTTGCAGATGTTCTCGTAGGCCGACATGGTGTAGATCACCTCATCGGAGAAGTCCTGGGGATTGGAGGTGGAGAACCGTACCCGAAGTTCGGGACTGATCATCGCGACCTTTTCAAGCAATTGGGCGAAAGTCACATCCCCTCCTTCGCCTGTCCAATGATACGAGTCGACGTTCTGGCCGAGAAGGGTGACCTCGCGGTATCCGCGGCTGAAGCAGTCGCACGCCTCGCGCACGATCGTGCGCGGGTCGCGGCTCCGCTCCGCGCCGCGCGTATAAGGCACTACGCAGTACGAGCAGACGTTGTTGCAGCCGCGCATGATGGAGATGAACGCAGACACACCGTTGGAATCTATCCTGACGGGGTTGATGTCGGCATAAGTTTCCTCGCGGGAAAGCTGGACGTCGATCTGGGGATGGCCGTCCGAAACGGCTGCCAGAAGTTCCGGCAGCCTCCGGTAGGAGTCCGGTCCGGCCACTATGTCGACCTTGCCGCTGTCAAGGAGTTTGTCCTTAAGGCGTTCGGCCATGCATCCAAGGATGCCTATGACGACAGGGCGCTCCCTGCGCTGGGTGTTGAACTGGTCCAGACGCCCCCAGATGCGCTGTTCGGCGTTGTCGCGGACCGAGCAGGTGTTGGCCATGATCACGTCTGCCACGTTCATGTCGGTAGTACGCTCATACCCCGCCGCTCCCAATATCGAGAAGACGACTTCGGTGTCGCCCACGTTCATCTGGCATCCGTATGTTTCGATGTAAACTTTTTTCATGTCGTCCAAATTGGCATGACCCTTGAGGAAATGCAAGGCAAAGATAGGATTTTTTTATATCTTTGCGAAGAAAGTACTTCACGGCATGAAACGACTGTTCCTACTCATCGCTACCGCTATGGTCATGCTTATGGCGGCCGGCTGTTCCACGGACAAGGGTCTCAAGGTGACCTCCTGTTCCGTGGCATCCGTCACGCCCAGCGGGCTGAAGGCCCTGAAGGCCGTGCTGAAGGTCGGCATCGTGAACCCTATGTCCAACCTCACCATATCCCGCATAGACGGGGTCATCAACAACGACGGACGTGAGCTCGCCACCTTCAACACAGGGAAGATAAAGGTCGCAAAGCGCAGCAACAAGGTATACCCCCTGACTTGCAGCGGGGCCATCTCCAAGGACGTCGGCCTTATGGACCTGCTGAAACTCGCGGGTTCACAGGACTTCAGCGGCATGACGGTCGACCTCTCCGTCAAGGTCCGCTTCATGCTCGGCATTTGCAAAACTTTCAAGTTCAAGGACATCAAGATTACCGACCTGATGGAGCCGAGCATGGCTGCAGCCTATCTCGACATCGTCATCAATGAGACCATGATATGAAACGATACTTCTTTCTTATGGTGATTCTGTGCGCGGCTTTCTCCGCGGCCCCTCTCAGGGCCCAGGAGACTGTCACCGACTCGCTCGTATATGTCCGTGCTGCCAGCGTAAACTCTTCGCTGTCAGGCAGGAACATCTTCGGCCTGGTCAATGTACACCAGTCCCAGGACATGGCCAAGGCCATGAACTCCAAGATAGAGCGCAACAAGGACAAGAGGATGGCCGGGTACCGCGTGCGCATCTTCTTCGACAACAAGCAGAACGCCAGGACCGCTTCCGAGGCTGCCATGAACCGCTTCTCCGCCGCATATCCCGGCCACGGAGTCTACCGCTCCTTCGCCAGTCCCTATTTCAAGGTCACGGTCGGAGACTTCCGAACCAAGTCCGAAGCCATGCAGATGATGCGCCGCATCAAGGCAGATTTCCCCTCGGCGTTCGTGGTCAAGGAGAACATCAATTATCCCATAGTGGACAGGAACCGCGCATACGTCGTGGATACAGTGGCCGTCACAAGGCCCTAAAAAGACCGTCCGATGATCAAGCAAGGACTCGAACAGAAGCAGGTCCAGAAGCTTTCTCCGCTTCAGATCCAGACCATCAAGCTCATCGAACTCCCCATCCAGGAACTGGAACAGCGGGTGAAAAGTGAGTTTGAGGACAACCCTGTTCTGGACGATTCCCCCGTCGAGAGCCGCGACGACGATGACGACCAGCCCAAAGACATTTCCATCGACGAACTCGACAAGGACGACCCCATCCCCTCCTATCGCCTGCGCGTGAATAATTATGGAAAGGACGAACGGCCCGAGTACAACACCTTCTCCGTCAAGGAAAGTTTCACCCAGAGCCTCCTGACTCAACTCGGCTTCCGCAACCTCAATCCGCACCAGATGGCCGTGGGGCGGTATCTCGTGTGCAGCATCGACGACGACGGTTACCTCCGCAGGGACCTCGACACGATAGTCGACGACATAGCCTTCCGCGAGAACATAGAGACCGACTATGAAGAGGTTTCATACCTCCTGGGCATCATCCAGCAGTTCGATCCGGCCGGAGTCGGTGCACGCGACCTGCGCGAGTGCCTCACCATCCAGCTCAGGAAGATGAAGCAGACCGACGATGTCAAGAACGCACTGACCATCCTCAACGACCACTTCCAGGAGTTCACCAACAAGCATTTCCAGAAGATAATGACCCGCATGGGCATCTCGCAGGAGGAACTCAAGGCGGCCATCAACCGCATAGTCAAGCTCAACCCCTCCCCCGGAGGACAGATTGACGACTCTTACGCCGAACAGGCCCAGCAGGTGGTCCCGGATTTCGTCCTGGACCTGGTGGACGGCGAGCTGAAACTGTCGATGCCTCGCTTCTCCATTCCGGAGATACGTGTCAACAAGAAATACGCCGACATGCTGGCCGAAGCCAAGGGCTCTACCGACCGCAAACAGAAGGAGGCGGCGACCTTCGTCAAGCAGAAGATCGACTCTGCCAAGTGGTTCGTCGAGGCGCTGAAACAGCGCCACAACACCCTCGAGAGCACGATGAAGGCCATCATCGACTATCAGCACGACTACTTCATGGACGGTGACGAGTCGCACCTCAAGCCCATGGTCCTCAAGGACATAGCTGAAGTGACCGGCTTCGACATCTCCACCATATCGCGCGTCGTCAACAGCAAGTACATCGAGACCCATTTCGGCATCTACCCGCTCAAGTATTTCTTCTCGGAAGGCCTTGAGAACCAGGCCGGGGAGGAGGTGTCCACCCGCGAACTCAAGAAGGCCCTGCAGGAGTGCGTGGACGGCGAGGACAAGCGCAAGCCGCTTACCGACGACCAGCTCGTAGACGTCATGAACGCCAAGGGCTACAAAGTCGCCCGCCGCACCATCGCAAAGTATCGCGACCAGCTCGGCATACCCAAGGCCCGCCTGCGCAAGGAGCTCTGACCTACCCCTGATATACCGTTTCGTCGGCGAAACTGTAATAGCTGTCGTCGCAGAAGACTATGTGGTCCAGCAAATGGATGGAAAAGGCATCCAGGGCACGGCGCAGGGCGAGGGTCTGGGTCAGGTCCTCACGTCCGGGACGGGGATTGCCGGAAGGGTGGTTGTGGACCAGGACCAGGGACTGGGCCCTGCGCTCCAATGCCGAGGCGACAATCCTTTTCACGTCTATGATGGTCGAGCTCAGCCCCCCTGCACTGACGCACTCCCGTGAAATGACGTATTTGGCTGCATTGAGGTAGACCACCCAGCACTCCTCGGCTTCCAGCCCCTTCATGACGGGTTTCATCAAACGATAGACCTGCGCCGGGGATATTATGGATACTTTCTCCAGGCGCGACTCTTCCGCCATGAAGCGCCGGCCGAGTTCAAAAGCAGCGAGGACAGGCAGCACTTTCGTGCCGCCGAGCCCGCGCTGGGCGCGCAGCCGCTCCAGCGGCATCTTCGAAAGCTGCACGAGCGAGCCTCCGGCCAGCGATAGCAGCCTCTGCGCCAGGTCGACGGCGCTCTCGCCGCGCGTACCGCTGCGCAGCAGAACCGCAAGCAATTCTCCGGTACCGAGGCTTTCAGCCCCATACTCCACCATCCTCTCCCTGGGTCTCTCCCCCTCCGTCAGTTCCTTGATCTTCATGGTACAAAGAAAAGGAAAAACGACTTGCAGGAACTTAAAAAAGATATATTTCTGAGGAGTAAAAGATGAATTGATATGTCCGTGGAAGAATCTTTATGTTTATCAACATTGCGTTGTGGAAAAATTTGGAAAAGAGTGGAACAAAATGGAAAACTTTTTCTTACCTTTGTACCAATCGCGTGAAACTAGTTTTTGGAACCATGGTCACATTCATCGGCAACTACACCTCCAAGCTCGACGACAAGGGGCGGCTCGTCTTCCCCGCGCCGTTGAAGGGTGCAATGCCCGAGGGCGGTGACATGCGTTTCGTCATCAAGAAGGACATCTTCGCAGACTGTCTCGAAATGTACACTTTCGAGGAGTGGGAAAGGCAGTCTGCGGAAGTCAAGTCCCGACTGAATTTCTTCAACGAGGAGCACGCGAGGTTCTGGAGAGCCTATATGCGTGACCGCGACGTTGTGGAGCCGGATGCCAAATTCGGACGCATTTCGATCTCGAAGGAACTTCTGGATCGTATCGGTGCAACCAAGGAAGTGGTTTTTTCCGGCAATGATTACAAGATCGAGATCTGGGCCAAGGAGAAGTACGAGGCCTCCAGGATCTCGAACGACGAATTCGTAGCCATAGCCGGAAGACTGCCTGAATCAAGGTAGGAGGCTGGCAAATGTCGGAATATCACGTCCCGGTACTTCTCAAAGAGAGCGTTGATGCTCTGATCACCGATCCATCAGGATTCTACATCGATGCCACATACGGTGGCGGCGGACACTCCGCGGAGATACTCTCGAGGCTCTCCCCGGAGGGAAGGCTCATGGCCTTCGACCGCGACAGCGATGCGATAGCAGGCAGGGTGGACGATCCGCGTCTCACCCTGGTCCACAATAATTTCCGATTCGTCCACAATTTCGCACTCCTGGAGGCCCGCAAGGCCGCACGCGATTACCGGGAGTGCGTTGTGGACGGTATCCTGGCCGATCTCGGGGTGTCGTCCCACCAGTTCGACACCGCCGGGAGAGGCTTCTCGTTCCGCTACGACGCTCCCCTGGACATGCGCATGAACACGATGGCGGAGCTCACCGCCGCCGACGTCGTCAACACATACGAACAGGATGAGCTGGAGAAGGTTTTCCGCCTGTACGGCGAGGTGGAGAACTCCCGCAGGCTGGCGGCGCTCGTCGCCGCGGCGCGCGCCAAGGCGGAGATCCGCACCACGGGAGACCTGGACGCGGCCATCAAGCCCGTCCTCCCCGCATACGCGGAGCACAAGTATCTCGCCAAGGTGTACCAGGCGCTGCGGATCGAGGTCAACCAGGAAATGCGCTCGCTGGGGAAATTCCTCGACGGCGCTGCGAAAAGCCTGAAGCCGGGCGGCAGGCTTGTCATAATCACCTACCATTCCCTCGAGGACCGTATGGTGAAGAATTTCATCAAGTCCGGCAACATCGACGGCACCGTCGAGAAAGACGTCTATGGACGTACCGCCACCCCGCTGAGGGCACTGGACCGCAAGCCCATACTGCCCCAGGAGAGCGAGATAGCGTCCAACACACGCGCCCGGAGCGCAAAGCTCAGGACGGCGGAAAAGCCCCTCGCAGGGGATAAGGAAAGGAGGAACGGATGATGGGTGAAGGACAGAAATGGAAGATCCAGGACGTAGGAAGACTGCTGAAGGAGAGCGTAAAGGCCATCCTTCACGGGCAGTTCCTCCTCCGCCTGAACATCGGAAGGTATTTCATCCACATCGTCTATACCTTCTTCCTCTTCGGCATGCTGATCTGGTTCAGCCTGGTGGTCGATTCGACGCTGGCCAAGGTCGAAAAGAACCAGGCCGCCATCAAGGAACTGGAGATCGAGCACGCCAACCTCGAGTTCGAACTTAGAACCCTCAACCGCAGGGCAGCGCTCGAGGAACTGCTGAAAGCGAGCGGCTCCAAGGTGACGGAGCCGGAGAAACCCGCAACCGTATTGAAGAAATGATGCCATGGCAGAGAACGTAGAGAATAAGGGTCAAAGGGACAGGATCGGAAGGATCATGTACATTTTCTACATCTTCTTCCTCATCGGGGCGCTGGTCCTGGTGGGGCAGATCATTGCCGTACAGTTCTTCTTCAAGCCCGACCCCGTAATCGAGGCGAAACTTACGCCCCCTGTGACCAAGGACGTGATGCGTCCGGCACGCGGAGCCATCCTCGCCCGCGACGGCCGCATGCTCGCCATCTCGTTTCCCTCGTACACCATCGCCATGGACCCCTCCGTGCTGAAGGACGAGTTCGCCAGCGACTCCAGGGAAGGCAAGGAGCGCGAAAGGGAGTGGCTGGACAAGGCAAGGGAACTTTCGGCCGGTCTGGAGAGGTTCTTCCCCGAGAAGACCGCTGCCGAATACTACGAAATGATCCGCAACGACCGCGAGCAGGGCAAGCGCTACCGCTCCATCGGCACCCCCGTCGACTACGAGACCCTTCAGGAGATCAAGGCCCTCCCCCTCTTCAGGGAAGGCCAGTTCAAGGGAGGGCTCATAGTCACGCAGAAGGACGTCAGGCAATATCCCTACGGCACGCTTGCGCGCCGTGTCATCGGCTTCGTGCGTGACAACACCGACGCCAGCACCAACAACTACATCGGGATCGAGGGCAAGTACAACTCGAAGCTCCACGGCTCCGAAGGCTACCGGTACACCAGGAGGAAAGATGCCAGGGAGACCGTCCAGACCTTCGACAGCACGGCCGTCAAGCCCGTGGACGGACTGGATGTCCGCACGACCCTGGACGTCGACATACAGGATCTCGCCGACCGCTCACTGAGGGCCCAGATCGACACCAACCGCAAGATCGAGGGCGGCTGCGCCGTGGTGATGGACGTCAGCACCGGAGCCATCCGCGCCATGGTCAATCTCAAGCGCGACCCCAAGACCGGGAAGATGGAGGAGTCATACAACTATGCCATCGGCCGCGCCGGAGAGCCCGGTTCGGTGTTCAAGGCTTCCACCATCATGACATTGCTCGAGGACGGTTGCATCCATTCCCTCGAAGAGACCATCCCCACCAACCACGGCCGCGAGGGCACCCTTCCTCTCGACCAGCACATCTACGACTACGAACGCCAGTACGGCACCAACGAGATCACCATCCTCAGGGGCCTGGAGATGTCCTCGAACTATGTATTCGCGCACCTGGCCATCACGCATTACGCCAAGCGCCCCAAGGACTTCATCGACAAGCTGTATATGTACAAGCTGGGCGAGGCTTTCGACTTCGACCTCGACGGCATGGCCACGCCGCAGGTACCTTCGCCGGACCGGGACTCCTGGAGCGCTACGAGCCTTGGCACGACGGCCTACGGCTATTCCGTGACGGAGACCCCGCTGCATATCCTTACGTTCTACAATGCCATAGCCAACAAGGGCAAGATGATGAAGCCGTACCTTGTCGAGGACATCGAGAAGAACGGCGTGGTCAAGGAAAAGCTCGGCCCGAGCATACTCAACGCCTCCATCTGCTCACGCGCGACAGCCGATACCATCACCCGCGGCCTCACCGCCGTCGTCCAAAGCGGTACCGCCACGAGACTGAAGAACACGAAATTCAAGGTAGCCGGCAAGACCGGAACCGCCAGGATAGTCCTGGATGCACAGGATTCCAAGACCGCCGCCGGGCGCTACACCGACGAATGGGGCCGCAAGAAGAACCAGGCCACGTTCGTGGGCTTCTTCCCGGCAGAGGAACCCAAATACTCCTTCATCGTTGTGATCTACTCTACGCTGGACCGTGAGAGTTTCTACGGAGGAACCCTCCCCGCCCTGGCCGCACGCGACATCGTGGACGGCATCTGGGCGATGGATCCGGTATGGATGGAAACGCTCGAACCACAGTCGGCGGTTCCTCCGATGCCTGCGCAGACAATGCTGGCGCAGACGGAGGACAGTCCCACCGTTCCGGACCTGTCCGGACTCGGCCTCAGGGACGCGCTGTTCGCGGTGGAGAGCACCGGGATGAAATGTGAATACACGGGAACGGGCCACGTCGCCTCCCAGTCCCCGAAGGCCGGAACGGCCGCGACCAAGGGCGGCACCGTAAAAGTGACTTTGAAATGAGACTCGAAGACATCATCAGGAATACCGGAGCGGAGATCGTCCACGGTGAACCCGGGACCGAGATCCTCTCCATCTGCAGCGACTCGCGGAAGGCCGGAGCCGGTTCACTGTTCATAGCAGTGAAGGGCTTCGCCACTGACGGACACAAGTTCATCGGAGCGGCGCTCGAGGCGGGCGCGGCGGCGGTCGTCTCCGCCGACCGCAGGGGCCTCGCCCTCTGCGCCGCCAATTTCTTCGACCATCCCTCGGAGAAGCTGCAGCTCGTGGGTATCACGGGCACCAACGGAAAGACTACGACCGTGACACTCCTTTACCACATGTTCATGGGTCTCGGATACAACTGCGGACTGCTCTCCACCATCGCCAACTACGTCGGCACTGAACGCCTGGAGACCGACAACACCACCTCCGACCCCATCACCATCAACTCCCTGATGAGCCGCATGGTAGACGCAGGATGCGAGTACTGCTTCATGGAAGTGAGTTCCATCGGCATCGAGCAGGAGCGCGTCGCAGGACTGAAGTTCAAGGTCGGGATATTCTCCAACCTCACCCACGACCACCTCGACTACCACGGGACCTTCGCCGAGTACCTCCGCTGCAAGAAACTGTTCTTCGACAACCTTCCCGCCGACGCTACGGCCATCACCAACATCGACGACCGCAACGGCCTCGTGATGGTTCAGAATACAGCTGCCAAGGTGGTCACTTATTCCTGCAAGAGTCTCGCGGACCACACCTGCCGCATCATGGAGGAAAGTTTCGAGGGAATGATGCTAAAGATGGACGGAGTCGAGGTCTGGACCCGGCTCATCGGCCAGCACAATGCCTACAACCTGCTCGCCATCTACTCGGCGGCGCTGGCCGTAGGCGCCACGCAGGAGGAAGCCCTGCTGTCGCTGAGCAAGCTCGAGTCCGCCAAGGGCCGCCTCGAAAACATCCGCGGGCCACGCAGCATCTCGACCATCATCGACTACGCCCACACCCCGGACGCGATGGAGAACGTACTCAAGACCCTCCGCGACATCGAGCCGTCAAAGCAGCTGATCTGCCTGTTCGGCTGCGGCGGCGACCGTGACAGGACAAAGCGCCCGGAGATGGCAAAGGTCGCCGAAGAATATGCCGACCGCATCATCGTAACCTCCGACAACAGCCGCACCGAGCGGACTGAAGACATACTGGAAGACATCCGCAAGGGCTTCAGCCCTGCCGGCCTGGCAAAGGCGATATTCATCGCCGACCGCAAGGAGGCGATCCGGACCGCCATCCTCACCGCCGACGAAGGTGCAACCATCCTTCTCGCCGGAAAGGGTCACGAGACCTACCAGATAATCGGCCGGGAAAAGAGACATTTCGACGAGAAGGAAATCGTCGAGGAGATTTATGCAAGTGTACGATCCTGATACCTGTTTGAAAGATTATGCTCTATCATCTTTTTGAAGCGCTTAAAGACTACGATTTCCCGGGACACGGCCTGATGGGCTACCTGTCCTTCAGGGCCATACTCGCAAACGTACTGGGTATGCTCTTCGCTTTCTTCGCCGGAGAGCCCATCATCCGTTGGCTCCAGCGCCGCCAGATCGGCGAGACCATCCGCGACCTCGGGCTGGAGGGACAGATGCAGAAAAAAGGCACTCCCACTATGGGAGGCATCATCATAATCGCCGCCACCCTGGTGGGCGTCCTGCTTGTGGCAGACCTGACCAACATATATACACAGCTCCTGCTCCTCACCACCCTTTGGTGCGGTGCGGTGGGCTTCGCCGACGACTACATAAAGGTGTTCAAGCACAATAAGGAAGGCCTCAGGGAGAGAACCAAGATGCTTCTCCTGTTCGGTCTGGCCTTCTGCATCGCCCTGATAGTGTGCGTCAGCCCGTCCATCCCTACGGACAATCTCGTTACCACCATCCCGTTCTTCAAGGGCAACGAATTCGACTACTCCTGGCTGTCGCCCTTCAAGGGACAGTTCGGAGTCTATTGCACCTGGGGCATCTATCTGGCGCTGATCATCTTCGTCATCCTGGCCTGTTCGAACGGCACCAACCTCACCGACGGCATGGACGGCCTCGCGGCCGGCACTTCCGCCATCGTGGGAGTCGTGATAGGCGTCCTGGGCTGGCTGGGAGGCAACGTCATCAACGCCGACTACCTGAACATCATGTACATACCCGGTTCGGGAGAGGTAGCGGTATTCATGTCCGCATTCGTCGGAGCCCTTGTAGGGTTCCTGTGGTACAACTGCTACCCCGCCCAGGTGTTCATGGGAGACACCGGAAGCCTGACGCTCGGCGGCATCATCGGCGTAGCCGCCGTCCTCATCCGCAAGGAACTGCTGCTGCCCATCCTGTGCGGCATCTTCCTCGTGGAGAGCCTTTCGGTCATCATCCAGAGGGCCTATTTCAAGAAAACGAAGAAAAAATACGGTGCCGGACGCCGCGTCTTCAAGATGACGCCGCTGCACCACCATTTCCAGAAAGAAGGCATCCCCGCCCTGATCCAGAAGCCGGTCCACGCACTTCCGGAGGCCAAGATAGTCGCGCGGTTCTGGTTCGTGGAGATCATCCTCGCGGTCGCAACGCTAGCATTGCTTAAAGTCAGATAATAACAGATACTTAATATGTCAAGGATTGTAGTATTGGGAGGAGCCGAGAGCGGAGTGGGAGCCGCAGTGCTCGCCAAAGTGAAAGGATTCGATGTCTTCCTCTCGGACAAGGGGAAGATCGCGGAACACTATGCCGACACCCTGAGGCAGTGGGAGATCCCCTTCGAGGAGGGGCAGCACAGCGAGGAACTCATCCTCAACGCCGACGAGGTGGTGAAGAGCCCGGGCATACCCACCGCCGCACCCATGGTGCAGAAACTCATGCAGCAGGGCACGCCCATCCTTTCGGAAATCGAGTTCGCGGGCCGCTACGATACCGCAAAGAAGATTTGTATCACCGGGTCGAACGGCAAGACCACGACCACGTCGCTGATATACTACCTGCTCCAGCAGGCAGGCCTCAACGTGGGCCTGGGCGGCAATATCGGCAAGAGCTACGCTTTCCAGGTGGCGACCGAGCATTTCGACTATTATGTCCTGGAAATCAGCAGTTTCCAGTTGGACAACGTATATGATTTCCGTCCAGACATCGCCATCATCACAAACATCACCCCGGACCATCTCGACCGCTACAACTACAACATGGAGGAGTACGTCAAGGCCAAGTTCCGCATCACGCGCAACCTCCGCCCCGAGGACTGCTTCATCTTCGACTCCGACGACGCCATCACCATCGACCATCTGAACAAGATCATCATACAGGCCAAGATGCTTCCTTTCACCCAGAAGGGAAAGGTCTCCCAGGGCGCATATCTCGACGGAGAGAAGATAGTCGTGAAATACGAGGAGAGCGAGAGCGAGATCTACCTCAAGGAACTCGCGCTGGGCGGCAAGCACAACATCTACAACTCGATGGCGGCGGCGCTGGCCGCCAAGGCCGTCGACATCGACGACGAGGTCATCCGCGGCAGCCTCTCCACCTTCGAGCCCGTCGAGCACAGGCTCGAACCCGTGCTGAGCATCAAGGATGTCCTCTACATCAACGACTCCAAGGCCACCAACGTCGACTCGGCATGGTACGCACTCGAATGCCAGACCAAGCCCGTGGTATGGATAGTCGGAGGCAAGGACAAGGGCAACGACTATTCCGTCCTGGACGAACTCGTACGAGAGAAGGTCAAGGCGATAGTCTGCCTGGGAGTCGACAACGCCAAGATCCACGACCACTTCGAGGGCATCGTCGGAGCCGACCGCATGGTCGACACGCAGTCGGCCGAAGCGGCCGTAAAGGCCGCAAGCCGCCTTGCGACCGCCGGCGACGTGGTGCTGCTCAGTCCCTGCTGCGCGAGTTTCGACCTCTTCAACAGTTACGAAGACAGGGGCGAACAGTTCAAGAACGCCGTCAGGAACCTGTAAAACATAGGAATGATGGCTCAGAAAAGCAGGATATGGAATTTCTTCGACGGCCTCAAAGGTGACAAGGTCGTCTGGATGATCGTGCTGATGCTGATTATGATATCAGCAGTCTGCATATTCTCGTCCACATCCACCACCAAGGAGGTGATGAACGGGACCCAGACCCGCGTAGACGTGGTCCTGGACCTCTTCAAGGTCATCTTCCTGGGCATGGTCCTGCTGCTGGTATGCTACAATTTCATAAGCGTAAGGGGCTACCGCTTCCTGGCACGTCTGGGATTCCCGCTGTCGGCGCTGCTGCTGATCGTGGTCGTGACGCATTTCGACAGCCTTCCCTTCTTCAAGGCCGGCCAGATCAACGGCGCCTGGCGCGTCATCAAGATAGGCGGGCTCCAGCTCCACATCTACGAAGTCATAAAGGTGGCCATGGTCATGTACCTGGCCTGGGCAGTGGACGCTTTCCAGAAGAAACGTTTCCACATTGCCAACTGGCTCTCGAAGAAGAGCGGTTTCCGCTGGCTCGGAAAACCGGGCTGGCAGAAGACCATATACATCTACTTCCCCATGGTGTTCGTGATGGGCCTCGTAGCCCTGGGAAGCGGATCCAGCGCCGCGTTCATCGGCCTCATCATGTTCCTGACCATCCTGGTCGGAGGCCTGAGCATCAAGGAACTCATTGCTCCAGCCTTTGCGGTTGTCGCCCTGATTGCAGGAATCATCCTGATCAACAAGGTGACCGGCGGTACACTGCTTGAAGGAACCCGCGTGGACACCTGGGTGAGCCGCCTAAAGGGCAGCGGCGACGCATTGGAGGATTTCCACAACGCTGCGCCCAACTCGCCGGAATACAACGCCGCCCTGGATAAGCTCCGCCAGCCCTACAGTGCCAAGATCGCCATCAAGCAGGGCGGACTCCTGGGCAAGGGCGCGGGCCAGAGCACCCAGCGTTACGTCGTACCGGTGATGTACGAGGACTATATGTTCAGTTTCATTGTAGAAGAATATGGGCTGCTCGGAGCGCTGATAGTCATTGTCCTGTATGTCAGTCTGCTGGCGCGGGGATCTGTGATAGTGCGCAACTGCAAGGACAATTTCGGCAAGATTGCCGTGGCCGGCCTGATACTGCTCATAAGCGGCCAGGCCATGATGCACATGCTGATCAATGCAGGCATCGGTCCCCTCACGGGCCAGACCCTGCCGCTCATCAGTTACGGATCATCGTCGTTCATAGTCTTCTGCATAGCCTTCGGCGTCATCCTTTCGATCAGCCGCGAAGCATCCAGGAAGATAGACAGGGAGATACGCAAGGCAGAGCCCCTCAAGATGACACACGACGACCTCAAGACCGAACTCGACATATTGGACGAATTTGAATCAGAGAACTAAGGATATGGAGTACAGACCATTGCGTGCAATAATAAGCGGAGGCGGCACGGGAGGACACATCTTCCCGGCCATCTCCATCGCGGACAAGCTCAAGGAACTCAATCCCGACACCGAGATCCTTTTCGTCGGCGCCTACGGCAAGATGGAGATGGAGAAGGTCCCGGCTGCGGGATACACCATCGTGGGGCTCCCTATCGTCGGTCTCCAGCGCCAGTTGAACTGGGCCAACATCAAGAACGACGTGCAGGTCCCCTTCAAGCTCCTCCAGAGTCTCCGGAAGGCAGGACGCATCATCGACGACTTCAAGCCGGACATCGCCATAGGCGTGGGCGGCTACGCCAGCGCCCCGCTGCTCAGGGCGGCCACACGCAAGGGCATCCCCGCCCTGATCCAGGAGCAGAACGGCTTCGCCGGCCTGACCAACAAGATCCTGTCGAAGAAAGCCGGAAGCATCTGCGTGGCGTATGAGGGCATGGAGAAGTTCTTCCCGGCCGACAGGATAGTGTTCACCGGCAACCCCATCCGCAAGGAGATCGTCCCCGTAACCGAGGAAATGCGCAAGGAAGGGATTGCCTTCTATGGCTTGAACCCGGACATGAAACACATACTCATCGTCGGCGGCAGCCTCGGCAGCCGCACCCTCAACGAGGCGATGAAGAAATGGGTCTCGGACGGATGCCCCGGAGGGGAGGACGTCGAAGTGCTGTGGCAGTGCGGCAAGTACTACAAGCCCGAGATCGATGCATTCATGGAGAGTATTCGCTCCACGAGGAGGGTCGACAACGTCCGCCACTCCGATTTCATCCAAAGGATGGACCTGGCCTACGCCATGGCTGACGTGGTCATCTCCCGTTCAGGCGCCAGCTCTGTCTCCGAGCTCTGCGCCGCCAGGAAGGCGTCCATCCTCGTCCCTTCGCCAAACGTGGCCGAGGACCATCAGACGCACAATGCGATGGCGCTCGTCCGCAAGGACGCAGCCGTCCTTGTAAAGGATTCGGAAGCGAAGGAGAAGATGATGGCCGAGGCCGTAGCGCTCGCGCACGACGCAGAAAGGATCAGGATGATGGAGACCAACATAGCGCCGCTTGCCCGCATGGACGCGGCAATGGACATAGCCAAGGAAGTTTACAGACTGCTGGAAAGATGAAGAATGTTTATTTCATAGGGATCGGAGGCATCGGCATGAGTGCCATCGCCCGCTACTTCAAACGCAAGGGGCTCGTGGTCTCAGGCTACGACCGCACCCCTTCCGCCCTCACCGAAGCACTTCAGGAGGAGGGCATCGGCGTGCATTTCGAAGACGATCCGGCTTTCATTCCCAAGGATGTGGAAGAGACGCTGGTAATCTACACTCCTGCCATACCTTCCGACAATTCCGAACTCACATACGTGCGTGAAAACGGATACAGGGTCGTGAAGCGCTCCCTGAGCCTCGGCGAGATAACGCGCGGGCAGAAATGCCTGGCCGTCGCCGGAACGCACGGCAAGACCACCACCAGCACGCTGGTGGCGCATATCCTTACCGAGAGCGGCGACGGCTGCTCGGCATTCCTCGGGGGCATCTCGAAGAACTACGGCACCAATCTTCTGGTGAGCCCCGTGCCCACGGTCGTGGCCGAGGCGGACGAGTTCGACCGCTCGTTCCACCAACTCCATCCCGCCGTGGCGGTCATCACGGCCATGGATGCCGACCACCTCGACATCTATGGCGACCTGGAACATGTACAGGAGGCTTTCCGCATATTCGCCTCCCAGGTCTCCGGAGTGCTCATCAAGAAACTCGGCCTTCCAGTCACCGGAAAGGACACCGCGGCGAAGATCCACACCTACCATCTCGATGACCCGACAGCCGATTTCCACGCCGAGAACATCAGGCGCGGCGAACTCGGGCACTATACCTTCGACCTGGTATATCCCCGAGGCGTCGTCAAGGACATCACCCCCGGCGTTCCAGGCTGGGTATACATCGAGAACAGCATCGCTGCCGCCGCGGTCTGCCTGGTCCACGGGACCGCGCCTGAAGCCGTCAGGCACGCGATAGGGACCTTCAAGGGCGTGCAGAGGCGCATGGACGTACATATCAACCGTCCCGGCCTCACATACATAGACGACTACGCGCACCATCCGCAGGAACTGGCAACGACCATTTCCTCCATCCGCGGAATGTTTCCGGGAAGGAAACTCACGGCAGTTTTCCAGCCGCACCTTTATTCGCGCACGCAGGACCTTGCACCGGAGTTCGCCACCGCGCTCAGCGCCGTGGACAAACTCATCCTGCTGGACATCTACCCCGCGAGGGAGGAGCCCATCCCGGGAGTCACGTCCGAACTCATATTCAAGGATGTGACGGCTCCGGAGAAGGTCCTCATAACGAAGGAAAAACTGCTGGAAACGCTGTCGCAGGAGCGCCCGGACGTGCTTGTGACCTTCGGAGCCGGAAACATCGACCGCTTCGTAGAACCTATAACCGAAATGCTTGAAAAGTCCTTGCAATGAAGACCAAAGTCCGCATACTCGTATCCGTAGCGGTGCTGGCCGCACTGGTCGCGCTATGCGCGCTCATCCACGCGGGAACCGCGCGGGAGCGCCAGCTGCGCACCTGCGAAGGCATACGGGTCGAGTATGCCGACGGCTACCGCTTCGTCAGCGAGCAGGACATCAAGGACTACCTGGACAAATACTATGGCGCATACATCGGACAGCGCCTGGACAGCATAGGCCTGCACAAGGTAGAGGCCACCCTCGACGTCCAGAGCGCCATCCTCAAGAGCGAGGCCTATGTCACGGATGACGGTATGCTCAACATCCGGCTTACGCAGCGCGAGCCCGTCATCCGCTTCCAGAAGGGCGGTTACGGCTTCTATGCAGACTGTAACGGATTCATTTTCCCGCTCCAGGAGAACTACACCACCCCTGTGCCAGTGATGGACGGCGCAATCCCCATCCGCAGCACCGAAGGCTATAAGGGAGCACCGGAAACCCAGGCCGAGCTGGACTGGATGAAAGGAGTCATCTCGCTGGTGGATTATATGGACAAGTCCAGGATATGGGCAGAGAACATCGTGCAGATGCACGTGGAGGAAAACGGGGACATCGTGATGATCCCGCGCGAGGGCAAGGAACGCTTCATCTTCGGAAGCCCGTACGGTGCAAAGGACAAGTTCGACCGAATGTCGGACTATTATCGCTACATCCTGCCCGAAAAGGGAGAGGGATACTACAAGACAGTGAACGTGAAATACGATAAACAGATAGTTTGTAAAAAATAGGGATATGGACGAGAGATACATAGCGGCCGTCGACCTGGGAACGTCGAAGATAGCCGTTACAGTAGCACAGATCAGCAGCAAGGGAGTCCAGATGCTTTACTACCGGGAAAGCCCGTCCGAAGGCATCCGCAACTCCTACGTATTTAACCCGCAGAAGGCTGCGGAAAAGGTGAAGGCGGCCCTCGCAGATGCGGAAGAGGAACTCAAGATCAAGATCCACCAGGTGGTGACCGGACTCCCCCGCTACGAGGTGAGCCAGGTGAACGCGCGCGCCGAGTTCGAACGCTCGGACGGAGAGAGTTCCATCACCCGCGAGGAGATCGACTTCCTGAAGAACAATGCCATAGACACATACCCGCTGCCGGATCCGGAGAAACAGATAATGTACGGGGTGGTGGCTCAGTCGTTCACCACCGAGGAGTACCTGAACGCCCGTGAAAGCGACATCGAGGGAATGGTCAGCGACACGCTCGAGGGGAACTTCAAGGTGTTCGTGGGCCGCAAGCGCCACAGCGACAATGTAGACCGCGTGATGAACCTGGTGGGCGTGGCCGTGGCCAAGAAGTACTTCCTGCCGGAGATCACTGCCGGAGCCATCCTCTCCGACGAGGAGCGCGAGAACGGAGTCGCCCTGATCGAGATCGGCGCCGGCGCCACGTCCGTGACCATCTATCACAACGACATCATGCGCTACTATTCCTCCATCCCCTTCGGAGGAAAGAGCATAACCAATGACATCAAGCTCGAATGCGGCACGTCCGAGAGCCTGGCGGAGAACATCAAGCTCGGTTACGGAGCCTGCATGCCCGAGAAGATCCTGACCCTCAGGGACAAGATCATCCAGATCAACAACCGTGAGTCCGGCTCCTGCAAGCAGCTCTCCGTCAAGTACCTGTCGGAGGTCATCACCTGCCGCGTGCGGGAGATCGTCGACGCTTGCCTCTACAAGATCCAGGAGAGCGGATTCGGCGGCAACCTCCGCAACGGAATAGTCCTGACCGGAGGCTCGGCCGTGATCCCCAATCTCTCGACCTATGTCAAGGAACTTTCCGGCTACAACATCCGCATCGGATATCCCCGCCAGAAATTCTCGTACGTCGGATGCCCCGAGATCAATGACACCAGCGCCGTGGCCTCCGTCGGAATGGTAATGGCCGCGAAGGACAACAAATACCTTAACTGCCTCTCCGAACCGCCCGCACGGTATGATGAGGAAGAGGAGGTCGCCGCAGCTGCTCCGGAGGAACCCGTCGAGGATGTGTACGTTCCTTCCGAGGAGCCGGTCTATGAGCCTGTAGAAGAGACGCCTGATGATGCAGGCCAGGAAGAAGGGAAAGAGGAGAAGGAGTCCGGCATCTGGGCGCGCCTGAAAGAGAAGGACGAGCAGCGCAGGCAACGCGAAGCGGCAAGGGAGGAAGCCAGGAGGAAAAAGGAAGAGAAGAAGGCGAATAAAACCCCGAGGATCGTCTGGAAGAATCCCTTCGACGCCCTTACAAAGAAGGTCGGCTCGGCCGTGGGCAGGATCATTGACGACGGATACGACGGAATGGAAGAATAAAGGGAGGACAGCATTATGAACGAGATATACAAAGGCATCGAATTCGACGGCATCGACATCCAGCCCGCGAGCTGGGAACCCGCCAAGGAGTCCAAGATCTCCGTCATCGGAGTGGGCGGAGGCGGCTGCAACGCCGTCAACTATATGTTCAAGCAGCAGGTGCAGGGCTGCAACTTCATCGTCTGCAACACCGACTCGCAGGCGCTCGACGGATGCGACGTCCCCACCAAGATACAGATGGGGCGCGGCCTCGGCGCCGGCACCAATGCGACCGCCGGCCGCAACGCCGCGCTCGATGCGCAGGACCAGATCGCTGCCGTGGTGTTCGGAGCGCCCATAGACATGCTCTTCATCACCGCGGGCATGGGAGGCGGCACAGGTACCGGAGCCGCTCCGGTGATCGCGAAGATGTCCCGCGAGCGGGGAATCCTGACCGTGGCCGTCGTGACCCTCCCGTTCGAGAACGAGGGTCCCGAGGCCCTCGGACGCGCCATCGACGGCATCAACGAACTCAAGAAGAACGTCGACAGCCTCCTCATCATCAACAATGAGAAACTCCACGAACAGTTCGGCAAGCTCCTCATCCAGGAGGCCTTCCCGAAGGCTGACGAGGTGCTCGCCACAGCAGTGATGAGCGTCGTGGAAATCATCAAGAAGAAGGGCTATGTCAACGTCGACTTCGAGGATGTGAAGACCGTGATGAAGGACAGCGGCCTGGCGTTGATGGGCTGCGGCGTCGGAAAGGGCCAGAACCGTATCGACGACGCCATCGAGGCGGCCATCAACTCGCCGCTGCTCAACGACTTCGAGGTCAACACCGCCCAGAAGGTCCTCCTGAACATCACCGTAGCCAACAACGAGAACGGCATCGAGATGGACGACCTCAACGTCCTGACCAACAAGATCCGCGATGCCCTCGGAAAGTTCACCATGTTCAAGCGCGGCATCATCTGGAACGACGATCCGGATGCCGACGACACCATCCGCGTGACCGTTGTCGCCACAGGTTTCGAGTACAACAAGCTCAACAAGATCACCAACGTGGACCTCGGCAACCTCATCATCCTCGACAACGACTACGTCTTCGACAAGAAACGTGTCATGGACAGCGAGGAGGGCCGCAGCCTTCCCGCCACCGAAGGCGGCGTCATCCAAACGATAGGCTTCAATACCCAGAGCAGCCACCCGGTGTTCGACGAGCAGAACAAGCCCGTCCTCCTGATGGAGAACGGGGAGGACCTTAGTACCCTGGAGAATATCCCTGCAATAAGGAGAAGTTCACATAACGAGTAGCAGACATGGAAAGGAGAACGAGAGTAAGATTCGCGCCGTCCCCGACCGGTCCCCTGCATATGGGAGGAGTCCGGACCGCGCTCTACAACTATCTGTATGCCAAGCAGCACGGAGGAGATTTCATCCTCCGCATCGAGGACACCGACTCCCACCGCTTCGTGCCGGGAGCCGAAGAATACATCATCGAAGCCTTGAAATGGTGCGGCATAGTGCCGGACGAGGGCGTGGACAAGGACGGCAAGGTGGTCGAGACCGCCTCGGAGCGGCACCCGCACGCTCCGTACCGCCAGAGCCAGAGGCGCGGCATCTACCGCGCATACGCCGAGCAGTTGGTGGCCAACGGCTACGCCTATTACGCCTTCGACTCGGCGGAGGAGCTGGAGGCGGTGCGCAGCGCAGCCGAAGCCCGCGGCGAGACTTTCACTTACAACCAGAAGTCCCGAATGTCTCTGCGCAACTCCCTTACACTGAGCGCAGAGGAGACCTCTAAACTGCTGGAGGAAACCGTCAACTGGACCATCCGCTTCAAGATGCCGGAGAACACCGTGGTGGCCATGGACGACATGATCCGCGGCCACATCGAAGTCAATACCGACACCCTGGACGACAAGGTCCTGTGGAAACGCGCCGATGAACTGCCCACCTACCATCTCGCAAACATCGTGGACGACCACCTGATGGAGATCACCGAGGTCATCCGCGGTGAGGAGTGGCTGCCTTCCCTGCCCCTTCACTATATGCTCTACAAGGCTTTCGGCTGGGAGGAGACGAGGCCGCGCTTCGCGCATCTGTCGCTGCTGCTGAAGCCTGTCGGCAACGGCAAGCTCAGCAAGCGCGACGGCGACAAGATGGGGTTCCCCGTTTTCCCGCTGCGATGGGTCAACGCCGAAGGCGAGGCTTCGCACGGCTACCGCGAGGACGGATATTTCCCTGAGGCTTTCGTCAATATGCTGGCGATGCTCGGATGGAATCCCGGCGACGACCGCGAGCTCTTCTCGCTTGAAGAACTGATACAGGCCTTCTCGATGGAGAAGGTGCAGAAAGCCGGTGCAAAGTTCAATCCCGACAAGGCGAAGTGGTTCAACAAGGAGTACCTCAGGATGAAATCCGACGAGGAACTCACCGACCTGTTCGTCCCCATCCTCGAGGCAAACGGCATAGAGGTCACGGGCTGCTACAAATGCCCCGTGAGCCACGACTTCGCCGCACACTCCGTATCGAAGAACTACGTAAAGGGCGTAGTGGCGCTGATCAAGGAGCGCGCTACGTTCGTCGCCGATTTCTGGACCATCGCCCCATACCTTTTCGCCGCTCCCAAGGAATATGTCGAGAAGGACGCCGCAAAGTTCTGGAAAGAAGAGAACTACACACTGGCACTGAAAGCCGCGGAGCACATGTACGGATACGAAGGCCCCTGGACGGCCGAAGCGGTCGGTGAAGAGCTTGAAGGCTTCATCCGCGGCAATGAATGGCCGATGGGCAAGGTGATGAACTGCCTCCGCCTGGCGCTCTCCGGAGCGTCCAGCGGCCTCGGCATCGCGGACATCCTCTCCTTCATCGGAAAGGACGAGTTCCGCTCCAGGATGGAGAACGCAGTCGCTCAACTCGGGTAATTATGAAAAGAGTCTTTTTTGCCGCGGCTGCTCTCGTGCTCCTAGTAATTTTCGCACGGGTCATGGCTTCCGTCGTAATGGTGGCTTCAGGCTCCCCGAAAGGGACACATCTGCAGCGGACGGAAGCGGAAGGCATCGACGTCACCGGATTCGACCAGCTTTTCCTCGACGCAAACCTCGTCGGCAGCACCAACGAGGTCCACGGCGTGGTGGTCCTCAAGGACGGCAAAGTCATTTACGAGAAGTATGACCCAGCCCACCGGGCCGACATGAAGCACGCCCTGTGGTCCGGCAGCAAGACCTTTACCGCCACGGCCATCGGCATTGCGGCCGACGAGGGCTTGCTCTCGGTCGACGACCCGGTGGTCAAGTTCTTCGACGCATCCGAACTGCCGGCCGAGCCGTCCGACAGCCTGAAGGCGATGACCGTATGGAATCTTCTGACGATGTCTTCCGGCTTCAGGCACGACATGCTGGGCGAGACCGAAGCCCTCGCACTTAAGGATCCGACTTCGTTCATGCTTCACGACAGTTTCAGCTTCTACCCCGGCGAGATGTTCTCATATAACAGCATGAACACCTATCTGCTTTCCGTAATCATCACGAAGGTCACCGGAAAGAAACTGGTGGATTATCTGGAAGAAAAGCTGTTCAGGCCCATGGGCATCAAGGACTTCTACTGGAAGGAGTCGGCCGAGGGCTACAGCATGGGAGGCTGGGGGCTATTCCTTCGTACCGAGGACCTGGCCAAGATGGGACAGCTTTTCCTGAACAAGGGAGAATGGGACGGCAAACGGATCGTTTCGGAGAAATGGATCGACGAAGCGATGTCGGTCCAGATAATGCAGCCGGAACCGGCTTCCGGCAGGTTCGTGCAGGAGGACTGGGTAGCAGGGTACGGGTACCAGATGTGGCGTTGTGACAACGGTACGTACCGTATCGACGGGGCTTGGGGCCAGTGGGCCGTGATAGCCCCGGAGAAGAACGTCGTCATCGCGGTCAACTCCCTCTGCGGCAACGCCCAGGCAGTGCTGCGCTATGTAATGAAAGACATTTACGACAAGATCTAGGCTTATGAGAATAGGAATATGCAACGACCACGCCGGGGTCGAGTACAAGGCCCGGCTCATTTCGTACCTGCTTGGAAAAGGGTACGAAGTGGTGAACTTCGGTACTGACAGCACCGAGAGCATGGACTACGCCGACGTTGCCCACCCGCTGGCCTCGGCCGTGGAGAACGGCGAGGTTGACAGGGGCATCGCCCTTTGCGGCACCGGCAACGGGATGGCGATGACGCTGAACCATCACCGCGGCATCCGTGCCGGACTGGCCTGGAACACCGCAGTGGGCAAACTGGTCAAGGAGCATAACGACGCGAATGTCCTGGTCATGCCGGCACGCTTCATCAGCTACCGCATGGCGGTGAGCATCGTCCGCGCCTGGCTCACTTCGGAGTTCGCCGGAGGCCGCCACAAACGCAGGATCGACAAGATCCCGGTCTAAGGCCATGGCAGCGCTGGTGGCCCGGCGGGGTATGACCCTGACGGACAATATCGACGATTACCCGGAGGGAATCATCCTTCCGGTCGACAAGCCGTACCGATGGACCTCGGCGGACGTCATCCGCAAGGTCAAGTATCAGGCCATCAGGCATTTCCACAAGAAGAACCTCAAAGTCGGACACGCGGGAACGCTGGACCCGCTCGCTACCGGCGTGTTGCTGGTCTGCATTGGCAAGGCCACGAAACTGGCCGAAGAACTGCAGGCTTCGCCCAAGCAGTATCTCGCCGGAGTGACCTTCGGGGCTACAACGCCTTCGTACGACCTGGAGAAAGAGATCGACCGTGAGTTTCCGCTGGATGGTGTGAGCGAAGCGGCGCTACGGTCCGTGCTGCCCGGCTTCGTCGGGGAGCAGGACCAGGTCGCCCCGCTTTTCTCCGCCAAATCGTGTGACGGCGTCCGCGCATACGAGATGGCCCGCAAGGCATACAAGGAGGCGCAACGTTCCGGCGCTTCCTTCGACCACGCCGCCACGGAACTCCTCTCCAGACAAAGGATCAATATCTACTCTCTTGAACTTGAGAGATTCATTCCGACCTCTTCCGGTGCTCCCGCATCCTCATTCTCGTCCCCGGCACCGGCAGATCCTAAGGTACCAGCTCAAACTTCGGGACCAGCTCCTTCTCCGGACTCTACTTCAGATTCAGGGCTCACTCCCACTTCGGACTCTGTGTCAACTTCAGGGCCCTCCCATGTTTCGGACTCTGTATTGACGTCAGGGCCCTTCCCTGTTTCGGACTCTGTGTCGGCATCAGGACCCTTCCCTGTTTCGGGGGACAGGGCTGACCGTAATGGGCGGATTCACTTAGCAGATATTTCAGGGTACGACCTGCCGACGGCGATGGTGCGCGTAGACTGCTCGAAGGGCACGTACGTACGTGCCCTGGCACGCGACCTGGGCGAAGCCCTCGGCAGCGGCGCCTTCCTCAGCAGCCTCCGACGCACCCGCAACGGCGGCATCCCCGTCGAGGACGCCCTCTCCCTACCAGACGCTCTCTCCCTCCTCCAATAATCTGTTTCCCGCCCCCCATACCAAACCGTTGATGCCGCGAGGCCGCAATGCTTACCGAATATGGATCGATCCGGTACGTCAGACCTTTGTTCCGGGACACAGAATGAATATCGATCCCGCCACATCCATTTCGTGGCAAGGAAAAGCCCCAAAAACGACCTCCTCCTGCCACAGAATGAACCTATGGAGGCTGGTTTCCATTCCGTGTCCCGGAAGCGCTGACTCAGTTCCCGAAAACACCGACTCAGTTCCAGAAAACACCGACTCAGATCCCGGAGCACCGGCTCTTACTTCAAAAGCACAGATCCGTTTGTTTTGTGCTTATTTCGTCCTTCAAACCTCCATTTAAGCACAAATACCCTTTTTCTGTGCTTATCTCGTCACATTCCAAGCACAAATGCCCGCTTTCTGTGCTTAGTACGTCCTCGCAACTCCATTATAAGCACAAAAACACCCTCCCTGTGCTTTTTCACGCCCCTCCACTTCCGCTACCGACGAAGGGGGAAGCTGGCGAACACCGACGAGGGTGTGACGAGGGTGTGACGAAGGAAGTGTCAAGAACGGCAGGAATAAGCCAGGCGGCGAATACCCGCGACGCAGAAATATCGGGCTGGATTTGGGCGTCGCAGTCGGAATAACACGGAAACAGGCCATATTACGACCGCGACGCAGAAAAGACCGCGATAATATGGGCGTCGAGGAAATGCTGGGATGTTACTGTACACCGCCGTCGCGGGAAAGAAGCCGACATTGGCAGGGTGAAAACGAGGGTGAAGGCGAGGGTGAGAACGAGGGGGGGGACTAAGGGACAGCGAGGGCGGGGATGCGGAAGACTGCGGGGATGCGAAAAAGGGCGGGGATGCGGAAGACTGCGGGGATGCGGAAGAGGGCGGGGATGCGGAAGAGGGCGGGGATGCCGGGGAGAGTTTGGGATTGTCAGCAAGAAGCCTTATATTTGGAAGAACGATTCCCCGAAGGCGCATTCGCCGAACGGCAGAGCCAATCACGCAATAGACTAATTGACTTAATATGATCAGAAGACTTCTCCTGGCGGCCGCCGCGCTGATGGCCGCAGCCACAGTGTCATTCGCGGACAACATCCGCTTCGCGTCGCACCCTTCACTTTCCCCGGACGGGAAACAGATCTATTTCAGTTATGACGGAGACATTTATTCCGTCCCCGTCACCGGAGGGCAGGCTACCGCCGTCATCACCATGCCCGGGGTGCAGGACTCCCCTATCGCTTCTCCGGATGGTAAGTGGCTGGCATTCAGCTCCGACATACAGGGCAACAACGACGTCTACATCGTGCCCGTGGCCGGAGGACAGGCCATTCAGCTGACCTTCCACGAAACTCCGGACGTCCCTGTGTCGTGGTCGCCGAAGTCGGATTTCATCTACTTCGAGACCACGCGGGCAAGCGCACGCAAGACCACTTTCAAGGTGGCCGCTGCGGGCGGAACGCCGCAACTGATGTTCGACGGCTACTTCAATACCATCGTCAATCTGGTCGAGAACCCCAGGACCGGGGAGTTCCTCTTCAACGAGTCCATGGAGAGCATAAGTTTCCCGACGCGCAAGCGCTATGTTGGAGACCACAACCCGAACATCAAGAGCTGGAACCCGCGCAGCAAGACCTACACCGAACTCACCGACTACATCGGCAAGGACCAATGGCCGATGGTCGACAAGGACGGCAACATCTACTACGTCAGCGACGAGCTCAACAAGGAGTCCAATATCGTCAAGTATGTCAAGGGCGGCAAGCCGCAGCAACTCACCTCCTTCGACAAGTCGGTGCAGTATCCGTCCATCGCATTCGGCGGATCCGCGATAGTTTTCCTCAAGGATTATGAAATCTATGTCCTCGACCCCGCCTCAGGCAAGGTATCAGTGCCGCAGATACAGGTAGCGTCGGGCAATGTCGAAGTGCGCAGGTCGTTCACCGGCCAGAATCCCACCGCTGCGGACGTTTCCCCCGACGGGAAGAAGTTCGCGCTGGTCATCCGCGGCAGGCTGTACATCTCGGACACCAAGTGCAAGTTCCTTCAGAAGCTCCCTACACCTTCCGACGAGAGGGTGGCCGAGGTACTCTGGGGCAACGACAGCAAGACCCTGTATTACACCAGAACCGACAAAGGCTGGACCAACCTCTACAGCATCGCAGCCGACGGAAGTGCCGGGGAATCTCCGGTATTCCTCTCGCAGAACGACACCAAGAATATCGTGAAAGACCACAAGGGCGAGAAGATCGCATTCACCGACGGCAGCCGCGCGGTCATGATGCTCGACACCGCCACCGGTGCCGTGAAGAAACTTGCCGAGGCAGAGTTCTGGGCCTACCAGGGATACACGCTGTCATTCTCGTTCGACGGCAACTGGCTGGCCTTCGACGCCATGCACATGTTCGAGTCGGACATCTTCCTC
This sequence comes from Bacteroidales bacterium, assembly GCA_017519865.1. GTDB lineage: Bacteria > Bacteroidota > Bacteroidia > Bacteroidales > UBA932 > Cryptobacteroides. Next base: position 45,043 of record JAFWRQ010000017.1, on the reverse strand, counting down.
TACAACCTCAAGGACGGCACGCTAAGGAACTTCACCAACTCCGCATCCGTGGAAGAGAGCCCAGTTTTCTCACCCGACGGAAAGTATATGTTCATGCTCGCCAACCCTACTTCCTCCTCGTTCCCCAGGGGTGCAAGGCCTACGCTCTACAAACTCCCGCTGCGCAAGTATGACACTCCATTCAAGTCCGACGCGGCAGACGCCCTGTTCAAGGACAAGAAGGATGAGCCGAAGAAGGACTCGACCGTCGTGATAGACTTCAAGGACATCCACTACAGGCTGTCCCGCGTGGAGCGCGAAGGCAGTCAGAGCAGCCCTTATGTCTATTCCTCAAAGGGCAAGGACTACCTCCTGTACCGTTCGATGGGCTCGGGCACTCCCGGCACCTACAGCCTCGAGATATCTGACCCTGAAGCGAAGCCGAAGCAGATCAAGGACCTGACCGGAGGCACGTTCTTCAGCTGCAAGGACGCCCTGTACTGCCTTGGTTCCGGAGCCATCTACAAGGTGGACCCGGGTGCCGGTACCGCCTCCAAGACAGAGGTCAAGAAAGACGTGGAAGTGGTGCTGGACGACGAGTTCACGCAGATGTTCTACGAGGCCTGGGGCGCTTTGGAGCAGAACTACTATGACGTGAACTTCCACGGCGCCGACTGGCCCGCCGTGAGAGACTATTATGCCTCCCTGCTGCCCTACGTACGCACCAGGGCCAATCTCCGCACGCTTCTCGCCGACCTTCTCGGCGAACTCAACTCCTCGCACATGGGATTCACCTCCACCGGCTCCGAGGAGAGGTACGAGACCCGTATCCGCACATACGGCACCGGCATCCTTTTCGACAACGCTTCACCCTACACCGTAGCAGGCATCCTTCCCGACTCTCCTGCCGACAAGTTCGAGATAGACGTCAGGAAGGGTGATGAGCTGGTTGCTGTTGACGGCGTAAGGATATTCAAGGGCACGAACCGTGAGAAGTATTTCACCGGAGCCGTCGAGAAGGATGAATTGAAACTCCGCTTCAGCAGGGGCGGCAAGGAATTCGACGTCAAGGTCCACACCACTTCGTTCTCCAACCTCAAGACCCTCGCGTACAAGGAATGGGAGGACGAGAGGGCTGACATTGTCTCACGCAAGACTTCCGACAGGATCGCATACATCCACATGCGCGCCATGGGTGCCGAGGACCTGGATTCCTTCCTTCTCAAGATGCACACCGAGGCTTTCGACAAGGACGGCCTCATCCTCGACCTCCGCTACAATAACGGCGGCAACGTCCACAAGGAAGTGATCGATTTCCTGCGCGGACAGGGTCACTTCGAGTGGTCATACCGTGATTTCCCGAAAACCACTCATCCGAATGTGGCTCCAGCAGGCAAGCCCATCGTGGTGCTGGTGAACGAGCACAGCCTCTCGGACGCCGAGGTGACTTCCAACGGTATCAAGACGCTCGGCATAGCCAAGCTGGTCGGCACCGAGACCTACCGGTGGATCATCTTCACCTCTTCAGTCAGGCTGCTCGACGGTTCCACCGTCCGTATGCCCGCCTGGGGATGCTACAACGTCATAGACGGAAAGGACCTGGAGAATACCGGAGTCAAGCCGGACATCTACGTCAAGAATACGTTCAAGGACCGCCTCGAGGGGAAGGATCCCCAACTGGACGCCGCCATCGCCGAGATCATGAGAGAGCTCTAAGGTGTTCCAAGGCTTAACAAAAACGGCCTTTGAACGTCTTATAGTAAAGATTTTGGTTATGAAAAAGATTGCAATACTCACGCTCGCGCTGGCAACCGTCGCCTTCAGCGCCTGCACCACAGACTATTACGAGCCGGTTTTCGGATATGACAACCTTCCTACGGTCATACCCGCCCAGGGAGGCACCTACCTTGTGGAATACGATTACGCCTACTATGATACCAAGGCCGATGTAAAGTATTTCGACTGGCAGTATCGGATCATCGTCGACGGTGAGGTCGTCACGGTTGCCGACATGGTACACAACAGGGCAAACACCTTCCAGGTGACCATTCCCGCCAACCGCTCTTCCTATCCCAAGTCCGTGCTGGTCGAAGCCAGCACCCACGTACGCACTTACGACGAGGACTGGTGGGGTGACTGGACACCGATCTGCTCGGCAGTCCAGCTCGCTTACTGATCAGATCAATCTATAGCCTTTCAGCTCACGCGCCAGATTACGATGGCCCGGACAGACACTCTCCAAAAGAGCGTGGAACTCCGGGCCATGATTCATATAACGCAGATGGCAGAGCTCATGCAGCATGACATAATCCCGAAGCTGCTCAGGCAGGCGCATCAGGTTAAGGTTCAGGTTGATATTGCCGAGTTCAGAGCAACTGCCCCAGTTGGACGAGTTATGCTTGATGCGGACCTTGTTGTAAGTGAAGCCGTGGAGGGCGGCGAGTTCGGCCAGGCGCGGCGGCAGCGCCGCCTTGGCCTGGGCGCGCAGCCTCTCCACCTCGGCGGCCTGTTCGGCCGTCAGGGCTTTCTTCTTCCTTCGTCTTCTCCTGAATATAAAGAACATGGCTATACCGGAGGATGCTCCTCATACAGTTTGGCACACCAGGCCTTGAAGGCAGCCCAGTCATAATACGGCCCTTCGACGGGAGTCAGCTGACGCAATTCCACCTCCACTCCGTTGTGCAGCAGCTTGAAGAGGATGCGGTCTGACGCTTGGGACCGGTAAAGGACGAACTGGAAGTTCGAGGCCATCTGAGTGTAATAATCCTGGAACCAGTATTTTACATCGTCAGCCTTGTCCGGAAGCCGGTCGCTTCCATAGAGGCCGAGCAAGGGGAAGAAAGCGCTGACGACGTGGTCATGGCCGTAACGTAGGTCAAGGCAGACGTCGCGAGTCCCGGCGATGGCCTCATCGGCCAGCCGCTCGATTTCCTGCAGAAGGACGATATGGTCGAAACGGTTCAACGATGCCTGGGTATAACTTATATAATTGTTGACCTCCCAGGTATCTATACGCTGCTGTCGGTCGAAGAGGTCCTCCATGAAATCGCTGTCGCAATAATTGTGGTATCCTGCCCATATGTCGTGAAGGTCCATTACGAACGCGGCCTTGGCTCCGGCATCGCCTATGAAGGATGTATCGGTGAAGAGGCGGCCGAGGATGGCATCACTGTCAATCTTGCGCACGCGGAACTGTTCGACGGTCTCCCCTCCGGGGAGCCCGGGCCGCCCGGCATAATGCACGGCGATCTCGCGGGGCGTATGCCTGGTGGAGGTGTACGGCATATCGGTATGCAGTGACCTGACGGTTATGGCCAGCCAGGGCGCAAGCCTCTGCAGTCCCAGGCAGAACGAACCCATGCTGATTATGGAACGCGGCGAATCGGACGCACGCGCCAGGACCTTGTTGCCGCTGATGAAGACATCCGGGAAGTCGCGGAACATAATCTCAGCTATCCGCTCGTTCTGCCAGCGGCCAAGCTCGGTCAGGTCGCCTGCGTTGATCATCGGCTCCAGATAGAAGTCCATGTACTGGTCGTGGAACTCCTCGCCGCGGGCTGAGAGAAGACCCTTTTCCTTCGCCTCAGCCAGCCTGCTACGGATGCGGGAATAGGGCGCGGCGCTATAGCACCAGCGCGAGCCATGCCGCCCGTAATGGCTGATATAGAAAGGCTTGTACCCTTCCGGAGCAGGAGTCAGGGCCGGGACGTCGAAGTCGTACGGTCTTTCGCCGCTTGACGCGAGGTCGCGGTCGTTCCCGACGAGTTCGTCGACGTTGAAGGTCTGGGCGTGGACCGCCGTCGCGGCCAGAAGGATCAGGCAAGCAGCCAGGAGGGTCTTTTTCATGTTCTCATCCGCTTTGGTATATGCCAAAGTTACGCTTTTTCCCGAAAAGGAACAATTTATGCAGTCGCTCTGCACATACCATACGACTGACAAGATGACACCGAAAAACATCGAAAAATACTCGAACCGCTACAACGAGCAGGATCTGCTGGCAAAGTTCACCCGGGCAGCCAAGAAGGCAGGCATCAAGGTCATATATCTGGCCCTGCTCCTTTACTATGTCCTCAAGAGCCCCGGAGTAAAGATGTCCGACAAAGGCAAGATCTGGGGTGCGCTGGGATACTTCATCCTTCCGATAGACCTCATTCCGGACTTTATACCGATAGCGGGATACACGGATGACCTCGCAGCCCTGCTATGGGCATTCTATGCCGTCGCAAAGAATGTCACGCCAGAGATCGAGGCGCAGGCGAAACGCAAGCTCCACGACTGGTTCGGCAACTATGATGAAGCCGAGATCATCATCGGAAAAAACCCGGGAAACGACGATGGTAATGTCGACGTCCAGGGCTGACCATCATATATTTACAACACCTTATAGAGGCTGGAAGGAATAGCCGAGCCTGTAGAGTTCCAGGGATTGGCCGATCTGGAACATGACCTTCGTGCTGCGGATGAGGACGTAGTAGGCCTCGACGCTCTGGGACTCGAAGCCTTCCCTGCGGATGAGGGTCAGGACAAGCTGGGCACAGCGGCTGAGCATCGAACTTATTTCCGACGCTTCCTTCGAATCGAGGGCATATCCAAGGACATCGCGCATGATATGGTCGTCCATGTCGTCGAATCCCCTTCTGCCATAGTAGGATACGTATGTATCGGAAGCATGCATGCGCCAGTTCCCGTCCCAGTGCCGGGTTATCCCCATGCCGAGATATGCCGCCCATGCAAGCGCCACTTCGGGATACTCGTTGAACTCGTGGACGGCATCTATCATATAGTCGCGGGCGAACTCGTCCCACTTGGCGTCGATGTCGTCAGAACGCAGGAGCTGCCCGTTCATCATCTCGAACTCGGTACAGAGCTTTATGAGCTCCCTGCGGAGGCTGGCCTCGAATCTGTCGTATGTCGCTGTCCTTCCGTCTTCCATTTCAGATTGGATTAAGTGTTATGCAAAGTTAGCAATTCCCTGGATTTTTGTATTTTTGCATTCAATGGAAAAAGGAGAATTCGGACTGATCGACTGGATCAGGAAGCAGGTCAAGGTGCCGGACGGAGTGCTGGGCATCGGGGACGACTGCGCGGTATTGCCGCAGCATGACGGACTTGAGACGCTCGTCACGACCGATATGCTCGTGGAGGGGGTCCACTTCCTGCTGGATGACATCGACCCTTACAGCCTTGGCTGGAAATCCGCAGCAGTGAACCTCAGCGACATTGCAGGAATGGGCGGGAAGCCCGTCGGTACCTTCTTGAGCATCGCACTGCCGAAGGGCCTGAGTGACAGTTATCTGGAAAGGTTCTTCGAAGGATACAAGGCTCTATCCGACAGATTCTCCTGCCCGCTTCTGGGCGGAGATACGACAGCCTCGCCCGACCGCCTTTGCATAAACGTAACGGTCCTGGGGACTTGCGCGGCCGGACAGTCGCGCAAGCGCTCGGCGGCGCAGCCAGGCGACCTTATCTGTGTAACCGGTACTCTGGGAGACTCGGCAGGGGGGCTGAAAGTCGTTTTGGATAACCTGGAAAAGAACGGAGAGGAAGGAGTCCTTCGTGAAAGGCATTACAGGCCGGTTCCGAAGGTCGAAGAAGGCATGAGCCTGGCGGCTACGCCGGGCATCAACGCCATGATGGACATTTCCGACGGCATAGGCTCCGACCTCAGGCACATATTGGAAGAATCGGGCGCAGGCGCGCGCGTCGACGTCCGGAGCCTGCCGCTTTCAGCGGAGCTCCGGACAGTCTGCGCGCGCCGCGGCTGGGACCCCGTCGGGCTCGCCGCCGGGGGCGGCGAGGATTACGAACTCCTTTTCACCTGCCGTCCGGGCACCAAGGTCCCTGTCCCTCACACGGTCATCGGGGAAATCCTCGCCTCCCCCGGCCTTCGCTGGGAAGGCACTGACAAGGACTTCACAGGCTTCCGCCACTTTTAAAAAGTTTGTAACAACTCGCCATGCGCCCCGCCCCGAGGTGCATTTTCTTTCATTTTTGGTTCACAATCGTGCACTATCAGGACATGCGCTCCTTTCTCCTATGGAGAAAATGGATTTTATTATATCTTTGTAAGGCAACCATTACGCAAAAAACTAAAACCACAGATATGAAAAGCCATTATTATCTCATCACCCTGGCTCTTGCCCTCACGTTCTGCCCAGGCCTCCAGGCGCAGACGACCATCCGCATCAAGGACAGCGAGGCCAACGGCCAGATCATTCCCAAGGAGATCTACGGCCAGTTCTCCGAGCATCTCGGGAGCTGCATCTACGGCGGTCTCTGGGTCGGAAAGGACTCCCCCATCCCCAACAAGGACGGCTACCGTCTCGACGTATTCAACGCGTTGAAGGAGCTCCAGGTGCCGGTCATGCGCTGGCCGGGCGGCTGCTTCGCCGACGACTACCACTGGATGGACGGCATCGGACCGGTCAAGGACCGCGCCAAGATCAGCAACAACAACTGGGGCGGAACGCTCGAGGACAACAGCTTCGGTACGCACGAGTTCCTGAACCTCTGCGAGATGCTCGGCTGCGAGCCCTACATCAGCGGCAACGTCGGCAGCGGCACTCCCGAGGAACTGGCGAAGTGGGTAGAGTACATGACCTCCTCCAGCCACAGCACGGTGGCTGAGATGCGCCGCGCCAACGGTCGCGAAGAGCCCTGGAAGGTCAAGTTCCTCGGCATCGGCAACGAAGCGTGGGGCTGCGGCGGCAACATGACGCCCGAGTATTACTCCAACCTCTTCCGCCGTTACACCACCTACACCCGCGACTACAATGGCAACCGCCTCTACAAGATCGCCAGCGGAGCCTCCGACACCGACTACAACTGGACCGAGGTCTGCATGAAGAACATCGGCACCCAGATGGACGCCATAGCCGTACACTACTACACCGCCATGACATGGAGCGGCAGCAAGGGTTCCGCCACCAACTTCACCGACCAGGAGTATTACCGTGCCCTCGGCCGTGCCGTCGCCATCGAACCGTGCATACAGAAGCACATCGAGATCATGGACAAGTACGATCCGCAGAGCCGCGTCGACCTCCTCGTGGACGAGTGGGGGACCTGGTGGGATGTCGAACCCGGTACCGATCCCGGCCACCTCTTCCAGCAGAATACCATGCGTGACGCCATCGTCGCTTCCGTTTCCCTGGACATCTTCCACAAGTACACCCGCCGCATCAAGATGGCCAACATCGCCCAGGTAGTCAACGTCCTCCAGTCGATGATCCTCACCAAGGGCGACCAGATGGTCCTCACCCCCACCTATCACGTGTTCGAGATGTACAAGGTACACCAGGGAGCCGAGTTCCTGCCCGTAGAGTATGCGACCACCCAGATCGCCACCAGTGACAAGGGGCCCGTCCCCTCTCTCAGCGTGACCGCTTCCCGCAAGGACGGTGTCGTCAACGTCGACATCACCAATCCCGACCTAAAGAACGGCCAGACCCTGCTGCTTACCTGGGACAACCTCGGCAAGGTGAAGAAGGGCGACGTCTCTGCACGCATACTCACCGCTGACAAGATCAACGACTACAACGACTTCGGCAAGAAGGCCAAGGTCGCTCCTGAGTCTTTCAAGGACTTCAAGGTCACGGACGAGGGCATCGAGATCAAGGCCCCCGCAATGTCCATCATAGCGATTGCGATCAAATAAACCATCAACTATATGAAGCACATATATTCAGTACTCGCAGCCACTATGGCGCTCCTCGCCGTCGGCTGTGCCCAAAAAGAGAGTACCCTGACCAAGTCCGGTCTCGACCCTCAGAATTTCGTATCGGAGTACAACGGCAGTCCTACCGCCCTCTATACTCTCACCAACGCCAACGGCATGGAAGTATGCATCACCAACTTCGGAGGGCGCATCGTCTCCATAATGGTTCCCGACAAGGACGGAGCCTTCAGGGACGTGGTCCTCGGCTTCGACAAGGTCACCGATTACTTCCCGGAGAACAACTCCAGCGATTTCGGAGCAGCCATAGGCCGCTATGCCAACCGCATCGCGGACGGCAGTTTCGAGCTTGACGGGCAGACTTTCGTCCTCCCCAAGAACGACGGTGCCAATACCCTCCACGGAGGCCCCACCGGCTGGCAGTACCAGGTCTATGAAGTCGTAGAGGCAGACGCGAACCACATCAAGATCCTTCGCGACTCCCCCGACGGCGACAACGGCTTCCCCGGCCATGTAAAGGCCTATGTGACCTACACCCTCACCGACCAGAACGCTGTCGACATCTGGTATGAGGCCACCACCGACAAGCCTACGGTCATCAACATGACCAACCACTCCTACTTCAATCTTGACGGCGACCCGTCCGGCAACGTCCTTGACGACATAATGTACATCAAATCCAGCACGACGACCGCAGTCGGCCCCGGCCTCATCCCCACCGGCGAGATCGTTTCCCTGCTCGACACACCTATGGACTTCACCACCGCCAAGCGCATCGGTAATGACATCGACAAGCGCGACTTCGAGCAAATCGCCCTTGGTAATGGCTACGACCACAACTGGATTCTCGACACGATGGGAGACATCACCGACCCAGCCGTCATCCTCACCAGCCCCAAGACCGGCATCTGCCTCGAGGTCTACACCGACGAGCCCGGCATCCAGGTCTATTCCGGCAACTTCCTTGACGGCACCGTCACCGGCAAGCACGGCATCGTCTACAACCAGCGCGCAGGCATCTGCCTCGAGAGCCAGCACTATCCCGACTCTCCCCATCACGCGGACTGGCCGTCCGTCGTGCTCCGTCCGGGCGAGAAATACACCAGCCACTGCGTCTTCGCATTCTCCGTCAATAACTAAAACCTAATAGAAATGTTCAATTTCATTCCTTTACAGGCTGCGGACCTGAACCGCATCTCTCTTGCCTCCTGGGACTGGATCGTCATCGCCATCTTCTTCCTTGCGATGGTCTGGATCTGCTATGACGTCTCCCGCAAGAAGAAAGAGACCTCCGGAGACTACTTCCTGAGCGGTCGCTCGGCCACCTGGATTGCCATCGGCGCATCCATTTTCGCATCCAACATCGGCTCGGAGCACCTCATCGGCCTGGCCGGCACCGGCGCTTCCGCCGGCATGGCCCAGGCCCACTGGGAGATCCAGGGCTGGATGATCCTCATCCTCGGATGGGTCTTCGTTCCCTTCTATGAGCGCAGCATGGTATATACCATGCCCGAGTTCCTCGAGAAGCGCTACAACAAGGAGAGCCGCGGCATCCTCACCTGGCTGTCCCTCGCCAGCTACGTCCTTACCAAGGTGTCCGTGACCGTCCTTGCCGGCGGCCTTGCGCTGAACACACTCCTGGGCATCAACTTCTGGGTCGCCGCCCTGGCGCTCGTAATCATAACCGCCATCTACACCGTCATCGGCGGTATGGAGTCCGTGCTCAAGACTTCGGTCCTCCAGACCCCGATCCTGCTGATCGGTTCGCTTGTCATTCTTTGGCTAGGCCTCAGGGAACTCGGCGGATGGAATACCATGATGGACATCTGCAACTCCCAGCCTGTCAACCAGTACGGAGATACGATGACCGACCTGATGCGCAGCGGAAAGGATTCTGAATTCCCTTGGTACGGCGCCCTCTTCGGCTCCGCCATCATCGGTTTCTGGTACTGGTGTACCGACCAGTTCATCGTCCAGCGCGTCCTTTCCGGCAAGAACCAGAAGGAGTCCCGCCGCGGTACGATCTTCGGAGCATACCTCAAGCTCCTCCCCGTCTTCCTGTTCCTCATCCCCGGAATGATCGCCTATGCTCTTACCAGGACTCCTGATTCCGCCATCGGACAGCAGCTGGCCACCGCTCTCGGTCTCCAGGCCAACGGTACCGTCTCCAACCCAGACATCGCATTCCCTATGCTGGTCAACACGCTCCTGCCTGTCGGCCTCAAGGGAGTCGTCATCTGCGGTATCCTTGCAGCCCTGATGAGTTCCCTGGCTTCGCTCTACAACTCCTCGGCAATGCTCTACACGATCGACATCTACAAGCGCAAGCACCCTGAGACCGAAGAGAAGAGGCTCGTCCGCATCGGCCGTATCGCCACCGTCGTGGTCGTCGTGCTCGGCGTCCTGTGGATCTTCGTCATCCAGAGGATGGGCAAGAGCCTTTACAACTACATCCAGAGTGTACAGAGCCTTCTCGCTCCGGCCATCGCCGCGGTGTTCCTCCTGGGTATTTCCTGGAAGAAGACCTCGCCCAAGGCCGGTATGTGGACCCTCATCGTCGGTCTGGTGCTCGGCTTCACCCGCCTCATCACCATGATCATCAATCCCGAGGCCCACAACGTGTTCACCTTCATCTTCAACGAGCTGAACGTGTACGCATTCTGCGTCTGGATGTTCCTCTTCTGCATCGCCCTCGCCATCGTCGTCACCCTGCTGACCCCGAAGCCGAAGGAGGAGCAGATCCGCGGCCTGTGCTTCGGCACTGCCACGCCTGAGCAGAAGGCCGAAACGCGTGCCTCCTGGGGTACCTGGGATATCATCCATACCTGCATAATCCTCGCCTTCACCGTGGCGTTCTACATTTACTTCTGGTAGGATATGCTCGAAGAACTGAAAAAGAAAGTCTGCCAGGCCAACCTTGACCTTGTCAAGCATGGTCTGGTAATCTTCACATGGGGAAACGTCTCCGCCATCGACCGCGCCAGCGGGCTGGTGGTCATCAAGCCCTCAGGCGTAAGCTATGACAATATGAAACCCGAAGACATGGTGGTGGTCGACCTTGACGGCAAAGTCGTCGAGGGCGACCTCCGTCCTTCTTCGGACACTCCTACACACCTTGTCCTTTACAAGGCTTTCCAAAACATCGGAGGCGTAGTCCATACCCACTCCACCTATGCGACAGCCTGGTCCCAGGCGGGTCACGACATCCCGAACATAGGCACTACGCACGCGGACTATTTCCACGATGACATTCCCTGCACCCGCAACATGAAGAAAGGCGAGGTGTTCGGCGAATACGAGAAGGAGACCGGCAACGTCATAGTCGAGCGGTTCTTCCGGAAGGGCATCAATCCCGACGACACACCGGCCGTGCTGGTGCGCAACCACGGCCCCTTCACCTGGGGCACGGATGCGGACAACGCCGTACATAATGCCGTCGTGCTCGAGCAGGTTGCGAAGATGGCCTATTTCGCCGTCGACATAAACATCGCAGCCCAGTTGAAGGGAATGTTCCTGCCGGACTTCTCACCCAAGATGAACAAGCTCCTCATCGAGAAGCACTACAGCCGCAAGCATGGCCCCAATGCCTACTACGGCCAGAAAAAGAAATAACCCAATAACATTAAAACACATACCATTATGGCATACGAAAACATCGAATTATGGTGGGTGACCGGTGCACAGCTCCTCTACGGCGGAGACGCCGTGGTCGCAGTCGACGGACACTCCAAAGAAATGGTAGAAGGCCTCAACGCCTCCGGAAATATCCCTGTAAAGATCGTCTATAAAGGCACTGCAAACAGCAGCAAGGAAGTCGAGGCCGTCATGAAGGCCGCTAACAACGACCCTAAGTGCGCAGGCATCATCACCTGGATGCACACCTTCTCCCCTGCCAAGATGTGGATCAAGGGTCTCCAGGCCCTGGAGAAGCCTCTCCTTCACTTCCACACCCAGTACAACGCCGAGATTCCGTGGGACAAGATCGACATGGACTTCATGAACCTCAACCAGAGCGCCCACGGTGACATCGAGTTCGGCCACATCTGCACCCGCATGCGCGTGCCCAGGAAAGTAGTCGTAGGTTACTGGAAGGATGCCGAGGCACAGAAGAAGATCGCCGTATGGGCCCGCGTGGCCGCCGGCGTGGCCGATGCCAAGAACGTCCGCTGCCTCATGTTCGGTATGAACATGAACAACGTCGCAGTCACCGACGGCGACCGCGTAGAGTTTGAGCAGCGTCTCGGATACCACGTGGACTACTATCCCGTGTCCTCCCTTATGGAGTACTACAAGAAAGTCACGGATGCCGAGACCGATGCTCTCGTAGAGGAATATAAGAAACTCTATACCATCAAGATAGACGAATCCGGAGAAGAGGTCTACTGGGAGAAGGTCCGCAACTCCGCCAAGGCGGAGATCGCCCTGCGCCGCGTCCTGAAGGACGAGGGCGCCGTGGCCTTCACCACCAATTTCGACGACCTCGGCGATGCCGACGTCGATGCTCCTGACTTCTGCGGCTTCGACCAGATTCCCGGCCTGGCTTCGCAGCGCTTGATGGAGGAAGGCTACGGCTTCGGCGCCGAAGGTGACTGGAAGACCGCCTGCCTCGTCCGCACCCTGTGGGTGATGTCCCAAGGCCTGCCGAAGGGCTGCTCGTTCCTCGAGGACTACACCCTCAACTTCGCCGGCGACCGCAGTTCCTGCCTGCAGAGCCATATGCTCGAGATCTGTCCTATGATCGCCACCGGCAAGCCGAAGCTCGAGGTCCACTTCCTCGGCATCGGCATCCGCAAGCAGCAGACCGCCCGTCTGGTGTTCACCTCCAAGACCGGCTTCGGCATCAAGGCCACCGTCGTGGACCTCGGCAACCGTTTCCGCCTCATCGCCCAGGACGTGGAGTGCATCGAGCCCAAGCCTATGCCGCACCTCCCGGTCGCCTCGGCCCTTTGGGTGCCGCAGCCGACCTTCGAGATCGGCGCTGGCGCCTGGATCCTCGCCGGCGGCACGCACCACTCCGCCTTCAGTTATGACATCGACGCCGAGTACTGGGACGATTTCGCCGAGATGACCGGCATCGAGTTCGTCCACATCAGCAAGGACACCACCATCGAGGGTTTCAAGAAAGAACTACGCACCAACGAGGTGTACTACATGCTCAACAAAGCCCTGAAGTAGTATGGACGCAAGAAGAACCATCGAATCCGGAAAAGCCGTCCTCGGCATCGAGTTCGGTTCCACCCGCATCAAGGCGGTGCTGGTGGACGAGGATCACGTTCCCATCGCACAGGGCAGCCACGAGTGGGAGAACCAGCTCGTGGACGGCCTCTGGACCTACTCCAACGAAACCATCTGGTTCGGCCTGCAGGACTGCTACGCGGACCTTCGCAACGATGTCCGCAAGCGCTATGACGTCGATATCGAACATCTGGCAGCCATAGGCATCAGCGCAATGATGCACGGTTATATGCCCTTCGACAAGGAAGGCCACCTGATGGTCCCCTTCCGTACCTGGCGCAACACCAACACCGGCGAGGCCGCCGCTGCCCTCTCGAAACTGTTCGTGTACAACATCCCGCTTCGCTGGAGCATCTCCCACCTTTACCAGGCCATCCTGAACAAGGAGGAGCACGTCCCGCAGATCGCCTACTTCACCACCCTGGCCGGCTACATCCACTGGAAACTCACCGGCGAAAAAGTGCTGGGCGTCGGAGACGCATCGGGAATGATTCCCGTGGATCCCGAGACCGGGAACTACAGGGCGGACATGATCGATAAATTCGACAACCTCGTCGCTCCCTACGGATTCTCCTGGAAACTCGGCGACATACTGCCGAAGGTGCTTCCCGCCGGCGCGCCGGCAGGCGTGCTGACCGAGACGGGCGCGAAGCGCCTCGATGTCTCGGGTCACCTCCAGGCCGGCGTGCCGCTGTGCCCTCCGGAAGGAGACGCAGGCACGGGCATGGTCGCGACCAACGCCGTCAGGCCGCGCACCGGAAACGTTTCGGCCGGCACCTCCTCCTTCTCGATGATAGTCCTGGAGAAGGAACTGTCCAAGCCGAACGAGATGATCGACATGGTCACCACTCCGGACGGCAACCTCGTCGCAATGGTCCACTGCAACAACTGCACTTCCGACCTCAACGGCTGGGTAGGCCTGTTCAAGGAGTATGAGGAGCTGATGGGTGTTCCCGTCGACATGGGCAGGATCTTCCAGCGCCTGTTCGACGCCGCCGACAAGGGCGACCCGGACTGCGGCGGCCTGATCTCCTACAACTACATCTCCGGAGAGCCCGTGACGGGCTTCGCCGAAGGCCGTCCGCTCTTCGTCCGCTCCGCGACCGACAGCTTCAACCTGTCCAACTTCATGCGCTCGATCCTGTACGCCACAGTCGGCGTGCTCAAGATAGGCAATGATGTCCTCCTCAAGGAGGAGAAGGTCAAGGTGGACCGCATTACCGGTCACGGAGGACTGTTCAAGGTCAAGGGTGTCGGACAGCGCATCCTCGCCGCCGCCCTCGACTCCCCCATTTCCGTAATGGAGACGGCTGGTGAAGGCGGCGCCTGGGGCATCGCCATCCTCGCGTCCTACCTTGTGAACAATCCCGCCAAGGCATCCCTCCCCGACTTCCTCGACAAGATGGTCTTCGCCGGCAATACCGGCACGGAGATCGCCCCCAGCCCGGAGGACGTCGCCGGCTTCGAGGCCTGGCTCGAGAACTACAAGGCCTGCCTCGCCGTCGAGCGCGCCGCAGTCAAGGCCAAGAAGTAGCTGCATCCCGACAATTATCGATTACTCCCCGCCTCAAAATGAAGCGGGGAGTTTTTTTGTTTTTCCGTATTTGTTATATATTTGCAGAAAAGTTATACAAATGGAAGGAACAAGAACAGTACAGACCGCATTCCGCTTCAGTCCCGAGCTTGTCAGACGTCTGAAGAGACGCGCACGGCTCGAGCGGAAAAGCGTCAATGCCTATGTCGAAGAGGCCGTGCAGAAGGCTCTGGATAGCGGAGAAGACAAATACGCCCGCCTGGAAGCAGAACTCAAGGATATAAAAGTCCCGAGGGAGATCTTGCCTGAGATCCAGGCTCTGTCTTCCTTCAAGGTCGAATTCACTGACGAAGAGCTGGCGGCGGACGATCGGCTCGCTTATATCCTCGGGAAATGAAGATCTTCCTTGACACCAACGTTCTCCTCGACCTTGTCCTGGACAGGGACGGAGCCAATGACGCCCAACGCATCATCAGCATCGGTCACAAAGACGAATGGACCAGACTCTATGTCTCCTTTCTCACCATGGCGAGTATTGCCTATGTCCTACGCAAAAGACCGATGGACGAAGTCAAGGCCTGCCTGTCCAAACTGTATAAGTTCTGTGAAGTCCTTCCAATGAACGACTCCCAGCTGATGACAGCAATAAGGAATTGCAGCAGTCCCGACTTTGAAGACTCCCTTCAGATCATGTGCGCCGAAGAAAAGCTCTGCGATGTGATTGTCACTGACAACACAGCGCATTTCCGGGATTTCACCGACATCCCGGTCCTCACTCCCGTCGGCTTCTTCGCTAAGTGCGACAATACCGATGATTAATCAACACTCTGTTTCGACGTCCTCAGCGCGGAAGGTCTGCGGCGTTTAAGCAGACCTTCCGCAGGCTACCCAAGTCGTCAGCGTCATCGAGTATCCCTACCGGCGTCTAGGTAAATGCCCGCAATACATGAATGTAAAATTAATTTGCTATTATGTAAATTATTGTTTACATTTGAACCAAAACATTTATTATTCTCTATGAAACTTCTTCCTCATAAGATTCAAATTATCTGTATCATTTGGGTTGCCCTATTCCTTCTGGCGGAGGCAGTCCTGGTTGTTGTTTTTAAAGTGTCAGATGTTGAAATGGCTTTCAGCAAATATCGGGTATCAGTTTTGCCTGGCGCACATCCCGAGATAACATCTTCTATTATCAAAGTCATTACCATCATCTGTTTATTTGCTGCTTGCGTCTCTAAGGAGAAGATCGAGGATGAGATGGTACAATCCATCAGGCTTAAGACCATAGGATGGATTGCCCTGGGGTTTATTATTGTCGTCAGCCTGTTCCACCTATCATCCACGTTGTGGAAAGATACCGGTTTTTACGGGATTATTGAGAATCTGTATTATCTGGTTACAGATTTCGATCTACTATTCATCCTATACTTGATCCTTCTTAAATCCAACTTATTGATAGAAGGGAAGAAATGAAAAACAGGATAAAAGTAGAAAGGGCCATACATAATATGACCCAGGAAGAACTGGCAGAAAGACTATCCGTCAGCAGGCAGACGATCAATGCCATAGAAAAAGGCCGGTTCAATCCATCTACCTTACTGGCCTTAAAGATGTCCTCACTGTTCGGAGTCACAGTCAACGACTTGTTCGAGCTGGAACCTGGAGAAGCGGTAAAAAGCTAAAGGACACGACGCAGGCAAGAGATGCGGCAGGGTCCTAGAAGTTGAAGTAGCGCTTAGCGTTGTTGTAACTGATGTCCTTCACCATCTGATGGATGAAGGGCATTTCTGATTTCGGGAGCTTGCCGTCGGCGAGGTCGCGGCCGAGGACGTCGCAGAGGATCCTGCGGAAGTACTCGTGGCGCGGGTAGCTGATGAAGCTGCGCGAGTCGGTGAGCATACCGACGAAGCGGCTCAGCAGCCCCAGGGCGCTGAGCGCGTTCAGCTGCTTGCGCATTCCGTCCTCCTGGTCGAGGAACCACCAGGCCGAGCCTAGTTGCATCTTGCCGGGGAAAGTACCGTCGTTGAAGGTGTAGGCCATCACGGCAAGCAGTTCGTTGTCCTTGGGATTCAAACAATAAAGGATGGTCTTGGCGAGTTTATCCTCCGCGGCCAGACGGCTGAAGAACCTGTGGCCGGCGGCGGCGAGGGGCAGGTCATGGATGGCGTCGAAACCGGTGTCGGGGCCGAGGAGCTTGAACATCTTCTCGTTGTTGTTGCGTATGGCGCCGACGTGATATTGCTGGGCCCAGCCCTTCTCGGCGTCCATGACGGCCATGTCGTGCAAGAAAGCGCTGCGGAACTTGTCAAGCTCCCTCGGACCGGGGGCGATGTCGAGCAGGACCTTCTTGAAGATCATCTCGATCTCCACTTCCTTGTAGTCAGAAGCGTAGAAGGCCTCGAGACCATGGTCGGAGAGCTTGCAGCCCATAGAAGCGAAGAAATCGTGACGCTTCTTAAGAGCTTCGATGAGGTCGGCGTAGGAGTCGATCTCTTCGCCGGCAACTTCGCCTAGCTTGACCAGATACTCCTTGTAAGCCTTTGGATCCTCGATGGCCATGGCCTTGTCGGGACGCCAGGCCGGGAGGACCTTCGTTCCGAACGGATGCCCGGCAATCATCCTGTGCCAGCGCAGGTCATCCGCAGGGTCGTCGGTGGTACAGACCACCTCGACCCCGAATTTGCGGATGAGCGCCTGGCCGCGGAATTCTTCCGTGGCGAGCTTTGCATTGCATTCTTCGAAGATTTCACGCGCCGTTTCCGGTTTGAGGACTTTTTCGATGCCGAACACACGGCTCAGTTCGAGATGGGACCAATGATAGAGCGGATTGCGCATCGCGTACGGCATTGTCTCCGCCCATTTTTCGAACTTCTCCCAAGGAGACCTGTCGCCGGTGATATACTCTTCCGGAACGCCGTTGCCGCGCATCGCGCGCCATTTGTAGTGGTCCCCGCCCAGCCACAGCTGGGTGATGTCGCGGAACTGTATGTTCTCAGCTATCTCCTGCGGGGAGAGGTGGCAGTGGTAGTCGATGATGGGCAGGCCTTCGGCGCTGTCGTGATACAGTTCTCTCGCATATTCGTTGGAGAGCATGAAGTCTTCGTGGATGAAAGCCATGGTTTATTCTGTTACGATAGGTTTGTATTTGGGTACAAGCGACTTCATCACGGTCCAGGCGATCAGGTAGGCCACACCGCAGAAGCAGAATACGATGAAATAGCCGGCTGGCTTGCCTTCGAATCCCATAAAGTGGAAGGAAGATCCGGCATTTTCGGCATAGGTGAAGAGATTGCCCGCGACCTTCTGGATGATCATCGAGCCGACGCCGCCGGCCATCGTGCCGATGCCGGTGATGCTGGCGATGGTGCTCTTCGGGAACATGTCGCCGATGGTGGAGAAAAGGTTCGCGGACCAGGCCTGGTGCCCGGCGGCGGCAAGTCCTATCAGGATTGCCGGCCACCAGGGGGTATTGAAGTGAAGGCCCAGCGGCTGTGCGAACAATGCAGCGATGGGGAAGAAGGCGAAGATGAGCATCGCGAGCATGCGGCCGTTGTACGGGTGCATGCCCTTCTTTTCCACAAACAGTTTGGGCAGATAGCCTCCGATGATCGAAACTATGGTCACGATGGCGTAGAGGGTGAAGATAAGTCCCTGGCCCAGAGGGGAAGAAGCCGGGGCATTGAACTGGTCGTGGAAGTATGCCGGGGCCCAGAAAAGGAAGAACCACCATACGCCGTCAGTGAAGAACTTGCCGGCAATGAACTGCCACGTCTGCTTGAAGGTGAAGCACTTGAGGAAAGGGATGGACTTCTCTTCGGATGTCTTCGAAACCTCCGTGCCGGCGTCATCCTGATGGATATACTCAAGTTCTGCCCCGTTGACGTGGCTGCTCTTCTCGGGCTTGTCATACATGAACGCCCAGAAGAACATCCAGATGAAGCCCAGGGCGCCGATGATGATGAAGGCCATCTCCCAGCCGAGGGACTTGGCGAGCGGCGGGATGCAGAGCGGAGCCGCGAGCGCGCCGACCGAGGCGCCGGCATTGAAGATGGAGGTCGCGAAAGCGCGGTCCTTCTTCGGGAAATACTCAGCCGTTACCTTGATGGCCGCCGGGAAATTGCCCGACTCTCCAAGCGCAAGGATGCCGCGGCAGAGCATGAACAGGTAGACCGAGGTGGTGGAGATGGCCAGGGCGACGTTGCTGCCGGCCTCGACGGCCTTGAGCGCAGCGGCGTTCGGCACGCCGTCCACCAGGCCGGCCGTAGCCCAGCCGCAGGCTGCGTGCAGGCACGCGCCGGCCGACCATACGCCTATGGCGATGAGATATCCCTTCTTCGTGCCCATCCAGTCCACGAACTTGCCGGCGAAGAGACACGCAACGGCGTAGAAGATGGAGAAGAAGGACGTGATGGTGCCGTAATTGGCGTCGGTCCAGTGGAATTGGGGAGCGATGAACTCCTTGTAAGTCAACGAAAGCACCTGGCGGTCGAGATAGTTGACCGTGGTCGCCACGAAGAGCAGCGAGCACAGCCACCAGCGCCAGTTGGTCATCAGTTTCTGTTGTGTGGTCATATCCGTTTATTTTACTTCCTTGACAATGGCGAGTGCGTCGCGGCAGAGTGTGGAGATCCTCTCCCACTCCCCTGCGGCAATGGCATCCTTCGGGAAAAGGTTGGAGCCCATGCCGACGCAGGTCACTCCGGCCCTGAACCAGGCTTCAAGGTTCTCACGGGTTGGCTTGACGCCTCCGGTTACCATCAACTGGCTCCAGGGCATAGGTGCCTTGAGGGCCTTCACGAAGGCAGGCCCGAGCACGTCTCCCGGGAACACCTTGCAGATGTCGCAGCCAGCTTCCTGAGCCATCCCGACCTCGGTAACGCTGCCGCAACCGGGCATATAAGGGATGAGCCTGCGGTTGCAGACCGGCGCGACAGCGGGGTTGAACAAAGGCCCGACGATGAAATTGGCGCCGAGTTGGATATACATCGCTGCCGTGGCCGGATCGACGACGGAACCTACGCCCAGGATCATTCCGGGCAGTTCCGCCTCGGCATACTTGACGAGTACGCTGAACACTCCCTGGGCGAAATCGCCACGGTTGGTATATTCGAACACGCGAATGCCGCCGTCGTAGCAGGCTTTGAGGACCTGCTTGGCAACCGCGGGGTCCGGATGGTAGAAGACGGGGACGATGCCCGCTTCCCTCATGGTCATAAGAACCTGTAGTTTACTGTACTGTGCCATTTCTATAGAATCTTGTACATTATGCATTGTATGTCGAGGAGACTGTATCGCCGCCGTGGCCTGTCCAGTTGGTGTGGAAGAACTCTCCGCGGGGACGGTCGGTTCGCTCGTAGGTATGGGCTCCGAAGAAGTCGCGCTGCGCCTGCAGCAGATTGGCCGGCAGGCGCTTGCAGCGATAGCCGTCGTAATACTGCAGGCCAGCCGTCATGCAGGGCGCGGGAACGCCGTTCTGCATCGCGGTGCAGAGGACGTTGCGCCAGCCCTGCTGGGCCTCGGCAAGCTTGCCGCTGAAATACGGGTCCAGGAGGATGTTGGCTATGTCGGGGTCCTTGTCGAAGGCCTCCTTGATCCTGCCGAGGAAGACGCTGCGGATGATGCAGCCGCCGCGCCACATCAGCGCGATGCCGCCGTAGTTGAGATTCCATCCGTACTCCCTGGCGGCGGCGCGCATCAGCGCGTAGCCCTGCGCGTAGGAGACTACCTTGGCGGCGAAGAGGGCGCGGCGCAGGTCCTCGAGGAAGGCCTTGCGGTCTCCCGTGAACTTCACGGGAGCAGGGCCTTCGAGGACCTCCGAGGCCGCGACCCTCTCCTCCTTCTGTGCGGAGAGGCAGCGGGCGAATACAGACTCGCCGATCAGGGTAAGCGGCACGCCCTGGTCCAGGGCGGAGATGGCCGTCCATTTGCCTGTACCCTTCTGGCCGGCGGTATCGAGGATATAGTCCAGCACATAGCGGTCGTCCCCGTCCTTCTTGGCCAGAATATCGCGGGTAATCTCGATCAGGTACGAATCAAGGTCTCCCCTGTTCCACTCGGCGAAGGTCTCGTGCATCTCCTCGTTGCTCATTCCGAGTATGTCCTTCATTATCTGGTAGCACTCGCAGATGAGTTGGATGTCACCGTATTCGATGCCGTTGTGGACCATCTTGACGAAGTGGCCGGCACCGCCTTCGCCCACCCAGTCGCAGCACGGCGAGTCGCCCTCGACCTTGGCGCAGATGCTCTGGAAGATCGGCTTGACGTATGGCCATGCGGCCGGCGACCCGCCGGGCATCATCGAGGGGCCCTTCAGGGCTCCCTCCTCGCCGCCGGACACGCCGGTGCCGATGTAGAGGAGACCCTTGCTCTCGACATACGCCGTACGGCGGGCGGTATCAGGGAAATGGGTGTTGCCTCCGTCGATGATGATGTCGCCGGGCTCAAGCACCGGGATCAGCCTGTCGATGAAGGCATCGACGGCGGCCCCGGCCTTGACCATGAGGAACACCTTGCGCGGAGTGGCGAGCGAAGCCACGAAGTCCTCGAGGCTGTGCGCCCCATATATGTTGAGGCCTTTACCACGGCCTTCCAGGAACCTGTCGACTTTCTCGACGGTCCTGTTGAAAACGCTGACACGGAATCCTTTGCTCTCCATGTTCAAAACCAGGTTCTCTCCCATGACGGCGAGACCGATGAGTCCGATGTCGGATAACTGCTTCATTTCTATAGAGTTTTAACTTTAAATCCTAACAGTTCGAGACGCGCGGCGAGTTCCTGGCCGCCGCCGGAGAGCGTCAGCGTGAACGCTGACGGCTCGCGCCGGACCATATAGTCGCCGCGCAGACGCTCGAACGCGTCCAATTCAGCGCGGAGCGCATCGCTGTCCTGACGGACGTCGTAAGTATGGAGGATGGCCTCGGAGAGGACCTCCTGCGGAGTTTTGCCTGAAGCATCGACGGTGAAGGCGAGCGGCTGCGGCGGGGCCGGGACGCCGGAGGCCGTCCAGTCCACAAGCGGCAGCCCGAGCCTTGTCGCCAGGTAGCGGACGCTCATCGTGGTACCGTTTGCCTTGCCGTCTGCGCTGTAGCCCGCTATATGCGGCGTGGAGATGTCCAGCAGGCCTACAAGCTCCGGATCCAGGTCCGGCTCGCCCTCCCAGACATCCAGGACCGCTGCCTTCAGTCCTCCTTTCAGAAGGATGTTTTTCAGGGCGGCATTGTCCACCACAGGACCGCGGGACGAGTTGATCAGTATCTGTGAGGGGCGCATCCGTGCAAGGCGCGCAGCATCGAAAAGATGCCAGGTGGCATCTTCGCCTGCGCGCGTCAGCGGCACGTGGACGGTGACGATATCGCTCTCCGCAAGGACCGTATCGAGGTCCACGAAGGCGTCCGGACCCTCGGCGCGCTCGCGCGGCGGGTCGTTCAGCAGGACACGCATGCCGAAGGCCCGGCCCACGTCGGCAACCTTGGAGCCGACGTTGCCGACGCCCACGACGCCCAGCGTCAGGGCGCCGAGCCTGAGGCCGTGGCGTTGCGCCAACACTGCCAGCACAGACGAAATATACTGCTTGACCGACCAGGAATTGCATCCGGGAGCGTTGCTCCACGCAATTCCGTTGGCCTCGCACCACGAAGTATCGATATGGTCGTAACCTATCGTGGCCGTTGCTATCGCTTTCACCGAAGAGCCCTTGAGCAACGCCTCGTTGCAGATAGTGCGCGTACGCGTGACGAGCGCATCGGCGTCCTTAACCACCTCCGGAGTGGTCTGCGCTCCGGGCAGGTAAACGACCTCGGCGAAGGGCTCGAAAGCCCCGCGCAGGAATGGTATCTTATTGTCACAGACTATCTTCATATCTCAGTCCTCGAATCTGTCGGGATGGGCCCACAGGCCCAGGGCCGGATTGGAAATGTAATAAATCTCCTCGCCGTCGACGGTATTCCAGCCGTCCTTCAGGGAGGAGACACGGTAACGTTCCATCATCTTGTCCAGCGGGGCATAGGCATAGCCGACGCCCTCTATCCCTTCGCGTGTCATGTCCGGACCGGGGCAATAGGTGATGCGGAAACGCCCCTCGGACGATCCGTGGATCAGATGCGCCGAGGCGCTGAGGTTCTCCCGGAGGTCGCGGTTGTTGCGCGTCGCTTCCAGCGTATGAAACGTACCCTTGTAGCCGTACTTGCGGATCAAGGAGTCGATGGCGGCATCCTCTCCGAACTCCCTGAGGGCAGGGGCAAGGATGATGAGCTCCGCACCGTCGGCGAGGGCCATCCTGGTGCGGTAGATGGCTTTGTTGCCGAGCCAGGTGCTCTTGAACTCCGCCGGATCCAGCCAGACTATGCATTTGCGCAGCGGCTTCTCCACCATTATGAAATTGGTCTGGAGCGAGAGTTCCGAAGCAAGGCGGAAACACTCGAAGTCATCTCCGACAAAAAGGCCTTTGAGTTGCATCCGGCCGGTATCCGGTTCCTTGGCCAGGACGGTCAGTATATATACTATGGGGAGATCCTGTATGAAATGCACACGGGCATACTCCATTACATCGCGGACGGGGCTCACGGCCCGGCCCATGATGCGTTCCATCCCGTATGTCGCACCCAGATAGTGACTGTTGTTGATGCCCTCGCTGCCGCCGACCCCCACGAAAATGTTCTTGGTGTAGTTAGCCATGCCGATGACCTCGTGGGGCACGACCTGGCCTATGGAAAGGATGAGGTCGAAGGAAGGGTCCAGGAGCAATCTGTTGACCTGTGCCGGCCAGGCGTAGTCCGCGCGTCCTCCGGACACTTCGCGGACATATTCGGCCGGCACCTCCCCCACCGTCACGACGTCGTGACGCCAGTCGTGGACGCGGAACTTGCTGCGGGGTACCGTGCCGAACATCGTGGCAATCTGAGCGTCGGTCATCGGAGAATGCGTACCCAGGGCGGGCATGACGTCCGTAAGTGCATCGCCGAAATAATCGTTGACCATCTCCGTTATAGGCCCCGCGAATGAATTGAGGCGGGTGAAATCCGGAGGCAGGGCAAGGACGCGTTTCCTGGAGCCCAGGGCACGGAATACACCGCAGAGGGCATCCCGTACCTCCTGCGCTGAAATGTCGTCATCCCTGGAACCCCTGGCGTAGTAGAGCATAGGCCTATCTCTTGACGCGGGCGTTGCCGTTCCAAACACTCCATACCTGCTCCTCATCTGCCGGCTGGGCGTAGTCGGTGAGGAAGGTGGTGGCAAGGGCACCCGTGGCCCAGCCGAACCGGATCCACTTTTCGCTCTCCCAGCCCTTCAGGATGCCGTACAGGAGACCGCCGACGAATCCGTCGCCACCGCCGATGCGGTCGAGGACATGAATCCTGCGGGGCTCAATGACCTGCCACTCCTCGCCGGCGAGCATTATGGCTCCCCAGTTGTGGCTGTTGGTATGGTTGACCTGGCGGAGCGTGGTTGCATAGACCTGCGCGCCGGGATACTCGGCGCGGACACGGCGAATCATCTCCTTGAACCCGTCGATCTTGGCGGCGATGTCCTTGCCGCCGGCCTCGGGGCCTTCGATGCCGAGGCACAACTGGAAGTCCTCCTCGTTGCCGATGAGGATGTCGGCGAGAGAACAGATCTCCGCGAATATGTCTCGCAGTTCCTTTTCACGGCCGATCCAGAAGGAGGCGCGGTAATTCAGGTCGAAGCTTATTCGGGTGCCGTACCTCTTTGCTGCGCGGGCAATCTCAAGGCAGAAACGCCCGGTGTCGGGGCTGAGTGCCGCGATAAGGCCGGACAGGTGCACTATCTGCACGCCCTCCTGGCCGAAGATGCGGTCGAGATCGAAGTCTTTGACATTCAATGTCCTGCCGACTTCGCCGGCGCGGTCGTTCCAGACACGGGGACCGCGCGGTCCATAGCCGCTGTCGGCGACGTTGATCTGGTGCCTGTAGCCCCAAGGGCCTCCCTGGGGCACTTCGGGGCCTTCGAAGTCCATACCGCGCGAGCGGAGGTTGGACTTGATTAACGCCGCGAAGGGGCTTCCTTCCACGAAAGTGGTGAGGACCTTGACGGGCATTCCGAGGTATGAGGCTATGCTGGCGACGTTGGTCTCCGCACTGGTCGCATACAGATGCAGCACATCGCTGCACTGTACCGGCTGGCCGTTTTCGGGGGTGACCCGCAGTCCCATGCTGGTCGGGACGAGAAGGGCGTACCTGCAGCCCTGTCTGAGAGTCATTTCCATATATGATCCTTATCTTGAGACCCTTCCGGAGCCGTCCCCCTTCATGAGGTTTTCGACTTCCGCTACGGTCACCTGGTTGAAGTCTCCGAATATCGTATGCTTGAGGCATGAGGCAGCCACGGCGAAGTCCAGCGCCCGCTGGTCATCGCCGGGATAGGACAGAAGGCCGTAGATGAGGCCTCCCATGAAGGAGTCGCCGCCACCGACGCGGTCCACGATGTGGGTGATGTCGTAGCGTGGCGACTCGTACAGGGTCTTGCCGTCGTAAAGGACACCGCCCCAGGTGTTGTGATTGGCGTTGATGGAGCCGCGGAGGGTGATGATGACCTTACGGGCGCGCGGGAAGCGGGCCATAAGCTGTTCGGCCACGCTGCGGAAGCGGCCCTGGTCGATGGCTCCGGCCGTGGACGCGGCATCGAAGCCTTCGGGCTTGATGCCGAAAACCTTCTCGGCATCCTCTTCGTTGCCGAGGATGATGTCGCAGCCCTCCACGAGGGCGGGCATCACTTCCGAGGCGCTCCGTCCGTATTTCCAGAGATTCTTGCGGAAATTCAAGTCACAACTGACAGTCAGGCCGAGGCGGTTCGCAGCCCGGACAGCCTCGAGACATACATCTGCGGCGCCCTGGCTGACAGCGGGCGTAATGCCGGTCCAGTGGAACCAGTCGGCTCCGTCGAAGACCTCGTCCCAGTCGATCATCCCGGGCGCGATGGTGGCGAGGGACGAGCCGGCACGGTCGTAGACGACTTTGCTCGGCCGCGCCACGGCGCCGGTCTCAAGGAAGTAGATCCCGAGACGGTCGCCGCCGGTGATGCAATGGGAAACGCCTACGCCATAAGAGCGTAACTCCTTAAGGCAACTGCGGGCTACGTCGTTGTCGGGAAGACGTGTAACAAATTCGGTATCAATGCCGTAGTTGGCCAGCGAGACAGCGACGTTTGCCTCGCCGCCGCCGAATGTCGCATCGAACTGGCGGGCCTGCGAGAAGCGCAGGTAACCCGGCGTTGAGAGACGGAGCATAATCTCTCCGAAGGTGATTACTCTTGGCATATGAGCAAAAAGTGTTTAAACGAAACAAATTTAACGTTTTTTCCTGAAATTAGCCATTACGGTCCGGCTGAACGTACGGACTCTTTGGCATCCGGTTTTAAATTAGGTGAAAAGATATTGTAAAGTCCGAAAAAATGACTACCTTTGCCCCACTTTTGCCGTCAATGGCGAAAGTATTGATATCAGTTGTTTTATTAACTTAAAATTTTTTGCAAGATGGCTGAATACCTGATGCCTGAAAGAAAGCAAGAGATTTTCGCGAAGTACGGGAAGTCCAATAAGGACACCGGCTCCCCTGAGAGTCAGGTTGCATTATTTTCCTACCGTATCGCTCACCTTACCGAGCACGTGAAGAAGAACAGGAAAGACGTTGTCACGCGTCGCGCCCTTCTCCGCCTGGTCGGCAAGAGACGTCAGATCCTGGATTACCTCCAGAAGATCGACATCGAGAGATACAGAAACATCATCAAGGAGCTTGGTCTCCGTCGATAAGGATAGGAAAAAACCGAAGGGGAAGGATTCCAATGGGGAATCCTCCCCTTTTTATTTGAAAAAACGGTTCGCGGACGGTCCGCGACCCAGCAGTAATAAAGACGTAAAGAAAACAGTAATGAACGTTATCACGAAAAAGATCGAGCTCGCGGACGGCCGCGTGATTGAGATCGAGACCGGCAAACTCGCCAAGCAGGCGGACGGTTCGGCTGTCGTGAAGATGGGAGGCACAATGATCCTCGCCACCGTCTGCGCAGCCAAGGAAGTCAAGGAGGGCACCGATTTCATGCCCCTCACGGTGGACTACCGTGAGAAGTATTTCGCCGCGGGAAGGTATCCCGGCGGCTTCATGAAACGCGAAAGCAAGCCCTCGGACTACGAGATCCTGATCGCACGCCTCGTTGACCGCCCCATCAGGCCCCTCTGGCCGGACGATTTCCACCTCGAGGTGTTCGTCTACCTCAGCCTCATCTCCGCTGACAAGGACACCCAGCCTGACGCCCTTGCAGGCCTGACCGCCTCCGCCGCCCTCGCTACTTCCGACCTGCCGTTCGGCGGCCCCGTCTCGGAAGTCCGCGTCGCCCGCATCAACGGCGAGTTCGTCATCAACCCCAGCTTCTCACAGATGGCAGACAGCGACCTTGAACTTATGGTCGCCGCCACCGAGGAGAATATCATGATGGTCGAGGGCGAGATGAACGAGGTCAGCGAGCACGACATGCTCGAGGCCATCAAGTTCGCCCATGAAGAGATCAAGCGCCACTGCCGCGTGCAGAAGGAACTCATCGCCGAACTCGGCAACGAGACCAAGCGCGACTATCCCCACGACGTGGAGGATGAGGATCTCAAGAAGGCCGTCGAGGCTTTCTGCTATGACAAGTGCTATGCACTCGCCAAGTCCGCCAAGCCCAAGCACGAGCGCGAGGACGGCTTCACAGCCATAAAGGACGAGTTCCTGGCCACCATTCCGGAGGAGGAACTCGAGGAGAAGACCCCGCTCGTAGAGAGATATTACCATGCCGTCGAGAAAGAGGCCATGCGCAACATGATCCTCGACGAGGGCATCCGCCTGGACGGCCGCGTCTGCGACCAGGTCCGTCCCATCTGGTGCGAGGTGGATTACCTCCCCTGTGCACACGGTTCCGCCATCTTCACCCGCGGTGAGACCCAGTCCCTTGCGACCGTCACCCTCGGCACCAAGATGGACATGAAGGAAGTCGACGAAGTCCTCATCCAGGGCGACCAGCAGTTCGTCCTGCACTACAACTTCCCTCCTTTCGCCACCGGCGAAGCCAAGCCCATGCGCGCTCCCGGCCGTCGTGAGATCGGCCACGGCAACCTCGCCATGCGCGCCCTCAAGCCCGTCGTTCCGCTCGCTCCCGAGAATCCTTACGCTGTCCGCGTGGTCAGTGACATCCTCGAGTCCAACGGTTCGTCTTCCATGGCTTCCGTATGCGGCGGCTGCCTCGCCCTCATGGACGCAGGCGTGAAGATCAAGAAGCCCGTCGCCGGTGTGGCAATGGGCCTCATCACCGATGCCGAGCGCCCCAACGAGCGCTACGCCATCCTCACCGATATCCTCGGCGACGAGGACCATCTCGGTGACATGGACTTCAAGGTCACCGGTACCGCCGACGGCATCACCGCCACCCAGATGGACATCAAGGTGGACGGTCTGTCCTACGATGTTCTCGAGAAGGCTCTCGAGCAGGCCCGCCAGGGTCGTATGCACATCATGGGCGAGATGCTGAAGACCATCAGCGAGCCGCGCGAGGACTACAAGCCGTTCGTGCCGCGCATCGTCCAGATCCGCATCGCCAGCGAGTTCATCGGCGCCGTCATCGGCAAGGGTGGCGAGACCATCCAGAAGATCCAGAAAGAAACCGGTACCACCATCACCATCGACGAGCAGCCCAAGGAAGGCGGCGCACAGGGTGAGACCGAGGGTATCGTCGACATCTTCGGCACCGACAAGCAGGCCATGGATGCCGCCCTCGAGTGGATCAAGGGCATCTGCGCAGTTCCGGAGCCGGGCCAGGTCTATCATGGCAAGGTGGTCAGCATCCTCGAGTTCGGCGCTTTCGTAGAGATCCTCCCCGGAAAGGAAGGCCTTCTCCACGTGTCCGAGATCGCATGGAACAAGACCGAGAACGTCGAAGACGTCCTCAAGGTCGGTGACGAGATTGATGTCAAGCTTCTCGAGATCGATGCAAAGCCGGCAAGATGAGGCTCTCCATGAGGGCTCTCACCGAGAAGCCGGAGGGCTATGTCGAGCCTAAGGGCCGCGGCGAGCGCGGTCCGCGCGGCGGCAACGGCCGCGGCGGTGAGCGCGGCGAGCGCCCCGAGCGCCGTGGCGAGCACGGCGGACGCGGCGAGCGTGGCGGTCATGACCGCCGCCCCGAGCGCGGTGAGCGCAGCGAGCGTCCCGAACGTGGCGAGCGCCCTGAACGCCCTGAACGCGGAGAGCGTCCCGAGCGCGGCGGCGACCGCGGTCCCCGCAGGACCTTCGGTCCCAAGCGCGAGGCCCCGGCTCCGACCATCGACGACTACCGCGAGCCCTCTGAGGAGATCTTCTAGTCTCCAGCCACCAGCGCGTGGCCCCCAACCGCTTGTCTGACAAGCAAACACAATATCAGCTACCCCTCAAAACGAAGGGTAGCTTTTTTCTTTATCTCCCAACCCTTCATCCCCTGGCACACCACCCGTTCAACCTCCTATTCCCCCCCTCCAGGAACAAAACCACCTTCTCCGTTCCAGCGTATTACTCCCTTTTAACCCATAGTCGAGAGTACCAGATCCTTCGGGCATTTCCCGAACGAAGGGCACGAAAACACCACATTCTTCGGGCTTTTCCCGAACGAAGAGCACGAAACACCAGATCCTTCGGGCATTTCCCGAACGAAGGGCTTGAAAACACCTGATCCTTCGGGCATTTCCCGAACGAGGGCACGAAAACACCTGATCCTTCGGGCATTTCCCGAACGAGGGCACGAAAACACCTGATCCTTCGGGCATTTCCCGAACGAAGGGCACGAAAACACCACATCCTTCGAGCAACCACTTTTTATAAAGGCAAGCATGAAATGAGATACTTAAGGGGGAGGGGGAGAAAAGGGAGATAAGGGAGATAAGGGAGAAAAGGGAGAAAAGGGAGGAGAAAGATGAGAAAGAGGAGAGAGAGGAGAGAGAGCTGAGAGCGCAGAGAGAGGAGAGGAGGAGAGGGGGAAAGAAAGAACGAACGAAAGGGGGAATGGCGAGAAGTGCGCAAATCGTCGAGGACAGACATAATGGCTCCAAAGCACTCTGGGAGGGGTGAGTGTTCTTATCCTAAGGGATTTCGGAGGGATGAGGACAAGGAGTAAGCTCTCAGACGGTCAGAGGGCAGGTTTGTGTCCTAAACGATTTGTCGAGAAGAAGGAAACCATTGAATGAAAGCGGCCTTAGGAAGCGACAGGAGATGGCGGAAAAGAGGGGGCGGGAGAGAGGATACTGATTTTTCGAAAAAAGTCGCTATAGGTCTCTTTATTTCCCGCAATTTGTTATATTTGTGGGAAATTTCTAACTTTTCATACGTTATGCAGGAAAAAGACGGAAAATACATCTTCGGAGTCGTGAAGGTGGGAGACAAGGGACAGATCGTCATCCCGAAGGACGCCCGCAAACTTTACAACATCAATCCGGGAGATGCCCTGATAATGCTGGGAGACCAGAAAGGCATCGCAATACTGAAAACCGAGATTTTCCAGGATGCGATCGACCAGGCAATGGAGGGCCTTACGAAATGAGAAAGCATTGGATCGACAACCTGCGCTGGGTGACCGTGCTCCTGGTGCTTTTCTACCATGTTATTTATTTCTATAACAACAAGGGGGTCTTCGGCGGCATAGGAGGATTCGGCGATTATCCGCAGTGCCCACAGTACCAGGATGTAGTCATGTACATCCTGTACCCATGGTTCATGCCGCTGCTGTTCCTGCTGGCCGGTATCAGCGCACGGTATGCACTGGACAAGCACACAGGGAAGGAATGGTTCAGGGCGCGCACGCGCAAACTGCTGGTACCCGGCACCATAGGCCTCCTCGTATTCCACTGGATGACAGGCTATTTCAACACCGCCGTTGCATCAAGGACAGGCGTATTTGACGGGATACCTATAATAGCCAAGTATTTCATCATGGCCTTCAGCGGCACGGGACCATTGTGGTTCATACAGGACCTGTGGTTGTTCTCACTGATCCTCCTGGGGGTACGGAAACTGGATTCACGCGACCGCTTCCACGATTGGTGCGGAAGGGTGTTCGGAGGAAACACGGGCATTGTCTGGTTGATACTTCTTGGCATCCTTTTCCTGCTCGGAGAAAAAACTCTCATTCAGGAACCGCGGCCCGATTCTGCGGACGGCTTACTCAATCTCTACAAACCGCTGTTCTACCTGATTCCTTTCCTGACGGGGTATTTCGTATTCTCCCACGATGGAGTCCAGGAGCGCCTGTCCAAAGCGTGGATCCCCTTGATGGTCTGCGCAGTAGCGGCGGGATCCATACTCATCGCCACAACATTCGGACAGGACAACACATCACCGCAGTATCTGGGAAGCCCCCTCAACTGCCTGTATGGCTGGTTGATGTGCCTGGCGATGATGGCATGGTTCAAGGCATGCTTCGACAGGACAGGACCTTTCGCCTGGTATATGACAAGAAGCAGTTACGGACTCTACATCGTCCATTATCTGATAGTCGCTGCACTAGGCTATATGATGAAGACATACACCCATCTTCCTCCGGTGGCGATGTACCTGATCCTGTTCGTGGCTGTATTCAGCTTTTCGCCGATTCTGTATGAAGTCCTGCACCGCATCCCCTTCATACGCTGGTGCGTCTTCGGCGAAAAGCGCCAGAGGCGATAGTACCCGCAGGGTACCCTAAAAAACGCCTTACCCTGCGGGAGTTTGCCCGCAGGGTACCACTAAAAACAGCCTACCCTGCGGGAGTTTGCCCGCAGGGTAGCTGAAAAAAGGCCTACCCTGCGGTGAAAGGGTGATGTGAAAGGTAGGAGTTGTAGTAGCGGCGGTCACCTGTGACCTCCTGGCCGAGCCAGGCGGGGCGGTCAAAGGGCTCGTCCGGAGCGCCGAGTTCAATCTCGGCCAGGACGAGGCCTTCGTTGGCCCCGTGAAAAACGTCGACCTCCCAAATATGGGTGCCATCGGTGTTATGGATCAAATGCCGGGTCTTGTCTATGACTACCGGCTCGGCGAGGGCCAGGAGTTCCTCCGCCTCGCCGGCCGGGATCTCCTTCTCCCATTCGAAACGCGACAGCCCCCCGTCCGATGACGGTCCCTTAATGGTGATGAAACCCTGGTCGTCCCTGACGCGTACGCGTACGGTCCTCCCGGGCGAAGAACTGAGATAGCCTTGCGAGATGCGGTAAGAGCGGAAGACTTCCGGCATGAAATCTCCGACGACGAGGAATTTGCGTTCAATCTCCTGTGCCATGGGAAAGAATTGTTTTCGACTGCACAAATATAAGGGATTTTTCGCGTATATTCGTGGAAACAAACACAGGACAGGATGAAACGAAGGGACTTCATAAAGACTGCCGCGCTGGCCGGACTGGGAGCCGGACTGGCGGGTTGCATGCCGAAACAGGGAAACGAAGGGAAAGGCCCGTATGATATGGGCAGGGTCGGAGGGAATGCAAGGATGCACCTGAGTTTCTTCCCGTACGAACTTCAGCTTCAGCATACGTTCACCGTGGCGTCGTACTCCCGCACGACGACTCCCGACGTGCAGGTCGAGATCGAGTACGACGGGTACGTAGGCTACGGCGAGGCCTCGATGCCTCCGTACCTCGGCCATACCGTAGAAAGCGTCTGCGCTTTCCTGCAGAAAGTAAACCTGGAGCAGTTCAGCGACCCTTTCCAGCTGGAGGACATACTCGCGTACGTGGACGGGCTGTCCGAGGGCGACGCACCCGCGAAAGCGGCAGTCGACATCGCCCTGCACGACCTCGTCGGCAAGCTCATAGGCCAGCCGTGGTGGCGCCTCTGGGGCCTTGACGCGGCCAAGGCGCCCAGCACGACCTTCACCATCGGCATCGATACGCCTGAGATCGTGCGCGAGAAGACCCTCGAATGCGCCGACCGCTTCAATATCCTGAAGGTCAAAGTCGGACTGGACAGCGACGAGGAGATGATACGTACCATCCGCTCAGTAACCAACCTGCCTCTGGCGGTTGACGCCAATCAAGGCTGGACGGACCGCCAGAAGGCTCTGGATGAGATATTCTGGCTCAAGGAGCAGGGCGTGGTGATGGTGGAGCAGCCTATGGCCATAGACAGGCTGGACGACATTGCCTGGATCACCGAGCACAGTCCCCTTCCGATTTTCGCCGACGAGAGCATCCAGCGCCTCCGCGACATTCCTGCCATCAAGGGCGCATTCAACGGCATCAACATCAAACTGATGAAATGCACCGGCATGCGCGAAGCCTGGAAGATGCTCAACTATGGCCGCGCTGAAGGAATGAGGGTTATGATAGGGTGCATGACGGAGACTTCCTGCGCCTGC
The DNA here is from genome assembly GCA_017519865.1 of Bacteroidales bacterium. Classification (GTDB taxonomy): domain Bacteria; phylum Bacteroidota; class Bacteroidia; order Bacteroidales; family UBA932; genus Cryptobacteroides. The sequence goes on along the minus strand of JAFWRQ010000017.1, from coordinate 12,290 downwards.
ACCGCTGCCGCGCAGCTTTCCCCCGCCGTGGACTTCGCCGACCTGGACGGCAATCTCCTGATTTCCAACGACCGCTTCGAGGGAATGACAGTCCGGGACGGCAGGATGGTTCTCCCCGACCGTCCCGGACTGGGACTCATAAAGCTGTAATTCAATTCTCTATAAGGAGGAAACGGGCTTTCTTCCAATTGCCGAAGCCAAGGTCGGTGGCCTTGATTTCGAAGCGCAGCGTACGCTGAGGGTCCAGCGGGACCTGCAACAGGGTGACGTACCCTTCGGGGGCGTCACCGAGCATCCGCAGGCCGCCGAAAGCGCCGTCGCAGGCCGTAAAGGCCAGCGCGACGGCCTTCTGCGCCAGCGGTTCGTCGTCTTCGTCCACCTGGACCTGGCTCTTGAAGGTCTCCATATTGACGGCCTTGGTGAACTTGACCAGGGCGTGTCCTTTCGGCCACTCCCCCGCCTCGTGGCGGATGCCGGTGTCATAGCCCAGGAGATCGTCTATGTCGGCGAAGAAATAGAGCATGCCCTCGCGGGGCAGAACCCCCTCAGGGTCCAGCGGGGCGATGTCGTAGCAGTCAATCTGGCAAAGAAAGGTCAGAGGACGGCCGTCAATCATAGGATACTGCATATCCTCCGGCATATCGGGGTCGCCCCAGAACTTACTCTCGCAGAATAGGTTGCGATTCTTTTCAACTAAATCCAAACGGATGGCCATAAGCACTAATCGTTTTTGTTCAACTTCGCTGCCTCCTCGGCGCGCTGGCGGCAGATGTCAGACCACTTGGGCATGGAATCATATCGCTCAGCAAGTTCCGCCAGTACATCCGGAATAGGGATATGCTGAGGGCAGATCTCGGCGCAGGCCCCGCAGGCGAGGCACGCCGAAGGCCGTTTGTCCTCAGGAAGGGCCTCCAGACGCATCACAGGAGTGAAATTGAAGCCCAGCGAGAGGTCGTTGTATGCGGCGATGAGCATAGGTATGTCCAGTTCCATCGGGCAGCCGTCGCAGCAGTAGCGGCATGCAGTGCAGGGGACGCGCGAGCGAAGCGGCGCGACCGCGTCCAGCAGCGCGGCCTCCTCGGCCGCCGACAGCGGCCGCTCCGCCTCGAAACTGTGGACGTTGTCCACCATCTGCTCCAAGTTGGACATGCCGCTGAGGATAACGGTTACTCCAGGGACCGACTGCAGCCAGCGGAAAGCCCAGGCGGACACGGACTCGTCCGGCCGCAGGGCCTTGAGCGCGGCGTCAGCCTCGTCTCCGAGAGACGACAAGCGCCCGCCGCGCAGCGGCTCCATCACCCATATCGGGAGACCTTTTGACCTGATCAACCCGCACTTCTCCCGCGCATTCTGCAGCGTCCAGTCCAGGTAGTTGAGTTGTATCTGGCAGAACTCCATTTGAGCCCCGTATGGCGAATTGAGGAACTCCTCCAGAGCTCCCAGGTTGGCGTGTGACGAGAATCCCAGATGCTTGATGCGTCCAAGCCTGCGCTGCTCGACAAAATAGTCGACGATGCCTTTTGACGGGTCCATGTAATTGTCCAGGCTGTTCTCACAGACATTGTGGAGAAGATAGAAGTCGAAATAATCGACACCGCATTTCTGCAACTGCTGTTCGAAAACTTCCGCAGGAGTCATCCCGAGATGATGCTGGTGGCCGGGGAACTTGTCCGCGAGGTACCAACTGTCACGGGGATAGGCCTTTAGCGCCTCCCCCAGTACGATCTCCGAGAAGCCGGCGTGGTAAGGAAAAGCAGTGTCGAAATAGTTGATGCCGTGTTCCATGGCATAAGCGACCATCCCGGACACCGCGGAGGCGTCAATGGTCTTGCCGTCTTCCTGCAGGGGAAGACGCATCGCTCCGAAACCGAGTTTCGACAAGCGGAGATCCTTGAAGTCAGAGTAGATCATAATCATTTATTGAGGAAACCCTTGGCCCACAGCCAACTGTAGCAGGTCTCAAGCCAGCTTCCGTTCCTGGTATTGCGGTCAGGAGTGCTTCCGCCGCCACCGAACAGGCCGCCGGTACCCTCACCATAGACGTGGAGTTCGGCGTCGACGCCGGCTTTCTTCCACTCCATGAAAAGGGCCAGACACCCTGCAGCGACATTGAAGTGGTCCGCGTGGACTGCCACGAAAAGCGGAGGATAATCACTTTCCGGGACGATGTCCTCGAGAGCAGGACCGAAGATGGAACAGACGAAGGCGGGACGCTCCGCAGCCTTGGCGCGGATGAGACCGGAAAGTTCGACCCCACCTCCGGCGGAGAAGCCCATCACGCCGATGCGGGCCGGGTCGATGCCCCACTCCGCAGCGTGCTCACGCACTATACGCATCGCGTTGAGGCAGTCCTCTGCCGAGGCCACGATGCTCGGGTCCTCGACACCCGGCTGCGGCGGGGCGGGATTGGCATTAGCGTGCTCCAGCACGCCGAAGCCGGTGATCTTCGAGAAGTCGCGCGCCGGGGCGGCAGGCGCGGCGGGTGCGGCATTCGCCGCCGGAGCCGCCGGGGCCGCCGGCCTCCGCATCGCCGACATATCGCGCAGGCGATACTTTACGCCGATAGCGGCGATACCCCTGGCATTAAGCCAGTTAGCCATCTCGATATAGTCGGTCTCCCAAGACAGCGACATCAGGCCGCCGCCGGCGAAAAGCAGCACGGCGGCACCATTCGCCTTGTCCGGATCGGGAAGCCTGACCGAGATGGAAGGATTCTTGACGCCGGAATAAGTGTTGACTTCTCCGAAAGCGTTCAAGGAAGCACGCTCTTCTCCTCCCGTGCCGCCAGGCAGGTCGATCACCTTATCCCGGGTGAAATTCTTTGAATGGACGGTCCAGCCAGCGAGCTCCTCGGGAACCTGGCAGTAACGGAAGACCTTCTCGCCGTCGCCGCGGCCGCGGATCTGCCATTCGATCCACAGGAGTGCCATGTCGGCGAAGGTACCGCCGTTCTCCTGGTTGTAAGTGCCTCCGTGGCCGACATTGAGGTTGGCGATGGCGACAGGGACCTTGTCGATCTTCTTGAAATCGTCGGTAGCCTGGGGATATGCGATGTCGGATTCGCCGCCAATGATGTACACGATGGGGCCACCAAGACGGTCAAGCGCAGCCTTTTCCACAACGAAGACCTGGTCCTCGAAGGTTCCGGTGTTGAGAGCGACGGTGGTGCGGACACGCTCGTCACCGGACGTACTCATGATGATGGCCTGGAGGCCACCGCAGGACTGGCCCATGGCGATGGCGCAGGAAGGGTTCAAGGTACCATAATACTCGTTCCCCTGTTCCTTATTCTTGGCCTCGAACCAGTCGAGTTTGTCGAGAATTTCGAGGGCATCGGCGGACTGGGAAGGATTGTTGGCCGGAGCGGGCATGGCTCCTGCCCCACGAGGGGGCCCGGCCTGGCCCTGCGGCGGCCTCTGCATCTGCTGCGGCCGCTGCTGGGGAGCCTGCGGGGGCATCTGCTGAGGCCTCGGCTGAGGCGCGCCCTCAGTCCAGACACCGTTGGATATGATGACATAGCCGTGGGATGCCAGTTCCGTCAGGTAATTGTAAAAGCCCACCGAACTGTGCGAGCAGCCACCGTTTCCGAAAAGGATGATGGGCAGCGGCCCTTCGACCGCCGCAGCTGACTTGAGGTCGGCGGGACGGAAGATGGAGTAGCCGGGGAGTTCGTCGTCCTCGACGATGACGGCCTTGTAGGGGCCGGTGCCGCCGCCTTCGACCTGGACGGTCCTGGCGGTACGGCCGGCAGCAGGAAACACTGCCACGGCAAGCACAGCCAATGGCAGCAGGAATGAAGGAAGGATACGTGTCATATCGATATGGTCAGTTATCTTCGATCTTTGCGACTGCGGACTGGGCCGCAAGCTGTTTGCGGAATTCGGGGAAGGTCAGGAAATCGCCTTCCGGGCGTCCCTCCATGGTGACGATGCTCATGCCCGGACGGCCCACCAGCACCTTCAGCATGTCTGTCACCTGTTGCGAAATCATCGGTGACAGCCACGCGAACTCGGAAATCTTGCGCTCGTCGATTTCCTTTTCAAGGTCGTCCCTGAGCTCCCGGCACATCCTGGCCGTATAGGCCTTGGCCGCGGGGTTGCTGGCCGAAGAGAAGTGCCTTCCGAAAATGGTCCGCGAAGCGAAACTGTTGGCAATCTCCCAGTTGAGCTGCTTCTTGGAAAAGGAGATAAGACCCGGCTGGAAATTGGCGAGGAAAAGGGTATTGGTATCGGCATCGTAACGGAATCCGACGTCCTCGAGCTTTATGCCGTACTCGGCGCAGATATCGGCGCGGAGGGCGCCGTTGAAAGTCAGCCCCTCTTCCTGATCCTCGCGGATGTATGTGCGGACAAAGGACGAGTCGATGTTCATGACTGCCAGATGGAGGATGGGAGACAGTTCCACCACATTGAGGGGTGAACGGCTCTTCTCCTCAAGCTCGCGGTACAGGCCGGCGAGTTCGCGCTTAAGGCTGCCGACCTCTTCTTCGAGGGCTTTGCCCTTGCGCTCCGAGCGGCGAAGGTCCTCGCGGCCGTTCTGGATAAAGGCCTTCCATACCAGGAAGCCTATCACTACGGCGAGCAGCAGGAGCACACCGATCCAGAGAGTCTCGCGATAAAACACCATCCTCAGGGCGAACAGGGCGATTATGACCGCCAATGTGATGATGAGATATTTCTTAAAGCCTTTTTTCATTGTATCAAGAATGCACCATAACCTTACAAATATAACAATTCCCCACAAATATACCCATACAATAGAGTGGTGTATTTGGCCACAGGCGGGTTTGAGAATGCCACAAAAAACGGGAATTCACCAAACGACCGCCGATTTCGCCCCATATGGGGTATCCCGTACTGCGCACGTATATATATTTGCAGCCGACTAAACAAACCTTACCGGAAATGATTAAGATCGACAATTTCATCAAGCTCTTCGAAGGAGCGGTACGCGACAGCTGGGACAATCCCGCACTGTCCGACTTCCGAAAATCCACCATTACCTACCGCGAACTTGCAGAACGCATCGACACCCTAGACCTGGTCTGGAAGAAGGCCGGCCTGAAACGAGGCGACAAGATCGCCATCAACGCCCGCCCCTGCGCCATGGGCGCATCACTATACTATGCAGCCGTATCCAAGGGCTACATCGCAGTGGAACTCTATAACGCATTTACCCCCGCCGACACACAGAAACTTGTCAACCATTCCGACTGCAAGATCCTCTACACCGAGAAGCGCACTTTCGATGCCATGGATTTCGAGCAGATGCCCGCCGTCCTCTGCGCCATCGACTGCACCACGGGAGAGATCCTCGCCAGCCGTAACGGCGTTGCGGAGATCTACGCCGAAGGCCCTCAGCTCCTCGCCGGACGCTATCCCGGCGGAATGAAGCCCTCAGACTTCAAGGTCATCGACGTTGACCTCGACGACGTCTGCGCCATCCTCTATACCTCCGGCTCTACCGGTAACCCGAAAGGTGTCATGCTCACTTACCGCAACGACACCGCCAACGTCCAGGCCATCACTCCCGGATTCCCGTTCCACAAGGGAGGCAACTATCTGAGCCTGCTGCCGCACGCCCACAGTTTCGGCCTGATGTGCGACGTTGTCATCCCCCTGACCATCGGAATGCATGTAACCGTACTCGGCATCCCCCCCATCCCCATGAACGTCCAGCAGGCTCTCATGGAAGTGAGGCCAAATATCTTCTATGGTGTTCCCCTCATCTTCGTCAAGTTCGCGGAGTACGTGCTCGGAGCCGATATCAATTCTCCTGAAGGAAAGGCGAAACTTGCCGACTACGAGAACAATCCCGAGTTCTGCAAGATGCTGCACGACAAGCTTATGGCGGCAATGGGCGGCAATATCGAAGTCTTTGCCACCGGCGGCTCCGCCATCCCTTCCGAGGTCGAGTCCCTCTTCGTCTACAAACTCAAGGTTCCGTTCATCACCGGCTACGGCCTCACCGAACTGGCTCCCATCGTGTCCTATGGCAAACTTGGTAAATACGTTCCGAAGTCCTGCGGAGAATACCTTCCCGAGGTAATGGAGGTACGCATCGACTCGCCCGACCCGGAGCACATCGCAGGCGAACTCTACGTCAAGGGCGATGTCGTCTTCAGCGGCTACTACAAGAATCCCGAGGCCACTGCCGAAGTCCTTAAGGACGGCTGGTTCCGTACCGGCGACATCGGCACCATCGACAAGGACAACAATGTGTTCCTCCTCGGCCGCTCCAAGAACATGATCCTGACCGAGAACGGACAGAACGTCTATCCCGAGGAGATAGAGGTCGTGCTCAACGAACTCCCCTACGTTGCCGAATCCATCGTACTCCAGCGCGAGCATCGCATCATAGCACTGATAGTTCCGAATATGGATGCGCTCGACAAGGCCGGTCTCGGAGCCGACGGCCTCGATGCCGTCATGCGCCAGAATATCGTTGCCCTGAACAGCAAGCTCCCCGCTTATTCCGCGGTCAACGACTTCGAACTCCGCTTCGAGCCTTTCTCCAAGACCCCGAAGGGCAGCATACGCCGCTTCATGTACAAATAGGTTTTTAAAAATATTTACTACCTTTACCGGGTAATAATCCAATAATGGAAAGAGAAGAACTGAAAAAGTATATGGCCCATCGCGAGCCTATGCTCCTGGTGGACAGGTCCGAGATGGTGGAAGAGAACCATGTGGTCTCCGAGTACACGGTCACGGGCAAGGAAGAATTCGTCAACGGTCACTTCCCGGGCAATCCTATTGTCCCGGGAGTGATGCTTTGCGAGATTATGGCCCAGTCCAGCATCCTTCTTATGAAGGACGAGCTTGAAGGAAAGCTGCCCCTGTATGCAGGGCTCGACAAGATCCGCTTCAAGAGGGTTGTCAAACCCGGCGATACCGTTGTCGTGAACGCGAGCCTGAAGGTCAAGCGCAGCACCGTCATAGTCGTCGATGCAGTCGCTACCGTCGATGGACAACTCGCCTGCAAGGGCGACCTTTCGTTCTATCTTGTACCTAAAGAGTAGGCTATGTCACATCAGTTGCTAAAAGGCCGCAAAGGCCTGATATTCGGAGCTTTGAATGACAAGTCCATAGCTTGGAAAGTCGCGGGGCTTGCCGTTGCCGAAGGCGCGGAAATCGTCCTCACCAATACACCCGTATCCATCCGCCTGGGCGAGATCAACCGCCTCGCGGAGCAGTGCGGCACCATCGTCATCCCCGCGGACGCCACCTCCGTGGCGGACCTGGAGGCACTCGTAGACGGCACCATGGAGCATTTCGGAGGCAGGTTCGACTTCGTCCTGCACGCCGTGGCAATGTCTCCCAACATCCGCAAGGGACGTGCATATACCGATGTCAACTACGACTTCTTCCAGAAGACTGTCGACATCTCCGCCCTTTCGTTCCACAAGCTCCTCCAGACACTTTACAAGAAGGACGCCCTCAACGAATGGGGATCGGTCGTTGCCTTGAGTTACATCGCCGCCGACCGTGCCATGCCCGGCTACAACGACATGGCCGACGCCAAGGCGATGCTCCAGTCCATCACACGCAACTTCGGCCTCATCTACGGTCGCGAGAAGCACGTCCGCATAAATACCATCTCCCAATCCCCTACCATGACCACTGCCGGACAGGGCATCGACGGGATGAAGGAAATGGTAGGGTATGCCGACCGCATCTCTCCGCTTGGCAATGCCACCGCGGAGGACTGCGCAGGCTACGTCCTGACACTCTTCTCCGACCTTACGCGCAAGGTCACGATGCAGAATCTATATCACGACGGCGGTTATTCATCCCTGCTCCCGGTAATGGAATAGACTTATGAAGACCGGGGCTGTACTTGCTGTCATCCTCTGTTATTTCCTCGCACTCTTCCTCGTCAGCGCCCTTACGGCCGGCAGACGGAAGGAAGTGCGGGGAAAAGACTTTTTCAACGGAGGACGCAAGTCACCCTGGTGGATAGTCGCCATCTCGATGGTCGGAACCTCCATCTCCGGCGTGACATTCGTGTCGGTGCCCGGTATGGTGGAGGCCTCACTGTTTTCGTATATGCAGATGGTCCTGGGCTTTGTCGCCGGATACGTCGTCATTGCCTATGTCCTCCTGCCTCTGTACTACAGGCTGGATATGACCAGCATATATGGATACCTGGAAGGGCGTTTCGGCGGGCGTAGCCGCCTGTCTGGCTCGGTCCTCTTCCTGGTCTCCAAGTATCTCGGATGCGGAGTGCGGATGTACCTTACCGCATCCATCCTCCAGCTCATCCTCTTCGACTCGCTGGGCGTGCCCTTCTGGGCAAATGTAGCCGTGACGATGCTCATCGTCTGGGGCTACACCTTCCGCGGAGGCGTGAAGACCCTGGTCTGGGCAGACATGCTCCAGACCCTTGCGATGGTCGGCACGGTAATCCTCTGCATCTGGTTGATTGCCAAGCAAATGGGCTTCAGTTTCGGAAGCATGTGCGCCGCCATCAAGGACAGTCCTATGACGCGTACCTGGTTCTTCGATGACATCAACGACAAGCGCTTTTTCTGGAAGCAGTTCCTTGCCGGATTGTTCACGACGGTGGCCATGACCGGCCTGGACCAGGACATGATGCAGAAGAACCTGTCCTGCAGGAACCTGCGCGAAGCGCGCAAGAACGTCCTCTCGTACGGAGTGGCGTTCCTGCCGGTGAACCTGCTCTTCCTCGCCCTTGGCGTTCTGCTGTACATGTTGAAGGCTTCGCTGCAGCTTGACATTCCCGTAGCGGACAATCTTTTCCCGACCATCGCGACGCAGTATATGCCGCCGGTAGTGGGAGTGCTGTTCGTGCTGGGGCTCGTCGCTGCGGGTTTCAGCAGCAGCGGCTCGGCCCTCACGGCCCTCACCTCGTCGATGACCCTGGACATCCTCAAGGCCGACCGCAGGGACGGAGGCCGGAAACTTGACTCCGTCCGCTTCAGGATGCACATCCTGAACGCCCTGCTGATGGGCCTGATCATCTGCGCTTTCCGCGCTATCGGCAGCCAGAGCGTCATCAACGCAGTCTATACAATAGCCGGATACACCTACGGGCCGCTTCTCGGCCTGTTCATATACGGAATCGTGTCGCGGAGAAAGGTCCGCGACACGATCGTTCCGTTCATTTGCGGCATTTCGCCGGTCCTGACTTATGTTCTTGCAATGAACAGCGAGCGCTGGTTCGGCGGCTACCAGATGGGCTTCGAGAACCTTCTGGTAAACGCCGCCATCACCATGCTGCTGCTTCTGGTCACCTCGCCTACTGGTTCAGCGCGTCGGCGCTCTTGATGAACTTGGCCAGATCCTCTTCGGAGACGTGATAGTTCTGCATCTCACCTGAGAAATACTGGTCGTATGCGGCCATATCCACGAAACCGTGGCCGGAGAGGTTGAAGAGGATGGTCTTCTGCTCGCCGGTCTCCTTGCACTTGAGAGCCTCGTTGATAGTGGCGGCGATGGCATGGCAGGACTCCGGTGCAGGGATGATACCCTCGGTGCGGGCGAAGAGGACACCGGCGGCGAAGGAATCCTTCTGCTCGATGTCGACGGCCTCCATCAGGCCGTCCTTCATCAACTGACTGAGGATGACGCCGGCTCCATGATAACGGAGACCGCCGGCGTGGATCGAAGCAGGCTTGAAGGTATGGCCGAGGGTGTACATCGGGAGGAGCGGAGTCATTCCGGCCTCATCGCCGAAGTCATACTCGAACTTGCCGCGGGTGAGCTTCGGGCAGGAGAAAGGCTCGGCAGCGATGAAGCGGGTCTTCTTGCCGTCCTGGATGTTGTGGCGCATGAAAGGATAGGCGATGCCGGAGAAGTTGGAGCCGCCGCCGAAGCAGGCGATGACGATGTCCGGATACTCGCCGGCCAGTTCCATCTGTTTTTCGGCCTCAAGGCCGATAATGCTCTGATGCAGACAGACATGATTCAGCACGGAGCCAAGCGCATACTTGCAGTTAGGGGTGGTCACTGCAAGTTCGATGGCCTCGGAGATGGCACAGCCCAGGGAACCCTGGTCGTTGGGGTTACGGGTGATGATATCCTTACCGGCACGGGTGGACATGGACGGGGAAGGAGTGATGGCCGCGCCGAAGGTCTGCATGATGCTGCGGCGGTAAGGCTTCTGCTCGTAGCTGACCTTGACCATATAGACGGCGCAGTCGATGCCGAACTTCTTGGTGGCGTAGCTGAGAGCACCGCCCCACTGGCCGGCACCGGTCTCTGTGGTCAGATTCGTGATGCCCTGCTCCTTGGCATAGTATGCCTGGGCGATGGCGGAGTTGAGCTTATGCGAACCGGCGGGCGAGACACTCTCGTTCTTGAAATAGATGTGGGCGGGAGTACCAAGAGCCTTCTCAAGTTCATAGGCACGTACAAGCGGAGTACATCGATAGGCGGCGTACTGCTCGCGCACTTCCTCGGGGATAGGGATCCATTCGTCCGTCTGGTTGAGCTCCTGGTCGGCGCAAGCCTTGCAGAAGATGGGGTAAAGATCCTCGGCCTTGAGGGGCTCCTTGGTGGCGGGATTCAGGAACGGCATCGGTTTGTTGGGCATGATGGCCTGGATGTTGAAGAAATGGGTCGGAATCTCTGACTCCGGAAGCATGAACTTTTTCTGTTTCATAACGTGTCTGTTTGTTAAGGTTAATATTACTTGTTACTTGTTTGATTTCACGCAAAAAGGGCTGTCCTGCGATCGGACAGCCCTCGATATTTCAGCCCGGGACACCCCGGTGAGATTTGCGCAACATCTTAAGAGTCTGACCGATCTATTCGCTCAGACGCCACCAGAAAAACAGGTTGGATATGTTGCTTTCAAGTCTCATTCTGTGCCAAAGGTAGACAATGGAATTATAATATGCAAGCCTTTTGCAGAAATTTTAAAAACTTTTTTTTCCTCCGTTGTACAGCGCGGGGCTACTTAAGTTTGAAGGTGACCGGGAAGGTGTAGGTGACCGGCACGGCCTTGCCGTCCTGTCTGCCGGGTTCCCACTTCGGGGAAGACTTGATGACACGGAGGGCTTCGGTGTCCAGTTCGTCGCTGACGCCGCGGAGGAGCTTGACATCGCTGACACTGCCGTCGGAGCCGACTACGAAGGAGATGAGCACACGGCCCTGGTCGCCTGCGGCCTTCGCTGCATCGGGGTATTTGAGATGGGAATTGACCCACTTGGAGAACTCATTGGCGTCGCCGCCGTTGAAGGTGGGCTTGACCTCGATCGCGGCGAAGTCTTGAGGGGCGCTTTCCCCGGACGTCGAGGCGTTGTTACCTGAGTCGTCTCCTGACAGGCGGAAGACCACCGGGAAAGTGTAAGTGACCGGTACAGCTTTGCCGTCCCGTTCGCCCGGAGTCCAGTCCGGAGATGCGCTGACTACGCGGAGAGCCTCTGCATCAAGCGCTTCATGAGCGCCGCGAAGCACGCTGACGTTACCGACCTTTCCGTCAGCTCCGACAGTGAACTGGAGGATCACACGACCCTGGGCACTCGCTTCCTTGGCCGCCTCGGGGTATTTCAACTGGGAATTGACCCACTCCGAGAACTTATTGGCATCACCGCCGTTGAAAGTTGGCTTGACCTCGACCAGTTGGAAAGGAACAGTCTCATCCGCGGCTTTGGTCTCGAGTTGCTCCTCGTCAAGGACAAGGTCCCCATCCTGCTCCCGCGCAGGGTTGCAGGCGAACATCGCGCCTGCAAGGACCGGCAGGAGCAGGAGGTACGCGAACCGCATCCAGCCGGAGGTTTGTTTCTTGAGCATCATGTTGATTCTGTTTTTGAGTTTGGAGTGCTGGAAGCCGTTGGCCAGGGAGAAACGGTTTTCTCCCACGGCTTTCTTCACCAGAAGTAACTGATATTGAGTTGCATCAATGCCGTTTTGAATGACTGCTTCGTCGGCTTCGTACTCGTGCAGGAGCTTAAGTTCGGAGAGAGTGATCCATACCAGCGGGTTGAACCAGTGAAAGACCGTGACGACGAAGAACAGGGCGTTGTCGAAGGAATGCAGTTTTTTAACGTGCATACGCTCGTGAGTAAGGATGGCGGGGCTGGACTCAAGGTCGGCGCGGCTCATGACGATGTGGCGCCCCCAGCTGAAGGAGGGGATGTCCCCGTCCACGAGGGTAAGGCTATAGCCGTCCTCCCGAGTGGTGTGGCCGAGGCGGATCAGCCGGATGAGCCTCAGGGCCGAGAGGCCCGTGAGGACGAAGACGGCGGCGGCGCCGGCGGCGTACAGGAGCAGGAGCCAGGAGCCGCCGGCGGACGCTGCCGCGGCGAGCGGCTCGGGCGCGCC
>JAFWRQ010000016.1 GCA_017519865.1 Bacteroidales bacterium | reverse complement strand
TGAGGGTCTCCAGGCCTTCTGCATCCCCGGCTCCGTCGCCGACGACCGCAAGGTCGGCCTCGGCCACGGCAACCTCGCCGCACGCCTCCTCTCCGAGGAGACCGAGTGCTTCGCCTTCCTCGCCGGCCACGAGTCCTACGCAGCCGCCGAAGGCGCCATCAAGATCGCCGAAATGGCGAACAAGGTGCGCCAGAAGCCCCTTCGCGTGATCCTCAACGGCCTCGGCAAGGACGCCGCCAAGATCATCTCCCGCATCAACGGCTTCACTTACGTCCAGACCCAGTTCGACTACGCCACCGGCGAGCTGAACATCGTCAGCGAAAAGCGTTACTCCGACGGAGTCCGCGGCGGCGTGCGCTGCTACGGCGCCGATGACGTCCGCGAGGGCGTCGCCATCCTCTGGCACGAGAACGTCGACATTTCCATCACCGGCAACTCCACCAACCCGACGCGCTTCCAACACCCCGTCGCAGGTACGTACAAGAAAGAGCGTGTCCTTGCGGGCAAGAAGTACTTCTCCGTCGCTTCCGGCGGCGGCACCGGCCGTACCCTTCATCCGGACAACATGGCCGCCGGTCCCGCCTCCTACGGTATGACCGACACCCTCGGCCGCATGCACTCCGACGCACAGTTCGCAGGTTCTTCCTCCGTTCCGGCGCATGTGGAGATGATGGGCTTCCTTGGCATGGGCAACAACCCCATGGTCGGCGCCTCCGTTGCTGTCGCCGTGGCCGTTGCACAGGCTATGTAAGCACAGGGATCAAATAAACGAACAGAAGCAGTCCTCAAAGGGCTGCTTCTTTCATTTTCTCCGCGACGATGACCGCCGCGTTGCGGATTATCTCGGGGCAAGGACGCTTGCGGTAATACTCCGCCGTCCTTTCGGACGGGGCGGGGGACTCGGTCTTGCGCTCGCGGAGGCCGAGCAGCTCCGCGCAGACGATGCTGCCGCCGTTGCGTTCCTTGAACGCGGCGGCCATCTCCTGGACGAGCGCGTAATTGGCCTTGCGCTCGTCCATCCCCGGCGAAACCGCCGGGCGTATGAAGCCCGCCATTACGGTACAACCGCTGAAACTCCCGCAGACCTCGCGCATACGCGCAAAACCACCTCCGAAACCGGAGGCTATGGTCTTGAGCATCCTGTCGTCAAGTCCCTCGGCCTCAAGGATGTCGGCGAACGCCATCAGGACAGCCTGGCAGCAGTTATACCCCTGAAGGAAAAAATCCCGGGCGCGTTCACCACGCTCCTCGGGATTGAATGATTCCGGAAGATTCATTGTCAATAACTGTCGTAATACTTGGCCTCGCGGGGATTGACCTTGTTCATGTTATCGAGGAGGTCTTCGTTGGTCTTGTACTCGTCCATGAGCTGGAGCATGAAGTTCATCGCTTCTATGGGGGTCATGTCGGCGAGGAGCTTGCGGAGGATCCAGATGCGGCTGCCGATGCCCTTGTCGAGCAGCAGGTCGTCGCGGCGGGTACCTGAGAGCAGGACATTTACCGAAGGGAAGATGCGCCTGTTGGAGAGGTTGCGGTCGAGCTGGAGCTCCATGTTGCCGGTACCCTTGAACTCCTCGAAGATGACGTCGTCCATCTTGGAGCCGGTCTCCGTGAGGGCCGTGGCGATGATGGTGAGCGAACCGCCGCCCTCGATGTTGCGCGCAGCGCCGAAGAAGCGCTTGGGCTTCTGGAGGGCGTTGGCGTCGACACCGCCCGAAAGGACCTTGCCGGAGGCAGGCTGGACGGTATTGTACGCACGCGCAAGGCGGGTGATGGAGTCGAGGAGGATCACGACGTCGTGGCCGCACTCAACCAGCCTGCGGGCTTTTTCAATGACCATATTGGCGACCTTGACGTGGCGCTCGGCGGGCTCGTCGAAGGTGGAAGCGACCACCTCGGCCCTGACGCTGCGCTGCATGTCGGTAACTTCCTCGGGGCGCTCGTCGATCAGCAGGACGATCTCGTACACCTCGGGGTGATTCTCGGCGATGGCATTAGCTATGCTCTTGAGCAGCATGGTCTTACCGGTCTTGGGCTGGGCGACGATGAGTCCACGCTGGCCCTTGCCGATGGGGGCGAACATATCGACGATACGGCAGGAGATGTCGCGGCCGGAACGTCCGCCGGTGAGGTTGAACTTCTCATCCGGGAAGAGGGGAGTAAGGAAATCGAACGGCACGCGGTCGCGGATGAACTCGGGAGTACGGCCATTGATGTACTTGATCTTGACGAGCGGGAAATACTTGTCGCCTTCCTTGGGCGGACGGATCTCGCCGGTGACTGTGTCGCCGGACTTGAGGGCGTTGGCCTTGATCTGGTTCTGCGAGACGTAGATGTCGTCGGGGGAGTTGAGATAATTGTAGTCGGAAGAACGCAGGAAGCCATAGCCGTCAGGCATGATCTCAAGGACGCCTGTAGCCTCTACAGTGCCCTCGAACTCGATGACCTTGGGTTTCGGCTGGGGCTGTGGCTGCTGGGGACGGCGCTGCTGGCCGTTCTGCCCGTTGGAGGGCTGTCCTTGTTGGTTCTGGCCGGCAGGACGGTTCTGCTGGTGCTGCTGCTTGTGCTGCTGCTCCTGCTGGGGGCGCTTTTCGGGTTTCATGCCTTCCTGGGCGGGTGCGGGAGCCTGAGCGGGCTCAGCATTGTCGGCGACCGGAGCTTCGGCAGAAGGCTCGGCGGGAGCCGCCTCGGCCTTCTTGGGCCGCCCGCGGCGGCTCTTGGGCTTCTCCTGCGCAGGAGCTGCAGGTGCCGCCTCCGCTGCCGGTTCGGCAGCCTGGGCCGGCTCCTGCTCCGCAGCAGGCTTGGCCTCTTTCTTCGCCGCAGGTTTCCTGGCCTTGGGCTTCTTTTCTGCAGGCTTGTCCTCGGCTGCAGGTTTGGCCTCAGCCTCGGGTTTGGCCTCTGCGGGTTTGACTTCCGCTGCGGCATCTTTCTTGGGACGGCCGCGGCGGCTCTTGGGTTTATCGTTGGCAGGCTTCAAGGATTCTTCCTTGGCCTCGGCATCCAAAATTGCGAAAGCGAGGGGCTCCATGTCCATTTTCCTGGCATTCTTGACGCCGTGCTCGGTGGCGATGGCTTCAAGTTGCTCCTTGCTCATTGTACTCAATTCGAACAGAGTGTGTGGCATGAGAAATAAAGTTGTGATATGAAAGCCGTCGGGGAAATACGGCTGCTAAAAGATAACGCTGCAAAGATAAGGAAAAAAACTAATTATCCCAATAGCTGCTGCTCTTCTTGAACCTCAGGACGTCCGAAAGCGTGGATGCATTTGCCGCGATGCGGAAGCTGTAGGACTTCCACGTGCCGGTCGGAACCCAGGATACGGAGATGTTGAAGCAGTGCAGGTCGTACGTGGCGCTGAACTGCGTCGTGGTGATTTTCAGTGCCATCAGGTCGAAGCCGGAACTGGCTGTGATCGCCAGTTTCGGCGTCAGTTTGAGATTGCCGTTGACGCTGAGGGTTTGAGTATACCTGTTGTTGACCGCCAGCTGCTGGTTGGTAAACGAGTAGGACTTGGAGTAACTGAACGAGTAGCTGAAGTTGAGTGACCAGGGAGAATTGGGATTGGTATAATACAGCCATCCGCCGGGGATGTATTCACCTGTGACAGGGTGGTAGTATATCCTCTGATAGTAGTCCGTGGGCTTGCCGTCGGAGCCGTCGTTACCCGCAATCGCACCCTTGCCGGATATGGAATAGGACATCGACGCACTGGCGTTGGTCAGGCGGAGCGGATGCATAGGATCGACCTTGAAGTTGAAGGTATTGATCTTCCTGCCCCTTTCGTCGATGGCATAGGGATCGAAATTGGCGTTGGCGCTGACGCTGAGCTTTCCGAAGATCGAGGTGGACATCGTCACACCGATGTTGCTCAGATTCAGCGAGTCGGCGAGGAAATTGTACGATGAGTTGAAGTTGAGCTGGTCGAGGATCTTGACCTTCTTCGAGCCGGTGCCGGTGGTATCGGCGAAGTCGCGGACCTTGGCCTCGAGGTTGTTGCCTATGGAGAAGCTGGCGTTGGCAGAGCGGCCCCTGCCGGGAGGGGAGTACATCTGGCCGGCGTAGATGTTGTACTCGTAGTCTTTCTCCTGCCCGTTCCTGTCGACATAATGCAGCGTCCTGTAGCCGTTCGCCCTGGTGGCGAGGTCCGGGCTGACCGAGAGGCTCATGCTCGGCGAAACGACGTGGCGGATGGCCTGGATGCGGTGGTACTTGCCGAAGTTGAACATACCGTACAGGCGGGTGCTCATGGAAATGCCTCCGGAATAGGTCTGGGTGACTCCGAACGTGCTGAACTGCTTGCCGTCCACCTTTTCTACCTTGTCAGTCTCGGCGTTGTAGACATAGTCGGAACTCCTGAAGAACCAGTTCATTCCGTATGAGATGCTCGGCGTGAAATTGAGGTAATTGGCTATGGTGAAGGCCGGCAGTCCGATGGAGAAGTTGTGGGTCATTCCGTTCTGGAAACGGTTCATAAAGCCCTCTTCGCCGAACTCGGAAGCCTTGAAATTGATCTTGTTCTGGAGGGAGGTGTTGTAGCCGAACGATATCTTCTCATACACCTTTTCCTTGCCGACGCGGTTCTTCTGCTTGAACGGGTAGAACGTACTGACCGAGAACGTTACGTTAGGAAGCGTAAAAGCATACGAACTGTCCCGGGAGTTCTGGCTGTGGAGCGCGTTGACGGAAAGGTTGATCTTTCCGTTCCAGTTCCTGGAGAAGGAGATGGAGGACGACACCTGGTTCTGGATCGCTTCGTCGACGGAACGCGAGTTGTACCTGCTGTTGGAAGGGCTCGAGAAGTTGACTGAAGCGGAGAAGGTCTGGCCGGGATGGGCCTTGGAATCCTGCGAATGCGACCACTTGAGCGCGAAGTTGCGGCTCTGGAAGAAGTCGCTGCTGCCGCGTTCGCCCGTCTGGTCGTTGGAGTATGTCGCCGAGAAACTTCCGTTGAACTTGTAATTGACCCTGTATCGGGAGTTTACGTCAACTGCCCAGGAACCCAGTGTATAGATGTCTCCCGTCAGGGAAAGGTCGAAATAGTCTCCGATCACGAAATACATACCGGCATCGCGCGCGTAGAAACCGCGCGCCTGCTCCTCGCCGAAAGTCGGCATCAGCAAGCCAGTGGCGCGCTGCGGCTTCTGCGGGATGAAGCCGAACGGCAGGACGAGAGGGAGGTGGACGCCTTCGATGACCGGGTGGGCAGGGCCGAAGACGGTCTTCTGCGTAGGCTGTGTGACGACCTTGGCGGAACTCAGAGACAGATAGTAGTGGGGCTCTTCGGCATCACAGACGGTGTACTGTCCGTCGGTGATGTTTACGGAACGGTCCGGCAGCATCTTGATGTTATGACCGTGAAGGATACCTTCGTTGTCGTTCGTGGTCATGTTGGTGATGCGGGCTTTCTTGGAGTTGAAGTTGTACCGGACCTTCTCCATCTCGTACTTGTCACTGCCCTGGGTCATGACCGGCCGGCCTATCCATTCGCCGGTTTCGGGGTCCAGGACGCCTTCCGCGAACACTTCGCCGGTGTTCATGTCATACTCCATATACTCGGCGGTCAGCTCCATGTTCTGGTACGTAACCTTCACGTCACCATAGTAGTACACCATGCGCTTGCCTTCCGTGAAGACCTCGACGATCGAGTCCCTCGCCCCTGAGAAAGCGGGGCGTTCAAGGGAACTCTTGCCCAGCAGGGAAAGGGAGTCGGCGCGATGCAGCGAGTCTGCGCGCGCCACGGACGCCAGCGAGTCCAGCGCAGCGGCGTCCAGGGGCTCCAGCGCCAAAGAATCCGGCAACCCTGCCGCCGCCTCGGAGCGTGCCGCACGCCTGGCCTCCCGGCGGGTACGCCGGTCATTCTGGGCCGATGCGGCGACGCTGCCCGAAAAGACGAGCAAAAGCGTTATAAGCAGGTATATGATATTCTTTGAACGCAATTTTTTCCTATATTTGCAAAGTACAAATGTAAGACTAATTCCGGAGTTTACCAAAGCCAGTAAATGAAATCGAAATCCAGCATATTCCATGCCGCGCTTCTCGCCATAGGCCTTCTGGCCGCGGGCACGCCGGCTTTTGCACAGGACGCCGGCTCGCTCGGCCTCCGTACGGTCGTCATCGACCCCGGCCACGGAGGCAAGGATTCCGGCGCCGTCAGCAAGGACCGCAAGACCCAGGAGAAAAAGCTTACGCTCGAGATATCCAAACTTCTGAAAAAGAAGATCGAAGACCTCAATCCCGGGGTCAGCGTATATATGACCCGCGACAAGGACGAGGTTTTCGTACCCCTCATCGACCGCGCAAGTTTCGCGACCGGCCACAATGCCGACTTCTTCATCTCCGTCCATATCAACGCCAGCGAGAAAACCTCGCCCAACGGCTATTCCGTCCACATCCTCGGCCCGTCCACGGACAAGAACAAGGACACATACGCCATGAACATGGAAGTCGTCCAGCGCGAGAACAGCGTCATCCTCCTCGAGGACGATTATTCCACGACATACCAGGGCTTCGATCCCAAGGACCCCGAGTCGGACATCTTCCTGCACCTGATGACCAACGCCTACCGCGAGCAGAGCATCCTCTTCGCCCAGATCGTGGACAAGAAGATGGCAGGCGGCCCCATACGCAAGAGCAACGGCATCTCGCAGAACAATTTCGCGGTCCTCCGCCTGGCCTCGATGCCCGCCGTGCTTCTTGAACTGGGTTTCATCTCCAATCCTACGGACCTCGAGGCGCTCCGTTCCTCACGCAATCTCGACCGCATAGCCCAGCGTCTCGCCGAGGCCTTCACCGAATACAAGAAACTCTATGACGAGAGCGTCGGAGCCGGCAGGCAGGACAAGCCTGCGGCTGCTCCTGCCACCACACCGGCTCCGGCCGCAACTGCGGCCCAACCCGCAGCCGCACCTGCGGGAGAAGTATGGTACGGCACCCAGGTTCTGGCCACGAAGAAAACGATGGACTCCAAGGATCCCTACTTCCTCGGATACGAGCCGAAATGCGTCAGCACACCCACCCTCAACAAGTATATAATAGGAGTGTCGGACAGCCTTGAAAAAGCCCGCGAAACCGGACGCAAAATCAAGGCAAAATACCCCGATGCATTCCTCGTAAAGGTGGATGACAACGGCTGCACACGCGTCAAATGACGTTTCTGCTCTAATCTGGAATGATTCTAAATTAAGACCCTTAAGGGAATCAATCACTTACGTCGAAATCGCTTTATAAATATCTGAAAACGTGGCTTTTAAAAGTTAAGCGTTTTCGGCATCCCTAAACGCTTATATAATAAAAAACTTTTTTAAGAACAATAGTGAAAAAGATTTTTTATGAAGTTTTTTTCACCCATTTTTGCATTCCAAAACAAGACCAATCTTAATGCAGATTCAAGACCGACATATCGACATATGGAACAATTGCCTGCGCATCATCGAGCAGCTGATTGAGCCACAGAAGTTCGAGACCTGGTTCAAACCGATCAGGCCCGTGTCGATGCTTGAATCCACCCTCACCGTCGAGGTTCCGACGGACTTTTTCCGCGAGTATCTCGAGGGGGCTTATCTCGACATTATCAAGAAAACCCTCAAGAGAGTCATCGGCGCCGACGCACGCCTCGTGTACATGGTCCGTCCGGTCAAGGCCGACCAGCCCATGCGCTATCCCGCTTCGCAGGGACTGCCCCCGGTCAACCGCTCTGTGTCGGTCAACACATACAATCCCGCCGGCAACCCCGGTCCGCTCGTCTATCCCGGCATCCAGAGGGTAAAGATCAACCCCAGGCTCAACCCGGTCTACTGCTTCGCCAACCTTGTGGAAGGGGAGTGCAACAAGATGGGCGTCACCGCGGGCCTCAACATCTCCGCGGCTCCCGGCAAGACCCCGTTCAACCCCCTGTTCCTCTTCGGCGGCCCCGGGCTCGGCAAGACCCATATAGCCCAGGCCATCGGCATCGAGATCAAGGAGAAGTACCCCGAACTGGTCGTACTCTATGTAACCGGCAACGAGTTCAAGACCCAGTACATGGATGCGGTCAACGTCCGCAACAAACTCACCGACTTCCTGGCCTATTACATGAAGATGGACGTCCTCATCGTCGACGACATCCAGGACCTCATCGGACAGGGCTCTCAAAACGCCTTCTTCAACATCTTCAACCATCTGCACCAGACGGGCAAGCAGCTCATCTTCACTTCCGACCGCGCCCCCGTCGACCTGCAGAACTTCGAGGAACGGCTGCTGTCTCGCTTCAAATGGGGCCTTTCGGCCGAGCTTTCCCGCCCGGACTATGCCACCAGGCTGGCCATGCTCAAGGCCCGTGCCTTCCGCGAGGGCGTCTCCATCGACGACACCGTCCTCGAGTGCCTGGCCGCACGCGTCAAGTCCAACTTCCGCGAACTCGAGGGAGCCCTCATTTCACTGATAGCCCACGCCACGCTCACACACCGCGAGGCCACTGTCGAGCTGGTGCAGAACATAACCGACAAGATCATCGGAACGGAGCAGGAGGGAGTCACGATCGACAAGGTGCAGAGCGTTGTCTGCGAGTATTTCAACATCACCCGCGACACCCTGCTGTCCAAGTCCCGCAAACGCCAGATCGTCCAGGCGCGCCAGATCGCCATGTACCTCAGCCGCAACCTCATCGACAACTGTTCCCTGGCGACGATCGGGGCTGAACTCGGAGGCAAGGATCACGCTACAGTGTTGCATGCATGTACGACGGTGTCGGATTTGATGTCGACGGACAAGAGTTTCAAACAGTACATCACCGATATCAGCAAGATGCTTGTGCCTGTAGACAAATAATACAGCACAATGACTTCAGAATCTGTTTTAGAGCATTTCAAGACCATAACCCGGATTCCGCGCGAGTCCGGACACGAAGAGCCGATGACTGCGTACCTGCAGTCATTCGCCGCATCCCACGGTCTCGCCTGCAAGACCGACTCCACAGGCAACGTCCTCATCATCAAGGAAGCCGCTCCGGGCAAGGAAAACATCCCGACCATCGTCCTTCAGGGCCACCAGGACATGGTCTGCGAGAAAAACGCCGGAGTTCAGCACGACTTCTCGAAAGACCCCATCAAATATGTCATAGAGGATGGCTGGATGATAGCCAAGGACACCACCCTGGGTGCCGACGACGGCATCGGCATTGCCGCATCACTGGCTCTGCTGGAGAGTGACAAGCCGATGGGCAGGATCGAGTGCCTCTTCACCATCTCGGAAGAAACAGGCATGGACGGTGCGGAGGCCTTGCAGCAGGGCTTCTTCACAGGAAAGACACTCATCAACCTCGACTCCGAGGAAGAGGGCGAGTTCTGCATCGGATGCGCCGGCGGCCTTAACACTACGGCCACTTTCAAGTACAGCACCGAGAACCGCGTCAGCGGATACGGACTTCTCCGCCTCACCATTTCCGGAGGCATCGGAGGCCATAGCGGCGAGGACATCAACAAGGAGCGCATGAATACCGTCCAGCAAATGGCGCGCTTCCTGTATGCCGAACTTCCGTATGGCCTGCAGTTGCTTCTTATCAAGGGCGGCAACAAGCCCAACGCCATCGCACGCGAATGCGAGGCGGTAGTGGCCGTCCCGGACCCGGAGGCCACGGCGGAGCGCTTCGCCTCGTTCGGCCGGGACGTCAAGGCCGAATTCGCTGTCAGCGATCCCGACGTCGCCTTCACCTCCGCACCCGCGTCGCTCAACGAAAAGGCCATCGACGGAGACTGCGCCCGCCGTCTCATCACCGCGCTCTTCACCAGTCCGCACGGCGTGCAGGCCATGAGCCAGGAGATCAAGGGCCTGGTCGAGACCTCCACCAACCTGGCTTCCGTCCGTATGACCGAGCACGGCGAGATCAAGGTCGTCACCAGCCAGCGCAGCTCCATCACATCGGCCAAGCGTATGATCGCCGCCAAGGTCAGGGCCAACTTCGAAATGGCCGGAGCGGAGGTCCAGCACCAATATGAGTATCCAGGCTGGAAGCCTGACACACAGTCACATATCCTGCACGAGTGCGTGGAGTCCTACAAGCGCCTCTTTGGGGTTGAACCAATCGTCAAAGCCATCCACGCAGGTCTCGAATGCGGCCTGTTCCTGGAAAAGTTCCCGGACCTCGACATGATTTCCTTCGGCCCGACCCTCCTCGGAGTGCACGCGCCGGGAGAGCGTATGGACCTCGCATCGCTCGACAAGTTCGTCGCCCTCCTCGAAGATGTCGTTGTCAACTTCAAGTAGAATGAAACTTCTTGCACCATCCATCCTCGCAGCCGATTTCCTGCACCTGGAAAAGGACGTCCGCCTGATCAACGACCACGCGGACATCATCCACCTGGACGTCATGGACGGCACTCTTGTGCCCAACATCTCGTTCGGCTTCTCCGTCATCGACGCCGTTGCCAAGATCGCCGTCAAGCCGATGGACGCCCATCTGATGATAATCAATCCCCAGAAGTATTTCGAGCGTTGCGCCAAGGCGGGATGCAGCATGCTGTCATTCCACCTGGAGGCAGCACGCAAGGCCCGCAGGAGCCCGGCAAAGCTGCTTGACCAGGTGCGCAGCCTCGGTATGAAAGCCGGACTGGCCATCAACCCTGACATCCCTGTCGAGGACGTATTCCCGTATCTCGGGCACGCTGACTACATCCTGGTGATGTCCGTCTTCGCCGGATTCGGAGGACAGAAGTTCATCGAGGAGACTTATTCTCGCGTCAAGGCAGTAAAGGCTGAAATCGCCCGGAGGGGACTGGACTGCCTGGTGCAGATAGACGGCGGCGCCGACCTGTCCAACGCCGCAGCCCTTTACGGGGCCGGCGTCGACATCATCGTCGCCGGAAGCGCAGTCTTCAAGAGTCCTGACCCCGTGAAGGCGGTCAAGGCCATCAAGGGAGCCTGAACATATATTCGTTGAATATCCCGTCAAGATACCGCCGGCCCTCGGCGGTATTTGTTTTTTCTGCGCAGTCGGCCAGTATGCCATGGAAGCGCACGAGTTCCCTTTCCGGGTCGTACCGCCTGCCGGTTAGGAGGGACAGGGAAGTGGGGTTGGGGATATCCTCGGGAAAAACCGTCTGGTTGAGATTGAGGCCTATGCCGATGATGCTGGATGCGACCTCCTGCCCGTGAAGCACGTTCTCTATCAATATGCCGCAGACCTTGAGGTCGCCGACATAGATGTCGTTCGGCCATTTTATCCGTGCCTTCACTCCTTCATCAGCAAGATAGAGCCGGAGTGCGAGGGTTACGGTCTCGGTGATGAGAAGCGCGTCGCGGGCGGCCAGCGGGGCCAGCGCCCCTTCGCCGCCGAACTTGAGGACGACACTGAAAGTGAGGTTCTCGCCGGGCCGGCTGTGCCACTTGTGGTCCCCCTGACCGCGTCCGGCAGTCTGACATCTGGCCGCTATGACTGACAAATTGTCAAGCTCGCAAAGCAGCCTCCTGGCCTCGTCATTGGTCGATTCGACACTATCGTACCATCTTATGTCAGTCAGTTTTTCCATTGGTGGATTTTTTGTATTATATTTGTTTGCAAATTTAACACTTTTCAACATTATATGATTACACACGACCTTCGCGTCATCGCCGATGCCATCCTTGACAAGAAAGGACAGAACGTCGTATCGCTCGACCTCAGGCCCGTCGGCAGTTCGATCGCCGACTATTTCGTGATCTGCAACGGAGACTCCACCACCAATGTCGGTGCGGTCGCAGACAACATCATGAAGATGGCCCGGGAAGAGCTCGGGATGAAACCTCTCAGGACCCAGGGGCTCGAGAACAATTTCTGGATCATCCTCGACTACGGACACATCGTCGTACACGTTTTCCTCACACAATACCGCGAGTTCTACCGGCTGGAGGATCTCTGGGCAGATGCCCCGAAGAAGGTCTACAAGGAAAGGAAACGTCCGTCCGCAAAGAATGCGGCAGAAGAAGAATAAACCCTTACAATGGCAGAGAATACCAACAACAATAACAGCAACGGCCAGGACGGAAAGGACCCTAAGCGGAAAATGGTCCGCGTGAGGATCAATTTCTCATGGTTCTACCTCCTGCTGATATTCGCCATCGGCTGGATGCTCTTCAGCCAGAACGGCACTCCGCCGGCCAAGATCGAATGGGCCGAGGTCCAGTCCATCTTCAGGGCAGGAGACATCAAGGAGATCCATTTCGTCCGCAACGACTACAAGGGCACGATCACCGTCAAGCCCGACCGCCTGGCGAAATATTCCGACAAGTATCCCGGCGGCGAGGTCCCCGCCCGCTCACCTCATTTCACCTTCCTGGTCTCGGCACGTTTCGATGCCGAGAAAGAGTTTGGCGAACTCAATGCAGAGCTGCCTGCCGACGACCAGGTCAAGATCATAATGGAGAATGAATCCAAGGCCTGGGTTGACATCCTCGAGTGGATCATCTTCCCGCTCCTGCTCATTCTCATGTGGGTGTTCATGTTCCGCGGCATGAGCCGCAACATGGGCGGCGGCGGAGCCGGAGGCGGCGGCATCTTCAATGTCGGCAAGTCCACCGGCAAGCTCGCCGAGAAAGGCACCAACAACGTCACCTTCAAGGATGTAGCCGGCCTGTACGGAGCCAAGGAGGAAGTGATGGAGATCGTCGACTTCCTCAAGAATCCCCGGAAGTATACCGCCCTCGGCGGAAAGATCCCCAAGGGAGCCCTCCTCGTAGGCCCTCCCGGCACGGGCAAGACGCTTCTCGCCAAGGCAGTGGCCGGCGAAGCCAACGTTCCGTTCTTCTCCATTTCCGGCTCCGACTTCGTCGAGATGTTCGTGGGCGTGGGCGCATCGCGC
>JAFWRQ010000015.1 GCA_017519865.1 Bacteroidales bacterium | reverse complement strand
GGGGCATCAAGGCTCTCCAGGTCCACCTGCACAGGGACGAGGGGCACTACGAGGATCCCGCCGACGAGAATACTTGGGTGCCGAACTACCACGCCCATATCATCTGGGACTGGATGGACTGGAAGATCGGAAAATCCATCAAACTCAATGCCGACGACATGTCCGAGATGCAGGACATGGTCGCCGAGGCATTGGACATGGAGCGCGGGCAGAAGAAGTCTGAGACCGGGCTGGACCATCTGGAGCGCGAACAGTTCATCAAACAGAAGCTGGAGAAGGAAAGTAAGCATCCGATAAACCACGTCTATTAGGACTGCCAGGCAGTCGCTACCTTTGCATCAAAAAGGGAAAGCCATGATGACAAAGGAAGAAGTCGCCGAAGTGGTGGCCTATTGCGAAGAGAACAAAGTCAGTTACAAACAGCGTCTTGCCGAGCTGGGGATAAATGCCTGGAGCTTTTACGACGCCAAACGCAAATACGCTCCGAAGCAGGAAGGGGAAAACGCCGGAGAGTTCCTGCAGCTGGTATCCGGAGGAACGTTCCTTCCTGACCCGATCAAGCCGGCAAGGTCACGAAGCGGGAAGCAAAAGAATGCGGAACAGAGTGCGGTGGCAGTGACCATCGAGCTCCGTACTCCCACAGGCACGATGATGCGGATCAGCGGCAACCTGACGGGCCGCGAGTTGAAGGATATCATCATAGCGTCGTCCACCCATGTTTAACCTGGACCGCGGGTTGCGCTACTGGCTCTACAGCGAGCCGACTGACATGAGGAAGAGCTTCCATACGCTGAGCGGTCTGGTCCGGAACAAGATCGGCGGCGACCCGGTGAACGGTGACGTGTACGTGTTCGTGAACAAGCGGCGCAACCGTATCAAGCTGCTTCACTACGAGACGGGAGGTATGGTCATCTACGCGAAGATGCTGGACCGCGGAACGTTCGGGATGCCGATACCCGGGTCGAAAGACGTCGTCTCGAGCAGCATAAGATGGGAGGATCTTCTCAAGATGGTGGAGGGAATCATGGCGGATCCGGACAGCCGCCAGGCCCGCCTGGAAGGGTTGAGAAACCTTTGGAAAAACTGAAGAAAAGTCAAAAGAAAAACGCCCTTGGGCTTGCATATATGGCCGTTTTTTCGTAACTTTAAATTGTTGAAAGTGAGCGAAAAAGATGGCATCCGAACAGGAAATAATCGCAGCGCAGGCGGCCGAAATCGAGCGGCTCCGCAACAAGGTCGCCAGCCTTGAGGACCAGCTGTACTGGCTGCGCAAGAAGATGTTCGGAAAGATGAGCGAGAAGAACCTTCCGCTCGACCCCGCAGTCCTCGGCGAGCCCGGCCTGTTCGACGACCCACTCACCGACGAAGAGCGCGCGGCTCTGGACGCGGAGGCGAAGAAGAACGAAGAGGAAGAAACCAGACTCATACAAGTCAGGGCTTTTGATCGGAAGCCGCGCAGGGCGATAGACACGGCCGGCCTGGAAATCCGCGAGGAGCACATCTATCCCGAAGTTGAGAACCGCGATGAATATACGGAACTGGAGCCCGAGGTTACGGATACGTTGGTCATAGTCCCCGCACAGATATACGTCCGTCGCATCATCCGCCACAAGCTGGTGCTGAAGTCAAGCCTCCAGATAAAGGATCCCGACAGGCGACCGTTCGAACTCGCTCCGCTCCCGGTGATGCCGCTGCCCAAATGTATGGCTTCGGAAAGCCTCCTTGCGGACATCATCCTGGAGAAGTTCCTCTACCACATGCCGTTCTACCGGGTGATACAGAAGTACAAGGAGCTGGGCGTACGGATAAGCGACTCGACGATGAACGACTGGTACGCCGCCACATGTGAGAAACTCAAGCTGCTGTACGACATCCTCAAGCGAGAAGTGCTGTCAAGAGACTACATACAAGTGGACGAAAGTACATTGCCTGTCATAGACAATGAGAAACACCGTGCGGCGAAGGGCTACATGTGGTGTACGCGTGCCGTGGAAGACAATCTCGTGGCGTTCCTTTACGACATGGGTTCCCGTTCCCACGAGACGGCGAGAAGGATCCTGCGCGGATACCGCGGCACGATCCAGGCGGATGGCTACGGTGCCTATGACCAGTTTGAGAACGATCCCCACATCCAGGTCATCGGCTGCTGGGCGCACGCCCGGCGCAAGTGGTCGGACGCCCTGGACGAGGACAAGCGTACTGCCAGCGAGGCCCTGACCTATATCAACAAACTCTATCACATAGAGAACGAGGCAAAGGAAGCCGGCATCACCGGCGACGCCTTGAAGGACAAGCGCCAGCAGGAGTCCTATCCCGTGATCCGTCAGTTCGAGAAGTGGATGTACGAGACCGCCGGGAGGACATCGCAGAACAGCCGCATCGGGAAGGCCATCAGCTATACGCTGCCGCTGCTTCCCAGGCTGAGCCGCTATGTGAACGACGGACGCTTCTGCATCGACAACAACCTCGTGGAGAATGCCATCAGGCCGCTTGCCCTGGGCCGGAAGAACTTCCTGTTCTGCGGGAACCACGATGCCGCCGTCCGCGCGGCCATCGTCTACTCCCTGGTGGACACCTGCAAGTCAAGGGGCGTGGATCCCCGCGAATGGATGGAGGACGTGCTGCTGCGGATCCCCGGCAATGAAAACAACCGTGAAGCCCTCCGGGAACTCCTTCCTGACAAGTGGGCAAAGAAATCCAACTAGAACCAACTTGGACCAACTTTAGCCAACTTGGCCAAATTGCCTCCAACTTGAAATCAAATAATCAAGTCGTCTTTAATCGGAGGCTTACCGTGCTAACGATGCCGCCGTTCTAGAGGCTTATGGTTTCCCAAAAGACGCTACTGAGAGCGAGCTTGTCGCTCGCCTCTTTAAGCTGTACCAAGAACTTACCGCGTAGTTCGCACAAGGGATGAATTGACACCGATTCTATCTGCAATTCTATTTTGTGGAGAGAGATTCAATC
>JAFWRQ010000014.1 GCA_017519865.1 Bacteroidales bacterium | reverse complement strand
TCCGATACACAGGCGATGAGGATGTTGATGGCCACGATGATGAACGGGAAGGGTTTGAACCAGTGCTTGGCGCCGATGCCCCATTTGTACTTGATCATCATGAAGCCGATACAGCCGGCCGTGGCCGCGTAGAGTTTGGCATAGTGGAACCAGCCCTGCATATAGACGTGGGTCTGGTTCTCCAGCGCCCACTGCTTTCCGGTCCTTACGCCGATCCAGATGGCGAGGAAGTAGATGGTCAGGGCCAGCGGGATGGCCAGGAATGTGATGATGCCGCCGGCCTTGGTCCGGCGTGCGAACTCATTCAGGAGGATGAGGCCGAGAAGCACGACCAGAAGCATCCCCCACTGGGCGAAAGCGTGTTCGCCATAGACTTGGAAGAACATTGTGTTTAGTTTTAGTTATTAATAATTATGACGGTACTTCTATTTCCTTGATTTCCACTTCGTTTCCGCGCAGCAGCCAGGTATTCCCGCTGCCGCAGAACGGGCAGGTCTTTCCGTTGGGGACGGTTTCGTATTCCTTTCCGCAGGTCTCGCAGAATGTCACGGCAGGGATGGTGTTGATGCGGAGTTCACTCCCCCGCAAAAGGTCCTCCTTGTCGGCAGCCCAGCGCCAGCAGTCGATGAGGTACTCCGGCACGACGGTGGAGACTTCACCGATGTTCATCACCAAGGCGGACACACGGCTTACGCCGTTCTCCTCCGCCGCCTGCTTCACGTCGCGGATGATGTAGAAAACGATCCCCAGTTCGTGCATCCTATTTCTTGTTGAAGATAATGCGGCCGGTACGCTTGAGCATATACGGGAGGATGCCGCTGAACTTGTCCTCGGAGGTGACGAGGTGGCTGGCCTCCGGATGCACGCGGTGCAGATGGATGGCGTCGAAACCACACTTCGTGGTGCAGACGCCGCAGCCTATGCACTTGTTCTCGTCCACGACGGATGCACCGCAGGAGAGGCAGCGCGCTGTTTCCCGACGGACCTGCTCCTCGGTGAGGGTGTTGTGGTACTCGCGGAAGGGATCCTTGGCCGGCGTCACGCCGGGATCCTGACGCGAGGAGTTGTCGTAGGACTCGACCACGATGTCGGACTTGTCGAGTTCTATGAAGTCGCGGCGGTTGCGGCCGATGGTCATGTGGCCGTGCTGCACATACCTGTGCAGCGACTCGGCCGCTTCCTTGCCGGCCGCAATCGCATCGATGGCGAACTTCGGGCCGGTGAACACGTCGCCGCCCACGAATATGTCCTCCTCCGCAGTCTGGTAGGTGAGTTTGTCCGCAATGGGATATACCCCACGGAAGAACTCCACCTTGGTGTCTTTCAGGAGATCCTTCAGCACCACGGTCTGACCGATGGCGAAGATGACCATGTCGGCATCGAGGGTGATGAGTTCGTTCTCATCATATTCCGGTGCAAACCTATGGTCCGCGTCGAACACGGACGTACATCTCTTGAAGACGATGCCCGTGACCTTGCCGTCGCCGAGGACCTCCTTCGGGCCCCAGCCGGGGTTCAGGACTACCCCGTCCTCCCGGGCCTCGGTGCGCTCCTCGAGCGAAGCGGGCATGATGTCCTCGGTCTCGAGCGACAGCATCGTGACCGAGGACGCGCCGCTGCGCTTCGCCACGCGCGCCGCGTCGATGGCGACGTTTCCACCGCCGACGACTACGACATTGCCGGCAACCTTCACCTTGCCGGTATTGGCGTCGTGAAGGAAGTCGATGGCGGTCGTCGTGCCGGGCAGGGCCTCGCCGGGAATGCCCGGCAGCCGGCCTCCCTGGCAGCCTATGGCCACGTAGAAGGCCTTGTAGCCCTGCTCGCGCAACTGCGCGATGCTGACGTCCTTGCCGACCTCGACCCCCGTGCGGATCTCAACTCCAATCTCCTTCATGATGTCGATTTCGGCCGCGATGACATCCTTTTCAAGCTTGTATGAAGGGATGCCGTAGCGGAGCATTCCGCCGGGCTCCTCATTCTTCTCGAATACCGTCGGCCTGTAGCCCATGGTGGCCAGATAGTTGGCGCAGCTGAGGCCGGCAGGGCCACCGCCAATGACGGCGATCTTCTCCGGCCAGCGGTCCAGGACGTTGGAGCAGGTATTCACCTCGGGGACGAAGCGGGTCTCCGCCTTGAGGTCCTGCTCGGCGATGAATTTCTTGACGGCGTCTATGGCGATAGGCTGGTCGATGGTGCCGCGTGTGCAGGCGTCTTCGCAACGCCTGTTGCAGATGCGGCCACACACGGCAGGGAACGGATTCTCGCGCTTGATAAGCTCGAGCGCTTCCGTGTATTTGCCTTCGGCGGCCTTTTTCAGATAGCCCTGGACGGCGATATGGGCCGGGCAGGCTGTCTTGCAGGGCGAGGTACCGGTCTCATAGCAGTTGATGCGGTTCTTATCCCGATAGTCCTCGGTCCATTTGTGCTCGCCCCATTTCGTCGAGTCGGGAAGTTCGTGCTTGGGATACTTCACGGGACCGTTCTTGGTACAGAGTTTCTGGCCGAGCTTGACGGCGCCTGCGGGGCAGTACTCTACGCAACGGCCGCAGGCGACGCAGTTCTTCGGGTCCACTTCGGCGACATAGGCGCTGCGCGACAGGTTGGGGGTATTGAAGAGTTGCGAGGTGCGCAGGGCGTTACAAATCTTGACGTTGCAGTTGCAGATGGCGAAGATCTTGCCCTCACCGTCGATATTGGTGATCTGGTGGACGAAGCCGTGGTCCTCGGCCTTCTTGAGGATGGCCATCGCCTCGTCATAAGTGATGTCGTGGCCGCGTCCGGTCTCCCTGAGGTAATCAGCCATGTCGCCTACGCCTATGCACCAGTCGCGGTAGTCATCGGCGCAGCCTTCGTCCAGTTTCTTGCGGCCGTAACGGCACGAGCAGATGCCTACGCCGATATGGCCTTCGTATTTCTTCAGCCAATATGAAATATGCTCTATGTCAACCGACTGGTTCTCCATGGAGATGGCCTTTTCCACCGGAATCACATGCATTCCGATACCTGAGCCGCCCATAGGGACCATCGGGGTGACTTTCTCCAGCGGGAGGAAAGTCATACGCTCGAAGAACATCGCCAACTCCGGGTGGCGGTCCATCAACTCCGTGTTCATGTTGGTGTATTCCGCCGAGCCGGGGACGAACATCGGGACCCAATAGATGCGGTCTTCACGGTTGTACGTAGTTCCGGGGACGGGGCCGTCGTCGGTGTATTTGGCGCCATAGTCGTACTCGAGCATTCCGAGATAGGCGAGTTTATCCAGCAGTTCGTCGAAGGACTTGTCATCCGGGGTGTAGTGCTTCGCGGCATTCCACTGGTGCAGGAGGGCGTAGGGCCTGTGTTCGCGGACCTTGAAGAAATTGCCGGGCAACATGTCCAGGAGCAGGTCCAGGGCCGCTTCGCGGGTGACCGCATCCATCTCGTCCTCGAATAGACAGGCGAGGCCCCAGTATTCCGGGGCGTCCGTGGTCATCTTGATCTTTCCGGGAATGCGGTCCGTGACGTGGCGGACGAACTTGAGGAGTTTCGGATTGGGGTTCTTATCCCCTTTGTGCTTGGGGACGAACTTGGTTGACATTTCGGGCATATGACGGTCGTTTATTGTTTCCAGGACCTGACCTCGGCCAGAAGCCATTCCGCGAAGGCATCGACCCCCTCGCCCGTACGGGCGCAGATGGGGAATACCCTGGCGTGGGGATTGCGCATGCGGATGTACTCCCGGCATTTCTCCATGTCGAAATCGAAATACGGAAGCACGTCGGTCTTGTTGATGATGACGACGTCGCAGACGGAGAACATCAGGGGATATTTGAGAGGCTTGTCATCCCCTTCCGGAACGGAGAGGATCATGGCGTTCCGGCAACTGCCGGTGTCGAACTCGGCAGGGCAGACCAGGTTGCCGACGTTCTCCAGGACGACAAGGTCGCAGTCCTGGAGAACGAGGCCGTCCAGGCCCTGGCGGGTCATCTCTGCATCCAGGTGGCACATGCCGCCGGTATGCAGTTGGATGGACTTGATACCGGTCGCGTCCTTGATCTTGACCGCATCGACGTCGCTGTCGATGTCCGCCTCCATCACGGCGATCCGGAGTTTATCCTTGAGAAGGTTGATGGTCTTTATCAGGGTGGTCGTTTTCCCGCTTCCGGGCGACGACATCAGGTTCAACAGATATACCCCTCTATCCTTCAACTCCTTACGGAGTGCGTCGGCGTCTTTGTCATTCTCGGCGAAGATGCTTTTCTTGATCTCGATTACTTTCACTTCGTCCATATCGAAAGCGAAACGGCATTATCCGGTTATCAATTGTGTGATTAAAACGATGCAAATTACACAATTAGTCGTTCAAATCCAAATCTTCCTACTTTGTCGAGAACCGGTAGATGACGGTATGGTGATAGGTTTCGCCGGGGCGAAGGGTTGCGGTGCCGGGAAATTCCGGATGGTTGGGGGTGTCCGGGTACAGTTGGGACTCCATGGCGAAAGCCACGCGGCCTCCTGTGAAGAACTGGAGACCGGGCTGGTCGTTGAGTACCTCAAGGAAACGGCCGGAAGCCGGGGAATAGACGGAAGCCACGACCTCAACCTTGCCGGCAGCGGTATGGTTCAGGCAGTAGTTCTGGTCGTAGCTGCGGACCATCCCGTCAGGGACGGGAGCGGGCTGGGCGCCGGGGCCGAAGGCACCGCGCCCGGCCGGCGCGGCGACCTGCCTGTCGCCGAGTTTGACCGGCGTACGGAAATCATACGCAGTACCCTCCACGGGCAAAAGTTTTCCCGTAGGGATAAGGCCATCATCGACCTCGGTAATGGCATCGGCATTTATGCAGACGACGTGGTCCAGGACGTTTTCCGCCGGGAATCCGTTGAGATTGAAATAGACGTGATGCGACAGGTTGCAGACCGTAGGTTTATCGGTCGTCGCCCTGTATTCGATCGAGACGCCGTCGTCATCGGTGACGGAGAAAGTGAGGAATGTCTTAAGGGTCCCGGGGAATCCATCCAGGCCGTCCTCTAGGACGCAACTGAGGACGACCGAGCGTTCGGTAACCTCCTCGACATCCCAAACGGTGCGGTCGAAACCTTTCGACCCTCCGTGCAGGGAGTGAGCGCCATTGTTCCTGGTCACTTCATATTTGACACCATCCAGGGTGAACGATGCATTCCCGATGCGGTTGGCATAGCGGCCGAGGGCCGCTCCCGTGGGATTGCGGCCGAAAGACTGGTACTGCTGGATGTTGTCGTTGTGGCCGACAACATTTGTGTAGTTCCCGTCCTTGTCAGGTGCGTATATACCCACGATGTAACCTGCGTAATTAGTGATCTGGGCGGTAATCCTTCCGTTCGTGATGGTGTAGAGGGAAACCGGCTTGCCGCCGATCTCCATCTCAAAGTCGGTTTTGTCCAGAAGGTCGCCCGGAGCCTTCGTCTGGGCATCGGCAAAAACGCTGCAGAACAGTGCGACCGCACACAAGGCTGCAGACTTGAAAAAACCTGTCTGTTTCATATAGCGTGGTTAGTATCTTGGCAATAGTTATCGGACACGAATCTACACATTATTTCCATCCTTAGCAAATCCACGCTTTTATCGTTGAGGAAAAATGTTTATCTTTACGACACCAAATCGTAATTAATGACACGGATATGAGGACCCTCTTATCTTCGCTTACTGCCATCGGCCTGGCGGCCTGCCTTTTCATGTTTCAGGGCTGTTCTGAGGTGTTCGAGAACACTTCTGTCAAGCCTGCCCTCGTCCAGGAGGACGGGATTACACATTTTGAGGTAAACGGAAAGCCATTCCTGATGTTGACCGGAGAACTGCACAACTCCACAAGCACATCTGAAAGCTATATGGAGAGCATCGGGGTATGGGAGCAGATGAGATACGCCAATTTCAATACGGTGATCGCCTCCTGCTCGTGGGATGTGATCGAGGACGAGCCCGGCCATTACGATTTCACCTCCGTCGACCACGTGATACGCAGCGCACGCAAGAACGGTCTCAAGGTGGTCATGATCTGGTTTGCCAGCTGGAAGAACGGTAACTCCACCTATGCGCCAAGTTATATCAAGCGCAATCCCGTCACCTATCCCCTGGTACAGACCCAGGACGGCGGGTTCCTCAACGTGCTGTCCACCTTCGGCCAGGAATCCCTAAAGGCGGACAGGGACGCGTTTGCAGCGCTGATGCAGCATATCAATGAGATTGACAGGGACTACACCGTGATCATGATGCAGGTGGAGAACGAGATGGGCATCCTCGGTTCCGTGAGGGACTTCTCCCCTGCAGCCCAGGAGGCCTGGGAGGGCCAGGTTCCCTCCGACCTTATGGAATATCTCTCAAGCCATAAGGGACAGCTCTTCCCGGAACTTGAAAGGGTCTGGGGCGAGAACGGCTACAAGATGTCCGGCACCTGGGAGGAGGTATTCGGCACGAGTCACACCACGGCTGAAGACATCCTCACCGACTATCCGTACTATACCGAGGAGATATTCCAGGCCTACCACTATGCCAAGTATGTGAACGAGATCACGGCCGCAGGAAAGGCCGCCCACGATATTCCAATGTATGTCAACAACTGGCTCCGCCAGCCCGGGATGATCAATCCCGGACAGTTCCCTTCAGGGAGCCCGCTTCCGGAGGTGATCGACGTCTGGAGGGCCGCTGCGCCTGCGGTGGATTTCACCGCGCCCGACATCTACATCAGCGAATACGAGTGGGTTCTCAGCCAGTTCGCCCTGAGCAACAATCCCATATTCATCCCCGAGTGCAGGGTGGACGTTTCCAAGGCCCTATACGCCTATGGTGAATATGACGCCCTCGGATTTGCACCGTTCGGTTTTGACGGTGCGCAGAACGCAACCGGAGAGTACTCCGCTGATTTCGAGAATCTTGCCAAATGCTATAAGATCCTGTCCGGAATGGACCAGATGATCATCCGGAACTACGGCTCAGACAAGCTCCGCGGCCTTAGGGTGACGGAGGAGAATGCAAGCCCTTCAGTCCAGATGGGAGACTATATACTCACCGCACGCTCTTCAGTCAGGAACCAGCGCGCCTTCAACTATGGCCAGGGCGCAGCCCAAATGGCCAGGGAGAACGCGCAGCTGGCTGCTGCCTCCCAGCAGCAGGCCCAGTCAGGAGCCCTTATTCTCCAGACTTCGCCGGATGAGTTCTATATCGTCGGTATCAACGTATCATTCTCGTTCGCCCCGAAGGACGCCGACGCTCAAACAAGGATCTTCACCGACGCCATCGAAGAAGGTACCTTCGTAAAGGGTAAATGGGTTCCGGGACGCAGGCTCAACGGCGACGAGAACAGGGTCGGGATCAACGGCGTAGGCGCGGTGAGGGTCGTGCTCTATCCGTCTGCCGCAACAGTCCAGGGACGATAGGCGGTGTCAGTTTCTATCGCCGGGCGCTAGAGAATCTGCCGCGAAAAAGACAACGGAAGCTCAAGGCCATGGGCTTCCATATGCACTGCCTTGAGAGCCTTCTCCACAGCCTCCTCTGCCTCGGCAACCGACATTTCGCCGTCACGGACCTTGAGAAGGATATCTGAAGTATCCATTTTCAACAGTTATTTACGTTATGGTGCCGGGGATGGCTATCTGTACCGGCGGAAGGTGTAGATGGTCTTGACGCCAAGGGATTCCTTCTGGATGACCAGCCTGGAGCGGCTCATCTCCAGGACATTGTATGTCCCTGACAGGCGCATCTCATAGTTGAGGCCCTGCGTGAGCCAGAGCGTCTTCGTGAAACTGATCTGCTTTTTGGAAGCGTTGTAAGAGAACTGTGAGCCGTCGACATCCACATCCTTGAGGTCAAGTTGCGTGAAACTGCCCTTCTTGGCAAGGGCGATGCGCGGCTCGCTCAATGAAAGATAGAAATGGACGCCGGAATAATCGACCTGATTCCGGTTTCCGGTTACATTTGCGGGAACGACGGCCTTGGAATCCAATGCCCAGATGCCGTAAATGGACCCCGTAAGATCTCCGGTATGGCGGACATTCGATACTCCGCAGGATGTAAGGATGGTCAGGCAGGCTGCAACGGCCGCAAAAAAGGATTTCCTCATAGTGGTTCTGAGCATTTACTCTGTTAATTCAAAGATTCTTGACAATTTAAGCATTAAATGACAATTATCCAACTAATGCGACTTTTCCCCAACTTACTTATCAGCGCAGCTAGCGGAGCGTGAAGATCACCGGGAACGTGTAGCTGACGTTGACGGCGCGGCATATTGCAAATAAGGGGGATTCGGAAGAATATTCCTATATTTGTCCTTACCTTCTAATAACCAATACCATGAGCATCGATGCATCCACGACCTTCCGCCCGATGAGGCGGTTCAAGCAGGCGCTTCCAGAACAGGAGTGCCAGGAGATATTGACCCGGGCATACAGGGGCTTCCTGTCCGTCATCGGCGATGGCGGATATCCCTATGCGCTGCCTGTCAATTTTCTCTATGCAGACGGCCATATCTGGTTCCACTGCGCCCTGGAGGGGCACAAGATGGATGCTATCAAAGCTTGCGACAAGGCTTGCTTCACTGTGGTCGACGAACCTATAAAGGAGGAGAACGACTGGTGGTACCACGTGAAGAGCGTCATCTGCTTCGGCCGGGTACGGGTCGTCACTGATGAGGCCGAGCATACGGCCAGGCTCCGCCAGTTCGGTGCCAAATACTTCCCAGAAGGATATGACATCGACTCAGATATGATGAAAAACGGCCCGAGAGCAGCAGTGCTCGACTTCGAGGTCGAGCACATCAGCGGCAAACGGGTCAAGGAGAAATAGTCCTATACCGTCACAAAGAACAGCATTATGAAACGCTTTCGACTTTTGACAGCCCTGGCGGGCGTGCTGCTGCTGGCCGCGTGCGGCGGCGGTGCGCAGAAAGGCGCGCAGGCACCGGCCGCGCCTTTCGTGTCCGCCGCCGATGTGCGCCCGGCAAGCTATGCCGGCAGCACGCCGCGCTTCAAGGCGCTGCTTTACTATTCCGACCGGGTGGAGGAGGCCCACCAGCAGTTTTCACATCAAGCCGTGGAGTTCTTCCATCGGCTGACTTACGGCGAAGGATGGATAATGGACGTGAGCCAGGACCTCCTGGCGCAGGGTGACCTGTCCCAGTACGACATCATCATTATGCCGGATGCCGCTCCGTCTTCGGCCAGGGACCGCAAGGCCTTCGAAGAGTATATGGATAACGGCGGCGGCTGGCTCGGCTTCCATGCCGCAAGCTATAACGACCGTTCGACGGGCTGGGACTGGTTCCGCAATTTCCTGGGCGGAGTGAGTTTCCTCTGCAACAACTGGCCTCCGCAACCGGGTCTGGTAGAGGTCGAGGGCCATGACCATCCGGTGACCCGCAACCTTCCGGACGAGTTCGTCGTCCCGGAGACGGAGTTCTACCAGTGGCAGCCGGACCCGCGCTCGAACCCCGACGTGCAGGTGCTCGTGAGCCTCTCACAGAAGAATTTCCCGATGGGCCTTAAAGACATCGTCTTCGGCGGCGACTTCCCGGTGGTCTGGACCAACAGGAACTACCGCATGGCCTACATCAATATGGGACACGGCGACCGCTGCTTCAGCGACGCCACTCAGAATCTCCTATTCGTCAACGCGTTACGTTGGGTGGTCAGCCAGTCCCCGAAGGGCGACCCCTTTGAGCGTTAGCAACCACAGCAATACAAACCAACCAACATAGAAACAACCATGAAAGTACTGATGATAAACGGCAGCCCGCATGCTAAGGGCAACACCGCAATAGCCCTGGGCGAGATTGCGAAGCAACTGGAGAAGAACGGAATCGAGAGCGAGATTGTCTGGATCGGCAACAAACCGGTCCGGGGCTGCATCGCCTGCGGACGCTGCGCGTCCAACAATGCCAGGTGCATCTTCGACGACGACGTCTGCAACAGTATCAGCGAAAGATTCGCCGGGGCAGACGCGCTGATCGTGGGCTCTCCCGTCTATTACGGCCAGCCCAACGGAGCATTACTGAGTATTATCCAGAGGGCGTTCTACTCCAACGGAGCCAGCATCGCCGGCAAGCCCGCCGCGGCAGTCGCGGTCTGCCGCCGCGGCGGCGCCTCAGCGTCCTTCGAAACGTTGAGCATGCCCTTCCTGATGATGAACATGCCCGTCGTGGCATCGCAATACTGGAATATCGTCTACGGCCGCGAAGCGGGTGAGGCCTCACTGGACAAGGAAGGCCTCCAGACCATGCGCACCCTCGCCAACAACATGGCGTGGCTTCTGAAAGCCACAGATGGCAAACCCGCGCCCGGGCGCGGCGGCGAGCCCGCCGAGCGCACACACTTCATCAGATAGTCTAAGTGACTACTTCAGTCCTGATGGTAGTCGAGGGTGAAGTCGCGGTAGAAGGAGTCGACGATCAGGAGCTGGACGGGGCGGATGGTGAAACTGAGGTGCTCATCGGCGACAATGGAACTCACTGAAAGAGTGAGGGATTCCGGACCCGTACGCCAGAACCGGTCAACGACGATGGAGGTCTCCTGGTCCGTATCAGGATAGATTACGGGGATGACGAAGGACTTATCGAAATCGATGGCCGTCGGCTCCCCGTTCTTTCCCATTACCGCCGCCATACCGAAGTACTGCAGAAGCTCCTCCTGGTTGGTAATCTTCTTCGGACAGGCATCGCCCTGGACGTCATTGCGGAGGAAATAACCGTGCGCGAGTTCGAAGGGCACGCTGAAAGGACGGTAGTCGCAGATCTTGCCGTCCTCCACCCTGACATCCGTGATGCCGGGGATGCCGAGGTCTGAGTACGTGACCTGATACCAACCGTCTCCCAGAGGTTTGACATCCTCCAGCGACGACTCCTGCGAGGGGCCGTCCTGGCAACCGGTCCTGAAAGCCCAGTAAGAATAGGTATCGGCGTAGTCGGCCTCCCAGAGTGCGTCCAGGACGGGCTGCGACAGGCTCTCCTGAAGGAGACCGTCGGTCATTTCGGTTTCGCCCAGAACGGCCTTATAAAAGTCGGTGATCACTTCCACATCGGACTTGCCCCCTGCGCAGGAAACGAGCAGGGCCAAGGCTCCGGCAAACAAAAACTTCTTCATATCGGGATGTCATTTGATTCTATCTTCAAATGTACGAATTCTTCTTGTGAATGAAAAACCGCATCAACATTTGCGCTCCCGGACATTATTACGGGTTGGGGGAAACGGGAACTTTTACTATCTTTGGGCCGCGAAAAGAAAAGGTAAACAATGAACTTTGAAGGAATTGTCGTTGGAGCCGCCGTGTTCCTCATCATAGGGGTGTGTCACCCCGTCGTCATAAAGATGGAGTATCAGTGGGGCAAGCAGAGCTGGTGGGTTCTGGCGCTGGTAGGAGCAGCGTTTGCCGTCGCGTCGCTGTTTGTGACGGGGCTGCTGTGGTCCACCATCCTGGGCGCCGCGGCATTTTCCTGCTTCTGGGGCATACGCGAAATAATAGCCCAGGAGAAACGGGTTCTCAAGGGCTGGTTTCCGGAAAATCCCAAACGCAGCGAATACTACGCCCGGAAACGGGCGCAAGGTCCTGTCGATCAGGCGTAAGAGTGCATTCCTCCAAGGATCAGATTGACTCCGAAATAGGTTATCAAGACCGAAAGGAATGCTACAATGCAGAAAGCGTGGAAGAACCTGGGGTGCTGGAATGCCTTCAGGTTTTTTCCGTGCAATGCGAAAGAGTATACCAGGAGCGTGATCAGCGCCCAAGTCTCCTTGGGATCCCAGGCCCAGTAACTGCCCCAGGAAATATTGGCCCAGACGGCGCCCAGGAAAGTTCCGAAGGCGAGAAGGAACACAGCCGGATAGAGCACGATGAGGCTGATCGTCTGAAGCCGCTCCCGTGCGCTTTCAGCACGCAGGAAAAGGCCTACGACACCGATGACGGCCACCAGCGCAAAGATAGTATAGCAGATGATCATGCTCACGACGTGGATCCACAGCAGGGGCGAACGCAGCACCGGAAGCAAAGGCTCGAAGATCCACTTCCGGCAGATGAGCCAGAAGCATCCCAGCAACAGCAAGGCGCCGACTATGTAAAGTCCCACTTTCAAGCCGTGGGAAATCTGCACCTTTGAGCAGTATTCCTTGAATGCCGTTCCCTTCTGGAAGAAAAAGCCCACCATACACACAAGCAGCAGGATGTATCCTGCATAGGTAATGCCGACGCCCCAAGGGTCGTGGCTCACGGCGAGAATGCTGCCGAGAAGGTCTTCGTCATAATCCGCCTGATAGAAGCGGTATCCGTTCTTCTTGAGGATGTGGTTCATCGAAATGGTGCGATGCTCCCCTTCCGGGAGAAGGGTCACTTCGCTCCTGTAATCCTTGGGCCGCTTCGTCCCGGTATAATAGTCTATGGAAAAACTCTCCAGACGCATTCCGAAATCGAGAGGTCCGGTCTCCCCGTTATCCTTCTCATAGGATGTCGCCTCCTCACCTGTACGGAGGTACAGGGAACCGCTCTCTCCGGTCAGATGCGTCACAAGCGCCCCTGCGAGGATCAGAAGGAACGCCACATGCATCCCCACAGTGAAAGCCTTGCGGGACATACCGCGGCTCAGCAGGAGAACCATGCCGGATATGGCGGCAATACCCCACAGCGCCATGAACCAGGCGCTGTGATAGACCGTGTCAAGGGCAGTCTCCGCCCCCTTGAGCTTCTCCAGGAAAGTGGCTGCCGTCATAGCCAGGATGACAGCAGCCAACGATCCATAACTCAGGTATTTACATAACTTTTTCATCAGATGGAATCAATGAAGAGGACTACCGCGTCGCGGTCTTCCTTGGACAGATTATAGAATCTTTCAGCGGACTGGTATCCGTCACTCTGCTTGGAATAGGCGTGCCACATTATCGCTTCCACTACATTCCTGGCGCGGCAATCATGCAGACGGTCCGATGCTCCGGTATTCAGGGTGGAAAGGCCGCGTCCCCACAAGGGCGTGGTGCGGCACATGGGCCACGGCGACGCCTACGAGCTGCGCATCTCGCGCCTAAACCCCGACGTCCACCCCGAGCAGCAGATCGAGGTCATCCTCTACCTCCTTCCCCGTTCCTACCCCCCCCGCCTCTGACCCTCGTCGCGGTCGGCAACTCCCTCCCCGTGTGCAAAAACGGCTCTTTCGCACACCAGCGGGGCATAAATAGCGGTTTCGTGTGCAAAAACGGCGATTCTGCACACGGGGGCGGCTCGAAGGGCCTCGCAGCACGCGAATTAGGAACATAATCCGTATATTTGTTCTTGAAACGAGCTCGCACGATGCAAAGAGTTTTCTATACCGGTACGAACTTCGACGAAGTGAAGCGGTTGTGCGGCGACAGGGTCCTGGCGCCGTACTTCTGCATGGGTTTCACGATGTTGTCGGTCGATACGGGCGATGGTTTCGAGTCCGTAAACGAAGGGGACGCCATCGTCCTTGAAGACGACGGCGCCCTTCGGGTAGAAAAGCAGGGCTGATGCCCGTCCCTACCGGAGGCGGAAGATGACGGGGAAGGTGTAGGTGACGTTGACGGCGCGTTCGCGCTGACGGCCGGGCTCCCACTTCGGGGAGGTGGCGACTACACGCAGGGCTTCCTGGTCCAGCAGCGGGTCAACGCCGCGCACGACCTTGATATTGCCCACTGAGCCGTCCTTCATCACTGTGAACTGCATGGTGACGCGGCCTTGCAGGTTCAATTCCTTGGCTAATTCGGGGTAGATGAGGTGCTGGCCTATCCAGCTGCTGAAGGTATTGGCGTCCTGGCCCTGGAAGGTCGGTTTCTGCTCCACCAGCACGAAGGGGATCTCCTCCTCTTCGACCGGCTCTTCCACGACTTCAATTCGGTAGTCATATACAGGGATATCTATTACCAGGTCATCGAAGTTGATGATTTCCCCCGTCTCGATGTCGTCGTCGACGATCTCAAGGACTTCGGAGAGCTGCGGGAGGGCCGGAACCTGGGGAGGTTCGGGCGGCGTTTCCTGAGTGATAGGGACCATTTCAACTATTTCGATGGGCATAGAAGAATCCAGAAGGTCTGCCGTCTCGTGGACAGCGGAACTGTAGGAGAAGGCGCCGAAGACGGCGAGCAGGGAAAGGATGAGCCCGAGCTCCGTGAAAAGTACCCTCTTGCTTTCGAGGGAAGCCTTGGGAGATTTTTTCGTTTCCATAACTTTTTGTGTTTGAGTTTGTCCAGTGCAAAGTTACGGACGCGTCCGGGCGTTTTCCAAAAAATCGCGGGCGTAAATAATCTCGCGAGGCGTTTATAATTCACTGATTATCAGACAGATATAAAGAGAAGAGTCGCGAAAAAATCTCGCGACTCTTAAGCTATTGATAATCAACGATTTACAAAACTACTCCAGACAGCTCAAAAGCAGGTCCTTGTCGGGGGCGTCGGAGTCCGCGATGCGCCCCTTGAGGCGCCAGAGGCGGTTGTTTATCACCCCTTTTTCTTTGTCCATCAGCGTGGCCATCGCAGTGCGGCTGAATCCGGAGGCCGCGAGGACGAAGAGGCGGACGTCCTCCTCCTTGCAGTTGGGGAGCTGGGCGCGCAGTTTTGCAGCGGCCCCGTCACGCGAAGCGTCTACCGAGCGTTCCAGGCGTGCCTGGACTTTCTTGTCGTTCCGGAGTCCTTCGACGGCCTGCCGGACTTCCTTTAGGAGGTTGTTCTGAAGCTTGTCCGTGCCCTCGAAGACGTAATACTGCTCGCAGAGACGCTCCAGGACCTCGTTCTTGCCGGAGGCGGTGTCGCGCAGGCGTCGGGAGGTCTCTCCCAGCCGCGCCTGCAGCTCTTCGGCTATGCCGATGTAGCGCTCGGTCTCAGCCCGCTCCTCTGCCAGGGCCTTCTCGTTGGCGATGCGGCGGGCGCGCAGATACCACAGCGCCGTGCTGCCTACGGCTATAAGCAGTAGCAGCAGGGCGATCTGCCCCAGCCGCTGGGCCCGGAGCCGCGCGGAGGCGAGCGCCTCGCGGGCCTGGAGATAGTCCTCGCGGGCCAGGGTTACAGCGCTCCGCAGGGCGGAGATGTCCTCCTCGTTGCCGGAGGCCGTCACCCTCTCCAGCGCCTGGAGCGCCTGGGCGGTCCTGCCGGCGCGGGAAGCCACCTGGTATTCGCGGAAATGCAGCCTGTTGCGGTCGGAGACCGTCTCGACGCGGGCGCGCGCTTGCAGGAGGCAGCGCTGCGCCTCGGCGTCTTGGCCCATCAGGGCGGCCGCGTAGGCCAACACTCCTCAGTCCGCGCTGCCCAGCGGGTAATGCAGCTCGTCCCTCACGCGGACGAGCATATCCCGCGCAAGCGCGGGGTCGACAGGGTCCATCTCCACCAGCATCGCGGAGTAGTTCTGGAGACAGCGGACCTGGGTCAAGGTGTCCTTCGCCTCGATTGACTCTGCGAGCACGGTATTGAAAATGGACGCAGCGTCG
Organism: Bacteroidales bacterium; assembly: GCA_017519865.1. GTDB lineage: Bacteria > Bacteroidota > Bacteroidia > Bacteroidales > UBA932 > Cryptobacteroides. The sequence continues at coordinate 190,098 of JAFWRQ010000014.1, read as the reverse complement.
TCGTATCGTTCGAAGTTGTACCACGCCTGGCCGTATTCGAGCAGCGTCCTGCGGCTCTCCTCGTCCATCGAGGCGCGGTTGAAGGCCTGGTAGGATTCGTAAAGCTGGCGCGCCGCGGCGACGTGCTGGCCGGAGGCGTTGTAAGCGTACGCGAGCTGGCGGCAGATCTCGCCGCGGGCGCCGTCGTCCTTGAGCTCGCCCGCTGCTGCGAGCGCGTGCTCGAAGGAGACGACCGCGCGGTACAGGGCGTCATCCGCCAGCTGTACCTTGCCCAGCAAGGACCACGCGGCGAGCCGCTCCTCCGCGGAGCCCTTCTTCTCGAAATACTCCGCCGCTTCGGCCAGCCCCTCCTCGTCCGCCGCCGGCACGAACCCGTACTCGGCCTCCTGCACCCGCGCACTGTCCAGCATCGCTTCAGCTTCCCGGAAGCCGACGCCACCGGTGCGGGAGCACGCCACCACGCCCCCCGCGACCATCAGGACCAGAATCGCCTTTCTCATATCGCTCATTTTGCTAATCCACACTTAACGGGAGCAAAAATAATGCGAGACTGCCTCGCCCCCACCCTCCCCGTGCGCAAAAACGGCCATTTTGCACACCGGGGCGGCACGAAGGGCCTCGTAGCACGCGAATTAGGAACAAAATCGTATATTTGTTCTTGAAACGAGGTGGCACAATGCAAAGAGTCCTCTATACCGGCACGAACTACGACGCGCGTTAATCATTAAAGACAAGTACTATGGTCGACTATGGACTGAAGGACAAGGTGGCTCTGGTCACTGGGGCGAACAACCCGCAGGGGATCGGAGCGGCGACGGCGCTGGCCTTCGCCCGCGAAGGGGCGAAGGTGGCCTTGGTGTACAAGCGCATCCCCCGGGCGTTCGACGAGGGGAAGGCCGGCCGGAACGGCGCAGACCGGTATTTCCAGGCGAATGCCGGAAATGCCGACGCCGTGGAGGCCCGGCTCAAGGCGATGGGCGCCGACTTCCTGGTCATTGAGAGCGACATTTCCGACGAGGATGCCGTGAAAGATATCTTCAGCAGAGTCCTGGAGCGGTTCGGCAAGGTTGACATCCTGGTCAACAATGCGGCGGACTGCGATATGGACGGCCTGGACACCATAGAGAGCATCACCCGGAGCATCATCGACGATACGTTTGCGGTCAATGTCCGGGGCAGCCTGCTGATGACAAGGGAGTTTGTCCGTCACCGGGGCGACTACGGCAGGGTCGTCTTCCTCTCCACCGACGCCGCGCAAGTATTTGCCGGCCAGATCACTTACGGTGCCAGCAAGGCGACGCTGGAAGCGCTCACCCGCAGCATAGCCCTCGAGGTGGCGAAGTACGGGATCACAGTGAACAGCGTCGCTCCCGGCCCCACCCAGACGGGCTGGATCGACGAAGATCTGGAAAAAACAGTGCTTCCGGTCATCCCAATGGGCTCATTGGTCAGACCGGAAGACATTGCAGAGACTATTCTATTTCTCGCCAGCGGGCAGGCGCGGATGCTGACCGGACAAGTCATCAAGGTGTCCGGCGGCCACGCCCTCTGATTATTTCTTCTTGAAGAGCCTCTGGGCCTCGTCGTAGAGGTTGATCTTCCAGGTGTACCAGGTGTGTCCTTCGCCGACTTCCTGATACTCGTACTTCAGGCCGACCTCGTCGAAGAGTTTGTTGGCCCTTTCGCCCGAAACGTAGGTGATATCGGTCCTGCCTCCCTGGGTCATCACGAACTCCTTGCAGTTCTTGTTGATGATGGCCGCGTTGGCCCTGACATTGAGCCTCTCTGCCTCCTTCTGGATGTCTACGCCGGGGTTGAAGCCTCCGGAGAGACACCATACATAACCGAACTTGTCAGGATTCTGGAAGATGACCTCGAGGGTCTCGATGCCTCCCATCGAGAGGCCGGACACGGCCCTGTGGTCCTTGTCCGCCAGGACCCTGTAGTTGGTCTCGATGAAGGGGATGATATCGTTCATCAGGTCCTTCTCGAAACTCGAGATGTCGCAGGAGCCGTCTGGCATCACGACGATCATCGGGACCATCTTGCCCTCGGCCAGGAGGTTGTCGAGGATGTCGCCGGCGCAGCCGACGGTCGGCCAGGCGACATCAGTGTCGCCGCCGCCGTGGATGAGGTAGAGGACGGGGAGCTTCGCCTTGCCGGCCTCGTACCCCGCAGGGGTCCATACCCTCATCGTCCGCGTGCGGCCGAGGGTCTTGCTCCAGTAGGAGCGGACCGCAAGGGCGCCGTGCGGAATGTTGGGATTGTAGGAGAAGAATTCCTTTCCGTTGGGTTCCACTACGGCCAGGGCCGTATTCTGCGTGGTCGTAGGGCTCTTGGGGTCATAGACCTGTACGCCGTCCACCACGAAATGGTACCTGTACGAACCGGGCTTGACGTTCGGGATGCTGAAGGACCAGACGCCGTTCCTCTCGACGGGAACGACGGGCTGGCCATAGGGCATCATGTCGCCCGTAAGGCTGACGGTCCTCGCCTTCGGGGCGTAGATGCTGAAGACGGTCGTCCCGTCGGGAAGCACTCTTACGCTCTTCAGGGTGTCATTGGGGGAAATCCTTCTCTGCGGCTGCTGCGCGCCCGCGCTGAATGAGCACAGGATGGCAGCCAAGGCAATGGTAAAGACAATAAGCTTTCTCATATCTATGGTTGTGTTGGTTGATATCTTGTATGTGCGAATTTACAAAAAATCAACGAATAGAGAAACGCCCTACAGTTGTGCCTCAATATAGGTAGCGAGTTCCTCGGGGGTCACCATAGGCTCGAAGCGGTCGACGACATTGCCCTTACGGTCGACGAGGAACTTGGTGAAATTCCACTTGATGTCAGGGTTGGAGAGGTAGTCGGGATCCATGCGGGCGAGCATCTGACCCATACGCTGGGCGGTCTCACCTTCGCCGAAGCCGGCGAAAGGCTTCTCGGAATAGAGCCACTTGTAGATGGGGTGGGCGTTGTCGCCGTTAACCTCGATCTTGTCCATCAGGGGGAAGGTTACGCCGTAGTTCAGGCGGCAGAACTCCTCGATCTCCTCGGCGGTGCCGGGCTCCTGGTGACCGAACTGGTCGCAGGGGAAACCGACGATGACGAGACCCTGGTCCTTGTACTTCTCGTACAGGGCCTCGAGGCCGTCGTACTGGGGAGTGAAGCCGCACTTGGAGGCGGTGTTTACCACGAGGAGGACCTTGCCTTTGTAGTCGGAGAAATTCACCTCAGAGCCGTCGTTGGCGACAGCGGTAAAGTCATACACCTTGGTAGTCTTTCCGGACTGGCAGGCGGTGAAGAAAAGGGCGGCGGCCATCGCCGCGAGGGAGATAATACGTCTGGTTTTCATGTTGTTTGGGGATTATTGAGTTTTGCAATGATGTCGTCGAGCATACGGAAAAGGTCCGGAGCGGTGGCTGGGTTGACGCTGTCGCAGACGACGGCGTTTCCGACGGCAAAAGGCACGTCGGCCAGCTTCGTCTGGAGCTCCCTGCCCTTCCGGGTCAGGGAGACTATGGTCTGGCGACCGTCCGCCTCGCCCTTGCGGCGGACGAGGACGCCCTCCTTCTCCATCCTCTGGAGAAGGGGCGTAACGGTGTTGGTCTCGAGGAAAAGCCGCTTGGCGATGTCGTTGACCGGCTGGGCGTCATTTTCCCACAGTACCAGCAGGACGAGGTACTGCGGGTAGGTCAGCCCATACTCCGCGAGCAGCGGATTATACGCCTGTGTCAACAGCCTCGAGGCAGTGTAGAGCCTGAAACAGAGCTGGTTGTCCAGTTTGAACTCCTCTTTTATCATAGCATTCCCTGAATGTCCTTTTCGATGTCCTCGGGAGTGGTGGTGGGAGCGTAGCGCTTGACAACGGTGCCGTCGCGGTTGATGAGGAACTTGGTGAAATTCCAGAGGATGTCGCTGTCCTTCTCCACACTCTTGCTGATTCCCTTGAGCATGGCCCTGGTGGCCTTGGCCTTAAGGCCGTTGTATTCCTCGGCAGGTGCCGCGGCCTTCAGATACTCGAAGATCGGCTCGGCATTGGTGCCGTTGACATCGGTCTTGGCCATCAACTGGAAGGTCACGCCGTGGTTGATGCGGCAGAACTCCGCAATCTCCTCGTTGGAGCCGGGCTCCTGGCCGGCAAACTGGTCGCAAGGGAATCCCACAATTTCGAATCCCTGCCCATTATACTTCTGATAAAGGGCTTCCAGCCCGTCATACTGCGGAGTGAACCCACACTTCGATGCGGTATTGACCACCATCAGGACCTTGCCCTCATACTGCGCGAAGTCCACCTCTTTGCCCTTATTGCTCAGGGCCTTGAAATCATAAATCTTTGTCATATCTCTTTTCATTTATATTGTTATTCTTATCCTGTCTGACACTTTCGATCTCCTCCTCCCCATCCCGCCTCATCATCCTCCTCAGCCCTTCTCTTTCCATCCCGCCTCATCCCTTTCCTTCCTTTCCCTTCTAATCCTATCCCATCTCACCTCCCCTGCTCTACCTCTCTCAACTATCCCATCACTCTCATCTTGCCTCTCTCGCTCTGTCTCTCTTCTTCATGCCACTCTTCTACCGCCTCCCTTCCTGCCCTTCTTGTCCATTCTCCCATCCTGCATCTCTCGTTCTGTCTCTCTTCTTCATGCCACTCTTCTACCGCCCCCCTTCCTGCTCTTCTTATCCATTCTCCCATCCTGCCTCTCTCGTTCTGTCTCTCTTCTTCATGCCACTCTTCTACCGCCTCCCCTTCCTGCTCTTCTTGTCCATTCTCCCATCCTACCTCTCTCGTTCTGTCTCTCTTCTTCATGCCACTCTTCTACCGCCTCTCCGCCAGCTCTCCACGTCTTATTATGCTTCCCCCCCCATGCCATTTATATCGTTCACGATACAAATATACGGCTTTAATTTTATATCGCAAACGATATTTTTCAAAAACTGCGAAAAATCTTTTTCCTCACCATTATTTCTGAACGATTCCATCATCTTTGTTCAGTTTTCACCTTCAATCTACCCTTTCTGAACGATTTCGCCAAAAACGATCAGATTTGCCCCTCTCCCAACCTTAATAGGCTTCCCCCTCTTCAACCTTTTCCCCACAATCGTGGTATTCCACAGAATGAACAGAACCGCCCCAACATCCATTCTATGGCAGGAAAAGGCTCCCAACGGGCAGATTTTCGGCCACAGAATGAACGCCACTGCACTCTCATTCATTCTGTGTCTTCCCTGACCGCACTCCACCCTTATCCCGCCAACCGTCACCCATGGCTACTCAGTCGTCATGACTGCTATAGCGTCGTCGTATTCGCCGGTGTCAAGCTTGGCCTTGATTTACTAGAATGCGTTGAGCGTATACTCCACGTCCTCCATGGTCTGGGCGGCGGTGAACACGTTGCGGAAGATGACCATCGAGCAGAAGATGCGGTAGTTCCCCACGCAGAATGAATATCCGCCTCTCCACGGTCCTCCTGCCCCAGTCCGCCCAACCCCTATCCACATTTTCACCTGAACAGAAGGGTCTCAAGCGCCTCACCAGTCCTCCTGCGTCCCTAACCGCCCAGGCGAGATTCAACCCTCAACCGCCGGTTGAGGGTTACGGCGCTCCCCGCCCTTCCCCGCGGAAGGTAAGCTGTTTTCCCGAAGGATGTGCCGTTTTTCAGCGGTACCTTCGGGCATTTCCCGAAGGATGCGGCATTTTTCAGCGGAACCTTCGGGCGAGGCGGGCTGGAAAGGAAGCAGGAACGGAAGGCAGACGGGAGGAAAGACGGAGGGAAGAGGAATGGGGATAGGAACGGAAGGCTGACGGGAAAAAAGACCGAGGGAATGCGCGAATGGGAGCAGGAAAGGGGATTCCGCTCCAGAATGGCGAGAAAAATGCAAAAAGGGAGTAAAAAAGATGGTTCTGCTCCCGAGCTGAGAATGGGAGCAGGAACGGGAGGGAAGGAAATGGCGGGCAGAAGGACAGGCAGGAGCGGAGACAGGAGGAGATGGAGAAGAGGGACGCGGAGAAGAGGGAAAAAAGACAGGCGGGGAAAAAATAGGAGGGGAAAGAGACAGGCGGGCAGAAGAACAGGAGGGAGCGGGGACAAAAGGAGATGGAAAAGAGGGGAAAGAGACAGGAGGGAGCGGGAACGGGAGGGAGAGCGGGAATGGGAGCAGGGGTAATAGCGAGAGATGGGGATTGCAGGTAAAGGAGAAGAATTGTAACTTTGAGGCATAAATGAATCAGGCGGAGAAGAAGGGGACGGAGAAGAAGGGGACGGAGAAGAAGGGGACGGAGAAGAGGGAGCGGAGAAGGATGAGGTGGAGAAGGATGAGGTGGAGAAGGATGAGGTGGAGAAGAAAGGACAAACAAGAGAGTGCATTATGAACGCGATATTTACTGCTTTATTGATTCCTTTCCTGGGGACGGCGGCTGGGGCTGCATTCGTTTTCTTTATGACGAAAGAGATGCCGGAGCTGCTGCAGAAGGTCCTGCTGGGCTTTGCGTCCGGCGTGATGGTGGCGGCATCCGTGTGGTCGCTGCTGATTCCGGGGATGGAGATGGGCGGCGTCTGGCCGGTGACGATCGGGCTGCTGGGAGGCTTCGCCTTCCTGTTGCTGATCGACCACGTGACGCCGCACTTGCACCCGGCGGGAGGCCCCGAGGGGCCGAAGAGCAGGTTGTCGAAGACGACAATGCTGGCGCTGGCCGTGACAATCCACAATTTCCCGGAGGGAATGGCGGTGGGCGTGGCCATCGCTGGGGCGCTGAGCGGCGGCGCCGGAATGACGGCCGCCGGTGCGCTCGCGCTCTCGCTGGGCATCGCCATCCAGAACGTCCCCGAAGGGGCGATCATCTCGATGCCGCTGCGCGCCGCCGGCAACAGCCGCTGGAAATCCTTCTGGGTAGGCGCGCTGAGCGGCATCGTCGAGCCCATCGGCGGCGCGCTGGTCATCCTGCTGGCTGCCGCGGTCACGCCGCTGATGCCCGGCCTGCTGGCTTTCGCCGCAGGCGCTATGCTCTACGTCGTGGTGGAGGAACTGGTTCCGGACGCCTCGCAGGGCAAACATTCCAACGTCGCGACGGTCGGCTTTGCCATCGGCTTCGCACTTATGATGGTCCTCGACGTAGTTATGGGCTGAGAATACCTGACCGCTAAAGAAATATCAATCTTTGTCGTAAGCCGCGGGTACAGTGCCGTCAGTCCTTACGACGTGGTAACCGTGTACGCCGTCGTAAGTCACGCCAGCACCCACCGACACTCCCCCGGGGATACTAGCCCCTTCACAGACCCCGATATCGGGGGCACCTTCTCCCCCTCCGGTGGCGTCAACTATGCCTCCTAAGACCGAAATACTACCGAAATACACGGAACAATCCCAGTACGGCAGGCGTCCGGAGCCTATGCCTGCCGCTCCGGCGCCGCCGACGGCCTTGACCGTTCCGGTCGTATTGATGAAGATATTACCGCAATTGAACTCTATCGCCTGGGTGGTAGTGACCTTTCCCATTCCGATTCCGGCTGCGCCCGCAGCGCCCTTGGCCTGCACGCTTACGGCGCCTTCAATGTAGATGTCGCCACAGTCCCTTTGGAAGCTGCCGAAGTTTATTCCCGCGCCTCCTTCACCCTCGCCATTGCTCTCGGCAATGAGGTTGCCGTCGCCCTTGATGTGGAGCGAACTACCGGAGGCGATGAAGATGGCGGGACTGCTGCCGTCAGTGGAGACGGCACGGCAGTTCCCGTCCACCCAGACAAATGTGTCGTTGCCAAAGGATATCGCCGTCCGGTTGCTTTCTATATTGATGTTGCTGAGAAATACGTTATGGGCCTCGCCAAAGGCGGAAATGGTGCTTCTCGTAGGCGTTTGAGGGTCAGGCTGGTAATAGACCGTATTATATGCCGGACTGAAGTACCATTCTGCCGAAAGGTTGCGAAGCTGGACGGACTCCCAGTAATGGTGCCCGCTTTCCAACACGAAAGACTCCTGGCTGATTGGTACCAGGTCGGGCGAAATGGGGAACTTTGCAATTCCGTCCAACTCAAGCATCGGCCTGGTCAGCTCCGCGCCTCCGGGAAGCGCCAGGACAAGCGCCTCCTCGCTGCGAGGGTCAAAGTCAAAAGGGCCGTATGCCTTGCCATTATCGATCAGTGTGACCTTATTACCTTTACCGGCAGGGAAGCCTGACGTCACGTCCATTGTCACGGAGTAAAAGGCCGTCGACTGGGACAACTCCACAGCGGGGTTGCCGTATGTGCAGGTCCCACTGCTGACACCGTATCTGTTTACCGCTTCTTCCAGACCCATTGTCGCCGCCGGCCCGGTAAGGGCGTTTCCGTCGTTGGAGAAGGAAGGGTTGATGCGTTTGACGTTCAGGACCAGGTCGGCCGGAGGCCCTCCCGGACCGTCGTATGTCAGGTAGCCTGAGAATCCCACAGCATAAGGGAAGATATAGAAACGGTCGTATTTGAGGGTTCCGCTGATGCCTTCGCCGGTGACGACCATCTGGTCGTTCTTGTCGAAGGGTAGCTCAACCAGATAGTCCTCTGTGTCGGAGAGGTGCTCGATAAGCTGGGGATACTTCACGGCGAGCCCAAAGAATATCGGCCCCGCCTCCTTTGCAGGCTCCTCAGAGGGGATATCCTCCGGAGGAAGCTTACCAGTGCAGGCCGAAATCAATACCAGAAACGCGGCGAATATGGAAAAAGCCCTCATATAAAATGGTAATTATCACAAATTTAATTATTTTTGTCAAAAACCAAGCATTTCAATGAAGACTATGTCGAAACTTTCAGCTTTGGCATTTGCCTGCCTTTCGCTCCTATGTTTCTCCTGCACCAAGCCGGAGGAAGAGGAAGAGCCGGATAAGATCGTCATCCCCGAAGCCGTAGACCTCGGGCTATCCGTCAAGTGGGCGTCATTCGACATCGGTGCGACCAAGCCGGGTGAACCCGGGTACTTTTTTTCTTGGGGCGAGACGGCGCCGAAGGACGCGTTCTACAATTGGAGCAATTACGCTTGGAGCAACAATTCCCCCAGATCCCTGACCAAATACAACTACAACCCCGCATACGGAAGCAACATCGACTACAGGGTCGCACTGAAGCCCGAAGACGATGCCGCGCACGTCCTGCTCGGCGAAGGCTGGCACGTGCCGACCAGAGAAGACATCCAGGAACTTATCGACTCGCCATTACTGACCCAGTCAATTGAAAAGGTTGGACTTATCGACTGCCTGAAACTGACCAGCATCAAGACTGGAAAGAGCATTATGTTTCCGGCAGCGGGCAACTGCGACGGGACGAAATTCCCCGTGAATAGTGAAAACTACGCAGGGTATTTCTGGACGGCCGAGATCGAATACACGGAGAATCGTTTCCTGTATGATGTTTACAACCCTTCCAGAGCATACTGTCTGATGGTGTCTCCGCACGTAAGGACCCCCTCTCTCAACAATATGTCCCTCCCGACCTCGGACCGTGCCTTCGGGATGAACATCAGGGCAGTCTATAGCAAATAGGCCAGGCGCCTACAGCGCCTCGCACTTCCGCGACATCAGGAGGAGGCCGAGGGCGACGGCGCAGAATGCGATGGCGCCCATCAGGGCTTCCTTGTAGTCGCGGAGCGACTCCACCGCCCGCGCGACGGCGGAGACGTCAGCCCGGGCGGGCTGGACGGGATAAAACATCACTATAAGAGTAATGATGCATCCGAGTACGAGGCCGGCGGCGAGCGCTATTATCAGCGCGACGCGCCAGCGGCGGTTCTCTCCGTCGACGGTCTTCTTAATGCCTTCGACGGAGTCCAGCCGCGCATTGGTCTCTATGAGGAACTGTCCCTCCTCAGGGGTTTCCGGGGCATTTTCGCGTAAGAATCGGTCCAAATCTTTCATATTCGGATGTGTTGTTTGAGGTGGTCCCTGCCCACCGAAAGGTGATACTTGACCGTGCCGACGGGAATCTGCATGATGGATGCGATTTCCTTGACAGGGAGGTCTTCGAAGTAGTGGAGCGCGATGGCGGTACGCTCCTTCTCCGGAAGGAGCGACAACGCCCGCCGCAGCTCCTCGTGGCGGAACGCCGCGTCGGAGGCGGCTGGGTCGGCGACGCGGAGCGCCTCCGGCGCGTCGAGCGTCGCCGCCGGCGCCGGCACCCGCCTCAGATTGTCGATGAAACAGTTATAGGCTATCCTGAAGAGCCAGGCCTTGAAATTGCCTGAGAAATTGTCGGAGCAGACGTAAGCGCGGACGAGCGCTTCCTGTGCGATGTCGTCCGCCAGGGCGGCATCCCCGCACAGCGAAGCCAGGAACCGCCTCAGCCGTCCCTGACATGCTCTTACTTCGGAGATGAACCGCTCCCGGGTCATACCTACTTTTCGAGAAGTTCCCTTTCCTCTGCCTCAATCTCCTTCGCCAGCATCTTCTTACTGACGAAGTATGAGATGAAGAGTCCTATGCCCACGGCCAGAAGCACGGCTCCGGCGACAGGAACGTAAGAAGAAGGGAAGATGTTGAAACTGATTCCGCCAGCATAGGCGTTCACCAGGGCAAGGACTATGAAAGCCACTCCCATCAGACTGGTGATGCAAGCTCCTGTCAGTTTGTCCATAAGGTCCTGCTTGATGGAGCCTCTCTTCTTTGTTTTTGCCATAAATAATTCCGGATCAATGGTTACGCCATTCTCGATGGCTTTCAGCATAATCTCCGCCTTGCGGTTTGTCTCGTTCTTGCGTACAAGTCCGACGATCAACACGATCAGCACCGGGAGCACCACGCAGATGCAGATCGGAAGCATTACATACTCAAAGAAATCCATAACTGTATCATTTATTAAACTGTTCGACATTCCACCCTTCCCTCCCAGGCTCGTCCCCGCTTCTGCTTCTCCCCTCTTCCTTCCCCGTCTCCTCCTTCTATCTCTCCCTTCCGTCTTTTGCCTCGTCACCGATCCGGCTTCTCTCCGGCGTACCCAACCTCGTCACTGTCTCTCCTTCCGTCTTCGACCTTTCCCCTTCGCACTGACTCCGGTCTCCTTTATGGGTTCCGTCCTGCAGGATCTTCCTGTTGCGGAGTGGTTTCAATACTATAACGCAAACCACCGCCGAAAGGTTGGAAAAATCTTCAGTTTTTTTTGCAGGCCTCAATGTCCTTCTACAAATATATCGTTATTCTTCTTAAAACCATCCACCCCTCCCGACATCCCTCAGTTAAATGCCGAGAGGTACTCCACTTTCACCGACATCCCTCAGCAAAATGCCGAGGGATAACATTACGGAAAAACACCTTGTGAGCTAATCCGCAATGTAGCTACATATAAGACCTATCACCGATCAAGGTACCGGTAAATCATATGGGACCTTAAGTCACGAAATGCCTTCTAAGCCTCTCCGAGCCGTTTTATCGCTCAAGGTGTTTTTCTAGCGTCCTTCCTGCCCAACCCACTGGGTAAACTGGTTTAACCCTCCGCCGTGGGTTGAGGGTTGCGAGGGATTTTGCTGAAAAGCAGGGTAACCCTCCACCGGGGGTTGAGGGTTGCGAGGGATTTTGCAAAAAAGTAGGGTAACCCTCCACCGGGGTTGAGGGTTGAGGGAGATATTGGGAAGGAAGGGGTCAGGGGACGGGGGAGGTTGGACGAGCGGGAGAGGTAAAGATGCTTGCGGGTGGGACAGTAGGGGGAGAGAGGTTAGGCGGAAAGGGCAGAAGAGGCGTGTGCAGAGGAGGAGGGGACGGAGGAGGAGATGCAGGCGGAAAGGGCAGAAGGGGCGTGTGCAGAGGAGGAGGGGACGGAGAAGGAGATGCAGGCGGAAAGGGCAGAAGGAGGGAAAAGGAAAGGGCGGATGGAGGGAGGGGGCGTTGGACTTTTCCCACTGCTATGTGGAAAAGTCCGCGCCATTGGCGGACACTTTGTCGGTGAGGTAAATTATCGTGGACAGGAGGGAAATGTTCAGGCTGTCATTTGTTGAAGAAGAAATAGAAAGCCGCCCAGTGGAGCGGTATTCCCTCCGCGTGGCCGATAATCTTATAGGATGCATCCTGGATGGTACCGTCCTTCTTGACGTGGCCGATGATCTTGTAGCCCGAGTCTTGGACTGTCCCGTCGTCCTTGATATGCCCTACTATCCTGTATGATGCATCCTGCACAGTACCGTCTCCTTTCAGATGGTAGGTTATCTTGTAAGAGGCGTCCTGCACCGTCCCGTCAGACTTTATATGGCCTACGATCCTGTATGATGCGTCCTGGACGGTCCCGTCGGCCTTGATGTAGCCGACGGCCTTGTAGCCGGCGTCGGTGATGCGCTGCGCCCGGGCCTCCGGCCCGCCGCACAGCGCCACTGCCGCCGCCAGCACCACCGCCGCGACCATCATCAAAAATCTATTCTTCATCAACTCCATAATTGTTTTCTACAAAACTAGCATTTATCCCGCTCATTTCCAACGCCTCCCCTAACCTTCCACCGGAGGTTGAGGGACAAGCCGGTTTCCGGCGAAAAAGCAAGTAACCCTCAACTTGCGGTTGAGGGTTACTGTGTTATAACTGCGCTTGGAGGGAGAATCAGTAGTCCGCCGGAGGGACTTCCTCCCCGTCGTAGCCGTTAAGTTTGTAGGCTTTGATCAGCTGTGAGATCTCGGGGTCGAGATTGCCACGGTGGATGTACGAAGCATCCTGGCGGCAGGCCTGCAGGTAGCGCGAGACGGCCTCCTGTTCGTCGCCGGTCCTGGCGTAAAGGATTGCCATGAGGTAGTTGACCGGAGCGGTCTGTTTCTGCTGCGAAAGGATCTGCATTGCACTCCAGTCGCGGTCGAGGCCCATGTACGCAATGGCGGTGTTGAAGTCCTCGTAAGGCTGGAGCAGCGCCAGGGCGCCGTCATAGTCCATGTTCAGCAAGGCATTGACACCGCGCATATAGGTGGAGTCGAGGACGGTCGTGTGGATAGTATCCTTGACCATATCCTTGCGGTGCATGTGGAAGTCGAATGCAACGGTACGGAGCCTCGGGTAAAGCTCGTCGCGCAGATACTGGTAGAAGCGCTCGCGGCCAAGCAGCGCGTCGCGGCCGTCGAGGTCAGGCACGCGCCGCAGCAGGTCGTAGCGCGACTTGTCGCCCTCGGTAAGGTAGGTATCCTGGTCAACGAGGATATCCAGGCGGTCCCAGTTCTCTCCCTTCGAACGGTTGATGAACGGGATGCGCACCCGCTCGGCGCGGACACGGCGTCCCGACTCGTCGTAAACGACGCTGCGGTTGCGGTCCAGGGAGTCCTGCAGGACCTTTATCTGCTCGTCGAGATAGCGCGAGATGGACTCGCTGCGGGCTCGGGAAAGCCTCGAATTGAGGCTTTCGCGCCCCTCGGGCGAAGCCGAAGCCGTCACGATGATGGAATCCAGCAGGTAAGTCTCGTTCTCCAGCAAGGCAGCGAGCGTGCGGCGTATCCGCCCGAGCTCGCGGCGGTTGTTGCCCATCTCAAGGTCGATGTTGCTCTTGCCGACCTTGAAGTCGATGTTGCTCGTGGTGTTGGCATCAGCGTGGCGCTCGATGATCTTGGTCATGTAACGCTCGGTCTGGTCGGTAAGCCCGGAGACGGAGCTGATGTAGAAGGTCAGCGGCTCGCTCTCGGGAATCTCGTACAGACGCCTGTCGGACTCATAGATGTCGCCCGACAGGACGATGTCGACCTTACGCAGGCGCGGCCTAGTGGCGATGGTCTGGACATAATTGTAGATGAAGTCGCCGGTGCGGCTGACCATCACGGTATCCAGGCGGATGCCCTCGGTGACGATGGGGACCTTGACATACTTGCGGTACATCTCGTCCATCTTGTCCTTGCGGCGCTCGTTGATACTCTTGGCTATTTTGTTGGTATAATGGTCGATAGCCTCCTGCTCGGACACTCCGTACATAGTGTAGAACTGCTCGTCGGAGACGAAAGTGCTGTCGGTCTTGAAGGCATACAGCAGGGGGATGTTACGCTTGAGGAAGATCTCCAGAGCCCTGACGTTCACGAAACGCGTCGTGTCGGAAACGATGCGCGACAGGAAGCGCTCATATTGCTGGTAGCCCCTGAGCTGCGCCTTGCGGTAGGAATTGCCGGTGATGACCACCGGCTCGAGGCGCTCGACGTCGCCCAGCATATACATGTCGGGATAGAAGCGCAGCTGCCACTTGCTGTCCTGCATCGCTGCGGGCACGATGATCTGGAAAGCCAGATCCACGAGCCCGTGCCGCTCCGCGATATTGCGGAAGCGGGCCGTTACCTTGGCCGCCTCCAGCGTTTCCGTGGCCACCATCTCGCCGGAGTCCTCGTCCAGGATGGCCTTCATCAGTATCAGTTCGGTGCCGTCGTCGTCCTTGATGCGGAGCGTGTCACGAAGGGTCTTGACCTCCTTGACCTCCGGGATATAGACATCGTTTCCAAGGACCAGCGAAGCCGCCGGGTCGCCGCTCCTGATGGCGGCGAGCTTGCGCTGCGAAGCGCAGGAATAGGTCAGGGCGATTACCGCCAGGACCCCTATTATAACAAACTTGGATTTCATCTAGAAAACGTAAACTAGGCTGAGTGATACCTGGTCGGGAAGGATGCATGTCTTGCGTCCCTCCTCCCGCACATAATTCTTGTTGGCCTGGCTGTTATAGGCGCTGTAGTCCTGGAAGACTCCCGCCCATGCACCGATTCCGGCCTCAAGGTTGAAATGCTTGGATAGCATGAAGGTGTAGCCGGCGGACAATACTCCGCCGAATCCGTTCTTTCCTTCGGTCAGCGCCTTGGACCACAGGCCCGAGACAGCGAAGGAAGGAGTGTACTGCGCTTTGGCAGAGAACCACAGTCCGGAATTGACGTACCAGGGCCAGTAGCGGACACCGAGATAGACGGTCTTCTGCTGGTTGTAGACCAGGATGTCATGCTTGCTGTCCTTGAACTCCCACGGATTCAGGCGGCCTCCCGCCATGAAGGAGAAATGCTGGGACAGGGACACCCCGACCTCGGCATTGACGGTCCCAAGGGCCGCCCAGTCAAGGACGTTGGTCTGCACCGTCCATATCTGGGCGGATGACGTCAGGGGCAATATCAGCCCCAGCAGACCTATTAACAACAACTTCTTCATTACGCGCCCTCCTGATTATTCTCTCCCGAACCTTCGCCGGAGCCGGAGCTCTCTCCGGAGCCTTCTCCCTCTTCAGGGACATTGGCTTCAGCCTTGGTGAAATTGATGACCCGGACCGTGGAACGGCCGTTGGGATCGTTTACGTTAATGTATATATATCCATCCTCGGGTATGACAGCGGGGCAGATGACCCTGACGACACCCGTAGTGTCGGACAGGCGCTTGAAGGAAGTCTTGAAACGGCCGTCGGTGCCGGCGAAGACCATGGCCTTGGCGGCAGCCGTTCCGGACAGGGCATAGTTGATGGCTAGGGTATCTCCGGGATTGACAGGCAGGCTTTCGCCCACTTCCTTGTCGCCGACGGTCAGCTTGAGTTCGACGGGCAGGTAGCGCATGATCGTCAGCACCTCGCCGCTGGAAGCGAGAGTGAGTTCTACGCGGTCGTCAAGGGGCTTGACGTCCGAGAAGACCTCGGGATTGCCTTTGGCGGGGCCCATCTTCGTCCACTCCTTCTTCTCAGCCGGTTTATTGGAGTCAAACGTCACCCACCAGAAGTCGTCCTCGATCTTAAGTTCCGGAGTCCTTCCGTCCACGGGGATACGGTTGCCTTCCGAATCGAGGATCCACTCTTCGGTCTGCGAGTCGCACCAGTACCAACGGTAGTCCTGTTCGTCATATTTGACGCCGACAACGATAGGTTCAGCATCTTCGCCATCCCTTCCGTCCACTCCGGTGCGGAGGATGAGGGGATTGGCATCTTCAACGACGTTTCCGTTAGCGTCGACAAAACCGAACTTGAGGACGTACGCGGTGGTGTCGCCATAGGCTGTCTCCTGTACGTCGACGATAAATCCTCCCGCGGCCATCTTGTCGACAACTGCCTGAAGGGTCCCTAAGGACTCATTGGCTTCCGCGACGACGTCCTGCAGACGGTCGATCTCATTCTGCATATTGATAAGCTCGTCCCTGACGAACTTGCCGCAGCCGCTCGCCATCAGCGCGACTGCCATGATACCTGCAATTATATACTTTTTCATTGTATGATTTATTTCTGGGTGTTTTATTCCTGGTTAATATCAAAGTATACGACACGAAAACTCGCAGTAATAATCTTAACCTTTAGTTCTCCTTCTGCTTTGCGTGACTCCGCAGAGCCAAGGGCATCCACGTGCACTTTAAGCCTATAGAAGCCATCCACTTGATTGAGCTCTGTTGTATACCAATTAGCTTCAGGCATCTCTATAAAAAGCGAAGTTCCGTCCAAAGAAGTCATCCAAATTATTGCGTCACCGCCCTCAGCCGGAGCAGTTAAAACAGCTCTCTCGCTGTCGGAAGTGAAAGTCAAAGTCGAACTCTCATCATTCTCGAAAACGATGGCCCGGTTGGTTGCCTGCTTGACCTCGAAGGTGGTGCAGAGATAATCGGGGTTGTCCTTCGGGGTTATCTTGACGATACAATTCCTGACAGCATCGCTGGGATTGGACCTGGTTTTGAATGAGATGCTACCAGATTCGGACTTGGCCTCCAGCCAGTCGGCATCGGCCTCGGCATCGGGATACTCGACCGAGATCTCATAATCGAAGTTTGCATCGTAAGCGACCGTCCGGGTATCCTCACCACTGGCGAGGCGGACCGTCTGCTCCGCAAACGGGATATGACGCTCCTGGAACGAGATCATTTTGGTGGTGGAATTGCCGCCGCAATAAGCGTTCAGAAGGATGTAGCCCTCCTCGAAGGGGTCCGGAACCTGGACCTTGACAACTCCGGCGCCGGATTCTTCGCCGCGGACCACTTGCGAGAAGTATACGCCGTCAGTGCCGGATGTGACCACAACGGGCTGGTCGGTCCCGCCTTCCACCAGAACCTTGTAAGGGATGGGGATAAGCTCTCCGGCCGAGACTTTGATGGTATCCATGACTGCTCCGTCGAACGAGAGGTTGAACTCGATGAAATAGGGCAGTTCGATCACGTTACCGTCAAGGAGGGTCAGGACCAGTTTGTTGGGATCGCTCCTGTCGTACCCCGAGAACACCCTGATGCCGTCAACATCCTCGCAACTCGCAAGACGCCTCTTGACGGTAGTACCGTCCGGATAGTTCCAGGTGATGTACCAATAGTCACCCTCGACCGTAATCTCGGGTGCGACCCCATCAGTGGAACCGGCCTTTATCGGTTTGCCGTCGTCACCGAGGATCGGTTCTCCATTGACCGTCCAATAATAATAACCGTCCTTGGAAAGGACTCCGACAGGGATGAAAGTCTCTCCGTCAACACCGTCCTTGCCATAAGGGATGACGATTGTCTTCCCGTCCTTGAATGACACCTCGTATCCCTCATCCGTCTCCTTGAAAGAGCCCGGAATGATAGTGTGGCTGTCATCGAGTTCGCCGACGATCTTGTTCAGAATTGTTAATTGGTTGTTTACAGAAGAGACCAGCTCTTTGAGAGCATCCAGTTTCTGATGGGTTGCATCCAAATCGTCCTGAACCAACCCCGTACAGCCCGTCAGGGCCGTCAGGAAAGCCGCGAGGACGACTGGAACCACGGCTCTAAATAATCTTTGCATAAGCACTACTATTTCCTAATTATACAAATGTAAATAAATTTTTATACATTTCTCCCAAAAAAGCGACTAAGATGTTATATTTGTAACATTCACGTCAAGAAACACGGTCATGGCTGCTAACTCCGTCATATTGAAGCGAGGACGCATCGGGCTCCTCCCGAGGGTATTGATTGCGATAGTACTGGGCATCGTACTGGGTCTGGTGATGCCCGGATGGTTCGTCAGAATATTCCTTACATTCAACGGAATATTCTCCCAGTTGCTGGGATTCCTCATTCCCCTGATCATCCTCGGGCTCGTCACGGCCGCGATCGGCGACATCGGCAAGAGCGCCGGGAAGATGCTTCTGGTGACCGTGGCCATCGCTTATCTCGACACTGCCCTTGCCGCGGGGCTTGGATACGGAGTCGGGGAAGCGATCTTCCCCTCGCTCGTATCCAAGGCCGGCCCGGCCGACATCGCGGCCGCCGGCGCGGGTCTAGAGCCATATTTCACGATCAACATTCCTTCGATGATGGACGTCATGACGGCGCTGGTGTTCTCGTTCATCTTCGGACTGTGCATAGCCCACATGGACCTGCCGGTCCTCAAGGGCTTCTTCTCGGAGTTCCGCAGCGCCATCGCCAGGACTATCGAGAAACTCATCATCCCGTTGCTGCCGTTGTATATTTTCGGTATATTCCTGGATATGACCTGCTCGGGCAAGGTTTTCCCTGTCCTGAAGGTTTTTGCGATGATCATCCTGGTCATATTCGCACTGCATATATTCATTCTGCTCTATGAGTTCTGCATTGCCGGCGCGGTGGTCAAGAGGAATCCGCTGAAACTGCTCGCAGGCATGCTGCCCGCCTATTTCACGGCATTGGGCACATCTTCGTCCGCAGCGACCATCCCGGTTACGCTGCGGCAGACCATCGCCAACGGAGTGCGCGAGGAGGTCGCAGGCTTCAGCGTGCCTCTCTGCGCCACCATCCACATGTCCGGCAGCGCGATGAAGATCACCTGCTGCGCCCTGGCCGTCTGCCTGATGAACGGCATGCCGCACTCCTTCCCCCTGTTCCTTGAATTCATCCTGATGCTAGGTATCATGATGGTGGCGGCGCCCGGGGTGCCCGGCGGAGCCGTCATGGCAGCCCTCGCGCCGCTCAGCTCCATCCTGGGCTTCGGCGCCGAAGCTCAGGCACTGATGATCGCCCTCTACATCGCCATGGACTCCTTCGGCACGGCCTGCAACGTCACCGGCGACGGAGCCATCGCCCTCGTCATCGACCGTCTCTTCCGGCCAAAATCCTGACCCTCCCCTTCTGCCCGCCTGATCTTTCGCGGCCTTCCCACTGATCTCTCGGTGTGCAAAGGCGACCAAACTGCACACCAAACCGACCCACAGACATCCTCGGTGTGAAAAAACATATATATTTCACACCGGGCCGCTAGAAATATATCTTTTTATATGTGCGGAGACGGATCTTTTGCTAGTTTTGGCGCATGGAAAACTTCAACAACAATCCCCGCGCTGAATTCGCGCGCAAAGAGGAATACTGTGAGTACCTCTTCAACACCCGTGGGCCTTTCTGGCATATTTGCACCCCGGGCAATCTCCAAGGGTGTATCTTCCTGACTGACCAGGAGTACCGTATCGGGGTCAATTCCGCCGCCCTCACCAAAGGTCCTGTCGTCATTTACTCCAGCACAGTAATGTCCAACCATCTACATGATATCGCCGCTGGCAATCGTGACGAGGTCCTCGCGTTTTTCGACAGAAGGAAGCGTAAACTCCAACGATTTGTCCGTGAGACCGGGCGGACGGTGGACCTGAACAACTTCAATTGCAACCTCATCCCCATTGAGTCGCTTAAAGCCCTTCGCAACGAGATTGTATACGTGCATCGGAACGGTTATCTCGCCCATCCCTCCTACACACCTTTCTCATATCCCTGGAGTTCGGGCAGGCATTATTTCAATCCGGGACTCGATGCGGACGGTACCACCTTTGCGAGTCTAACATACAAGGAAAAACGCATTCTCTGTCGCGGAAGGATACAGCCGTTGCCGGATGACTGGATTGTCAAGGACGGGATGATCTCTATCAAATCATTCGTGGACATAAGCGGCGGAGAGCTGTTTTTCCGAGATGCACATCAGTATTTCTCTCTCTTAACCAAGAGTTACGAGGCATACTCAGAGACGGCAAAAAGACTTGGGGATCAAGTGTTTCTGACAGATGAAGAACTCTTCTCAGCCGTAACTGCCCTATGCAGGAAAACCTTCAATCAGCCGCGTCCCTCCATTCTCGCTCCAGACCAGAAAATAAGCATCGCCATTGAAATGAAAAACAGGTACAACGCCACCAACGGTCAGATCCGTCGCATCCTCAATCTCGATCCACAAATCGTGAAAGAACTCTTCCCATAGCCCGCCCATCCAATCCCCCGGTGGGCAAAAACGGCCAAACTGCACACCACACCACCCTACAGAATACCTCGGTGTGCAAAAGAGGCCAAACTGCACACCAAACCGACCTACAGAACACTCTCATGTGCAAAAGCGACCTAGCTGCACACCAATGGGGATGGCAGAAGGAAAAGGGAGGAGATGCGCAAATCGTTGAGAACGGGGAGAGCCTTTCCAGGGAAGCCCAAGAGGGATAAGCGCACTCAACCCATAGTATTTCCGAGGGATGATGGGGGAGGCGTGAGGAGTTTTTGTTATATTTGCATTTGACGGTTAACGAATAAGCATTACCGGAACGGTATGAACGAAATCGCAGCATTGGATCCGACACGTTTGGTGGTCGCAGCCCTCGTGGGGCTGGTGATCCTGCTGGTTCTTATAATCCGCTTCAAGGTTCCGGCGATGATAGCCATCCTTGTGGGTGCGGTCCTGATAGGGTTGGGCAGCGGGATGCCTTTCGACCAGATTGTGTCCGCTGTGGACGACGGGGTGGGGAACACCTTGAAGGGAATAGCCCTGCTGGTGGGATTAGGCTCGATGTTCGGAGCTATCCTGGAGATTTCCGGAGGGGCTAAGGTGCTGGCCGAGACACTTGTAGACAAGTTCGGAGACCGAAAGGCCGCGTGGGCCCTGGCCATAACCGGACTGGTCATTGCCATACCTGTTTTCTTCGATGCCGGACTCATTATCCTGATTCCGCTGGCCTTTTCGCTGGCCAGGAGGACCGGTCGTTCAACTCTGTATTACGCCATTCCGCTTCTGGCGGGTCTGGCGGTCGGCCATGCTTTCATCCCGCCGACTCCCGGCCCGGTGCTGGTGGCAGCGATGCTCGGGGTGGACCTGGGCCGTGTGATCATGGTCGGCGCAGTCTGCGGCGTTGCGGCCATGATAGTGGCTGGGCCGATCTGGGGAGCATATTGTGGGAAGAAGTACTTCGTGCCGGCGCGGGAGGCTGTTGAGGAGAGTGCGGCGGAGGCCGCGCGGAGCCCGCAAAGCGCTGCCGCGAAAAGTCCGCAGTCGACCGGAGCGACGCGACGCCTTCCGTCCTTCTGGACGGTCGCCATCATCATCCTTATTCCCCTGATACTCATTATTCTGAAGTCCGTTGCCGGCGTAGTGGACGCGCTCGCGCCCGCGCGAAAAATAATAGGATTCCTCGGTGAGCCGTTCGTTGCCCTGACCATCGCCACAATCGCTGCGATGGCCCTGCTGGGCTACCGCAACGGCTACTCCGCCGCAGAACTTGAGAAAGTGATGACCAGGTCGCTGGAGCCCGTCGGGCTCATACTCCTGGTCACCGCCTGCGGCGGAGTGCTCCGCTACATCCTGCAGTATTCCGGCCTGGGCGGGATTATCGGCAATGCGGTGGCATCCGCATCTTTCCCGATGGTGATAGTCGCATTCCTGGTCGCGGCTTTGGTACGCATCTCAGTAGGCTCGGCGACCGTGGCGATGACGATGGCCGCCGGCATCATTGCCGCGATGCCAGAGGTGGCCGGGCTATCGCCCACGCACCTCGCCTGCATCACGGCCGCCATCGCCGGCGGCGCCACCGTCTGCTCCCACTTCAACGACTCCGGTTTCTGGCTTGTCAGATCCCTTCTGGGCATGGACGAGAAGACCACCCTGAAGACCTGGACCGTCATGGAAACGCTCGTGGGCTGCACAGGTTTCCTTGTCGCCCTTATCATTTCCTTATTTGCGTAAGCTACCCGCCGCGGATGTCAACATACCGCAACACGATGATCGACCTCAACTCCGAGTCTGACGGCATGCCGCAGAACCCCGGTTGGAAAGAATAAGTGATTTTTCTGGGCATTCACTTTTACCAAAAGAAAGTTTTCTGTATATTTACCTTCACTAAGCCCTTTAATGACACTCTGTCATAGCCGGAACTGACCACCCGGGAATCAGCGATTACAGCGACCAACCACTTTTATAACCAATTGTATTTATGTGTTTTATGAAAAGAGCACTGTCTTTTTTCTGTGTGTCCATTATCGGGCTTTTCCTCTCCTGGAACCTGCCCGCCCAGACACGCAGCGTGCGCGGCACAGTCGTCGATGAATCCGGCCAGGGAGTCATCGGTGCCGCGGTAATGGTAAAAGGAACCACCAACGGAGTCGCCACGGACAACGACGGCCGGTTCCTTCTCAATTGTGCGCCGAACGCCATCCTGGTCGTGTCGAGCGTAGGTTACGACGAAGTCGAAGTTCCCTTGAACGGACGGACTGAACTCACAATTCCCCTCACCATCTCCCAGGAACTCCTTGACGACGTGGTCGTTATCGGTTACGGTACCACACGCGCCAAGAACTTCACAGGATCGGTTGATGTCGTGAAGCTGGCCGACTCGCCCGTGGCCGACATGGGCCTCCAGACCACTTCCGACCTTCTCCGCGGACGCCTCTCCGGCGTCGTTATCGGAGCGGAAAAGAGTACTGTCGGACAGAATTCCAGCATCCTCGTGCGCGGTAGGAAGTCCATCGGCTCAACCTCTTCATCACCTCTCATTGTCCTCAACGGTGTCATATTCCCCGGTAACATCGAGGATATCGACCCCAACTCCATCGAGCAGGTCAGCGTCCTCAAGGACGCGACTTCCCTCGCCGCCTACGGATCGAAGGCCGCCAACGGCGTCATTATGGTCACGACCAAGAAGGGCCAGGAAGGCAAGCCGACCATCACCTTCAGTACCACACAGCAGATTTCCAATCCTACCTACATTCCCAAGGTGCTGGATCCTGACGAATACATCATCTTCAGGAATGCCCGCGCCGGCAGGACGGATTTCTCCGACCTCAGTTTCATGACTTATATGGAGGAGCAGCAGTACAAAGCCGGTATCGTCACCGACTGGTACGACATGTGCCTCCAGACCGGATGGAACCAGAACTATAACCTCAACTTCTCCGGCCGCACCGCCAACTCCAACTATTTCGTGAGTCTCGGCCGCACCAACCAGAGAGGTTACATCATCGGCGACCACTTCACGCGCAACAACGTGTCCGTGGACCTCACCACCAACATCTCCAAGCTGATCGAGGTCGGCGTCAACACGGCTTTCACCAACACGCTCAGCGACGGCAACCAGGCTTCCGTACGCTACGACCTCTACTGCCTTTCCCCTTACGCAATGCCTTATCTGCCCGACGGAAGCCTCCGTTTCTATACCGACGGTATCTCCCCTTCGAGGTACAACCCCCTGTGGCCAGTCGAGTACGGCGGAGAGCGTGAGAACCGCTACAATAACCTCAACCTCGGCGGACACATCCAGATCAACATCCCCTGGGTCGAAGGTCTCAATTTCCGCGTAAATGCCTCCTATGGCGAGCGCAACACCAACAACAAGAGCTTCAGGCACGAGAACTACTACGTGCAGCTGCTCGGCGAAATGGACATCGAAGGCGTAGGTCAGAACCCCGAGTACTTCAGCCTCAAGGATGCCAACGGTTCCATCTCCGAGAGCAAGAGGCAGAACTGGGTCATAGACAACATCCTTTCCTATGCCCACCAGTTCGGCGACCACTATCTCAGCGCTTCGCTCGTGTACACCCGCGACAGCGACCAGTCCTCCAGCTACTCTATGAACGGTAACAGCTTCACCGCTGCCGGCAACACCCTCCTCGGATGGCACGGCCTTTCCAACGCCGACACCAAGGACTTCTCCAGCCCCAGCTACTCGCTCCACACCGACATCGGCTATCTCGCCCGCGCAATGTGGTCATATAAGGACACTTACCACCTCAACGCCTCAATCCGCAGGGACGGCAGCTCCGTCTTCGGAGCAGAGTCTAAGTGGGGTAACTTCCCGGCTTTCGGTGCCGCCTGGACCATCTCCAACGAGCCGTTCATGAAGAACGTCGGCTGGATCGACGTACTCAAACTCAAGGCTTCCTGAGGCAAGAACGGTGCACAGACGCTCAGCCCTTACGGAACCCTCTCCACCATCTCCCTCGCCAAAGACGGAGGCATCCCGTTCTACTCCAACGAGACAGTCCATTGGGGACAGAAGATCAGCGCCCTCGGCAACCCTGCACTCGGCTGGCAGACCACCGCAGCCTGGAATGCGGGTATTGAAGGCGACTTCCTCAAGGGAAGGGTCCACTTCGACCTGAATGCATATTATTCCAAGACTACGGACCAGATCTTCAACAGGACCATCCCCGTCATGACGGCCGGTATCACCAGCCAAAAGGCCACGATGGGCCAGGTCGACAACAAGGGTATCGAGATCAACGCCACCGTCGTTCCCGTCAAGACCCGCGACTTCACCTGGAACTCCGACTTCATCTTCACCCTTAACAGGAACAAGATCGTCGACCTCTACGGTGACGGTCAGGACGACATCGCCAACGGTCTCTTCCTTGGACACCCGATCAACGTCATTTACAACTACAAAGTAGCATACATCGACCAGGACGGCAGCCTTGCCAAGCCCGGCGAGGCCGTATTCTACGCTGCAGACGGCAGTCTGACCGAGAACCCCGGAGCCAGCGACAAGCAGATCATGGGTTCCACGGACGAGAATTTCCGCCTTTCCTGGGCCAATACCTTCCGTTACAAGAACCTCCAGCTCTACTTCCTCTTCCAGGGCATCTTCAGCGGCAACGGTTACGGACTGCGTGACAACACTTTCGCCTACAGGACCTTCAACACCACCGAAGGCAACGCCCTCGACATCCCGTTCTACTATCCCGGACGTACCGATACGGACTGCCCGCACGCAACGTACAACGAGAGCAAATATGTCATCTTCAATCCTTACGGATATGTCCGTCTCCAGGACCTTTCCCTCTCGTACAATATGAGGGCGCTGGCCCAGGCTGTCGGTCTTGCCAATGCAAGGGTCACCCTCTCCGGAAGGAATCTCTTCTATGTCGCCCCCAAGTGGCGTATGGCCGACCCCGAAATGTCCAATGGCTATTCGGTCGGTATGCCCCGCGCCTTCACCCTTGGCCTGAACGTTACATTCTAACCCTTAAATCCTAAGACAATGAAGAAGTTTATTATATTGACATTAGCCCTGGTTGCTTCCATCGTCTCCGGATGTATGTCGGACGAGGAGTTCCTGACCGAAAAGGTCAAGGACCGCGTCACTATCCTCAACGCATTCGAGTCCAGCGACCAGTTATTGAATACCATCTATACCGGGTATTATGATATGAGCGAGCTCTATTTCCCGAACGGCTCCGGTATGGGTGTGCGTTTCCGCAAGACCGCAGGTACCGATATCTTCGACGGCAAGTATCAGCTTGGTGCCGGTGAGCACTTCAGCAACATCAAGGGTGCCTGGTCCACCGACAAGAGCCTTCCGAAGGACTTCTGGGACAAGTTCTATAAGATCATCTCCTATTCCAACCTCGCCATCAGCCAGCTCGACAACGTCGAATGGGACAGCGAGGCCACGAAGGCGCGTGCAAATGCCGAGGCCCTGTTCCTGCGCGGCGTCTGCTACCTGCGTCTCGCCGAGCTCTACGGCGGTGTGCCGCTCGTGCTCGAATACTCCGAGACCCCTAACTTCGGCTACACCCGCGCATCACGCGTCGAGACCTACAACGCCGCCATCACCGATCTGAAGGCAGCATACGACAAACTCCCGGCTTCGCTTGCGCAAAACGAGAGCGGACGCGCCAGCAAGTGGGCAGCAGCATTCTTCCTCTCCGAGGCCTACCTCGGGCTCGGTGTCGAGGAGAACGACAGCAAGGCCGACTTCGAAAACTCCGCGAAGTACGCTCAGGAGGTCCTTACCAACCGTCCTCTGATGACCGAGAGGTTCGGCGTCCGTCTCCCCGGCGCCTCCGGCGAGAACTTCGGTATCCCCAATGCTTTCCCTGACGGAAATGTCTACAGTGACCTGTTCGTGTCCGCCAACGTCATCCGTCCCGAGAACACTGAGGCTGTCTGGGTTATGGAGTCCGCTCCCGACTACGCAGCCTACGCCCTGAACGGTGGAAGGCGCTTCAACAACTACGGCCTCTCCCCGTCACTGAAGAGCCGTGTCTGGAGGAAGCAGTTTGTCGAGTCCGGCGCCGCCGCCGGTCCTTGGGCGACCGTTTCGGCTAAGTACGGTGGCAAGACCTATCCCGCCATCAACGGTGGTACCGGATGGGCACAGTATTGCCCGACCAACTATGCCTGCTACTTCAACTGGGAGCCCGCCAACAATAACGGGTCCGAGTACGACATGCGCTACGTGGAGGATGTCACCGTCAGGACCAAGTTCATCTGCACCGACCCGAACCACTCACTCTATGAGCAGAAGGTCGGTTGGGACGAGACCGACAGTACCGACCCCAACAGGGCCACGACCATCTTCCCGATCTTCTACAAGGAGACTCCTTTCGATGCCTGGGACTATGACACCCAGCAGCCGACTTCGGCAGGTCCGTATGTGTATTTCTACAGGCATCAGTATGCGGCGCGCAGCGCCGAGGCGGCGCTTCTCCTCGCAGAGGCGAAGTACCGCGGCGGCGATACAGCCGGTGCCCTCCAGGCCATCAACATCGTACGCAACCGTGCCCAGGCCACTCCTTTCACGACGATCGACATCGACATCATCCTCGACGAGAGGGCACGCGAACTTCTGTACGAAGAGTTTCGCTGGGCAACCTTCCTGAGGATGAAACCTTCGGAGTGGAAGCACAGGATCTACGACTATGGCATGTACTCTGCACGTGCCAACACCCCTGTGGGTTGGGAATACAGGCGCTGGGCAGACTTCTCCGGCGAGATCGAGTGGAATCTCTGGCCTATCCCGCAGACCTACATCGACCTCAACTCCGAGTCTGACGGCATGCCTCAGAACCCGGGCTGGAAAGAGTAACCCTCAACCTGTCATATACAATGAATGGCCGACGCCTCTGCGCCGGTCATTTTTTTCACATATCAAATAGGGCAAATGCTGCTCACGCCAATTTATTAACCGCTCACACCAAAAACTGAAACGTTTCATATTTATAATGGTAACGTCCGACTACTTTTACGTTCAAACACACTTATTAACTAAATCCACATGAAGAATTTACTGGCTTTCCTAACGGGCGTGGCAGTTTTCCTTGCCGCGTCCGTCCACATGTCCGCCCAGAACGGATATGAAGTCCGTGGTGTCATTTCCGACGCATTCGGCCCTGTGGTTGGCGCCTCGGTCATCGAGCGCGGCACCACGAACGGTACGGCGACAGGTACAGACGGAGAGTATTCCCTCCGTGTTTCCAGCGCCCGCTCCACCATCGAGATCAGTTGCATCGGATACCAGACGGTCACGTTCGTCGCTTCCGAGGTTCCCTCGAGACTTACCCTCCAGGAAGATACCGAAATGATTGACGAGACCGTAGTCGTCGGTTACGGTACCTTGAACAAGAAGGAGATCTCCTCATCTGTCGTGAGCGTTAGAGCCGAAGACTTCAATAAGGCTGCTCCCAACGCCATGACCCTCGTCGTCGGTAAGGTCGCCGGCCTTAATATCGACACTAACGCCAGCGGTAATGCCTCCGGCTACCAGATCCGCGGTGCCACATCCATCAACGGCGGCAACTCCCCGCTCATCGTCGTCGACGGTATCATCGGTGGTTCTCTCAGTGATGTCGCTACCCAGGACATCGAGTCCATCTCGGTCCTTAAGGACGGCGCTTCCGCCGCCATCTACGGTACCCGCGGTGCAAACGGCGTCATCCTCGTCACCACCAAGAAAGGTTCCGGCACAGCTGGTCGCGTGCGTGTGACCTATGATTCCTATGTCGCTACGCAGGTTCTCCACAAGTTCCCCGAGACCTTCAGCCTGGACGAGTGGCTCGAACTCAATGAGACCCGTGGTAAGGCCGACTACGGCAACCGTATCGAGAATGCTTATTACAAGGCACTCAAGAACGACAAGCCTTACTATGACCTCAACCAGCACATCACCCTTGCCGGATCCACCGCAAAGAGCAACTACAGCCTGGCCCTGACCTATACCGACAACAACGCTCTCACCAAGAACAGCGATTCCCAGAGCTATAGTGCGCGCTTCCAGATGAACCAGAAGATGCTCAACGACATCATCGAGTCCAGCACCGTCGCCAACATCCGCGCTAACGTCAGCGAGGGCAACAGCGCCTCCTTTGCGGGTACACCGTTCTCCAACCCGACCGTCCCGGTCTACGACGAGAGCACCCCTACAGGCTACTACTGGCCGACTTCCTCCACAGGCTCCACCAACTCCGTGGAAAACTTGATGGTCCCCATCAACAAGAGCCACTCCACGAGCCTGACCTTCCAGCAGGACATCAAAGTCAAGATCTTCCAGAACGCTTACCACCTGCTCACCACCAACGCAAACGCTTCCTTCCGCTACAATTCCAGCTACAGCCACTCCTATACTCCTTCCACGATGCAGACCGCACAGATGTGGAACAACTGGGCAGGCTCCGCTTCCCTGGGCAGCAACAACTCCCTCAGCAAGAGCTTCGAATGGCTGGTCAACTACAATTTCCAACAGGGAGACCACACCATCAAGGCTGTTGGCGGCTACTCCTACAACGACTCGGTAAACGAGAGCATGAACATGACCAACCGCGACTTCCAGTACGACCAGTTCCTGTGGTACAACATCGGTTCTGGTACCTACCTCAAGGACGGTCAGGCCTCAATGAGTTCCGGCAAGGGCTTCAATAAGATTGCCGGCGTCTTCGGCCGTGTTACCTACAGCTGGAAGAACCTCTTTACCGCTACCGCATCCCTCCGTTACGAAGGAAGTTCCAAGTTTGGAAAGAACAAAAAGTACGGTTACTTCCCCGCCGTCTCCGCAGCCTGGACCATCTCCAACATGCCGTTCATGCAGGGCACCAGAGGCTGGCTGGACGAGCTCAGGTTCCGTGCATCCTACGGTGTGACCGGTCGTAACGCCGGCTCCGACTACGCCTCCCTTTCCACCTACGCCTCCAAGGGCTCCAACTACTTTATGGACGGCGAATGGGTCCCGGGATACGGAATCAACCGTAACGCCAACCCGAACCTCGGTTGGGAGACCGCCGTCGTGTACGACTACGGCTTCGACTTCGAACTCTTCAAGCGCCGCCTCACCGGTAGCCTCGAGTACTTCGACCGCCGTTCCGAGGACCTCCTCTACACCTACACCGCTCCTCAGCCTCCGTACGTGTATTCCACCATCCAGCTGAACCTCGGTTCCACCTCCAACAAGGGTGTCGAACTCGCCTTGAACTGGCGGGACAACATCACCAAGGACCTTCGCTACAGCATCGGCGGCACCTACTCCTTCAGCGATGCCCGCCTGGTAAGCATCGGCAATGACGTATACGCAGCATCCTGGGTCGACCTCGGCTCCGCCGGCGGTCTGGGTTCTTCCGATACCCGTTTCCGTCTGTATGAAAACACCCGTATCGGTAGCCTCCGTGGCTTCAAGTATGCCGGCTATACCGATGACGGACAGCTCCTCCACGAGACCGCTGACGGCGGCACTGCCACCAAGACTGGCGTGAAGGATGACGACAAGGTCTTCATCGGCAACACCCTCCCGAAACACAGCTTCTCCCTGAACTTCACTCTCAACTATAAGACTTGGGATCTCTCCATCAACGGCCGCGGTCTTGCCGGCATGGACATCTGGAACAACCAGCTCCAGTCCTACGGCTATCCCGGCGTCTCCGCCGAGAACCTCCTCAAGAGCGCTTATGAGAAGTATCCGTACCTAACCGCAGACAACAACTATCTCAACTCCTTCTTCCTCGAGAAGGGAGACTGGTTCAAGATCGAGCGCGTCTCCGTCGGAAAGAACTTCCGCTTCAAGCAGAACAAATTGAATTTTGAGAGCCTTTATCTCTATCTGGCCGCCACTAACCTGCTGACCCTCACAGGTTTCACCGGCGTCGACCCGTCCACCGTGAGCTCCATCGGACTGGAGCCGGGTATCTCTGGCTCGACCTCCCTCTACGCTTCGAGAATCACCCTCGGCGTCACCGCTCAGTTCTAATCTGCCACACGTGAAACAATGTTAAGCGAAAACAAAATGAAAAAGATAAGAATTATCCTTTCCGTACTGATTGCCGGACTTGCCGCAACAAGCTGTTTCGACATGGAGGAGCATCCTTTCACCCTACTCGACGCCGGTAACTACTTCTCGGACGAGTCCGCCGTCAAGCAGGTCATCGCCAATATCTATGCGCAGGAGCAGGGAGACCTCTCCGAGCTCTACTGGTATGCCCAGGAGCTCTCCGCCGACCAGATCGCCTGGCGATCCTGGAACGGCGGCAGCTGGGGCTGGGACTCCGGTGACAAGTTCGTCCTTTCCACCCATACCTGGACTCCGCTCTCCAACTACGTCAACCGTATCTGGAACGGTGCCTGGACCGCCATCGGCCTCTGCAACAACTTCATAGACGACCTCTCCAGCATCGAGGCCTCCTCGATCGGCATCACCGAACAGAAGAAGGAGTCGTACATAGCGGAGGTCCGCGCCTTCCGCGTGTACTGCTACTACAACGTGTTCGAGGTCTTCGGCGGCGTCATTCCGCTGACCACCAGCACCGACACCAGCATCCTTCCCGAGAGCGCCTGCGCAGGCACCACCTTCGAGGAGGGTTGCAAGAAAGTCTGCGACTGGATGGAGCAGGAGCTCGACGAGACTCTCTCCGCCCTCCCTGTCGGAGGTTCGGTCAACCGTGTGAACCAGGCTTTCAACCGCGTACTGAAGATGCGCATCCTGCTCAACTCCGAGATCTTCACCGGCACCGCCCGCTTCTCCGAGTGCAAGAACCTCGCTAAGGAGATCCTTGACGGCAAGTACGGTTCCTACCGCATCGTGGACAAGTATCAGGACATCTATTCATACAACAACGATACGAACTGCCCTGAAATCATCTTCGCCTTCTCAAGCGACCTGATCTACAACAAGAAGTCCACCAACATGCGCAACGGCCCGTTCATGAGTTACGTCTTCATGAATTACTTCGATACCACCCAGCGCCACGCCGGTTGGAACTGCACCTGTACTACTCCTTCCTTCGACAACAGCAGCGACTTCTACGCCCAGTGCGTCGAGAACGTCCAGGTCGGAGCCGACACCACCTATCGCAGCAACGGCACCATCAAGAGCATCACTCCCATCTATGAAGCCCGCGTGATCAAGGAGATGTACGACAAGGAACTCGCCAAGTGCTTCCTCGACGCTCCCTACAACGACAAACTCGGCGCCGTCCACGAGCGTTTCGACCCTCGTGACATCCGTCTGCTTCCTCCTTATGGAGACGACAGCGGCAACTGGGGTGGAATGTTCCTCGAGGGCGTCATGCGTGAACACTACGGCACAGGTGATGTCCAGATGGCCGACGCCGACCGCAACGGAATGGGTCTCGTCTATGTCGACCAGGTGGGCAACTTCCAGGGTAAGGGCAACCACCCTGTCGAGGTCGTCGAGAATCCCCGCTGGGGCGAGACCAACTCCGGTCTGCGTACCGCCAAGTACCCTTACTATACCACCAACTCCGGCTTTGACTTCTGCGATCCCGACGTCGTCGAATTCCGTCTTGCCGAGGTCGTCTACACCTACGCCGAGTGTCTCCTTCGCGAAGGCAACGCCGCCGAGGCCAAGAACATGGTCAACTCCGTGCGCAAGCGTTACTTCTCCGATGCCGACTGGAACAATCCCGGTGTCCATCCTACTACCGGCAAAGCCCTCGTAGGTGCCAAGGACCAGGCTCCCAGAGGCTTCAGCGATGCATTCGACATGGACCGCATGCTCAGCGAGTGGGGACTCGAGTTCTACGACGAGGGTCACCGCCGCCGCACCGACCTGCGCCGCTTCGACAAGTTCACCCAGGGCCAGTGGTGGTTCTTCGGCCGTGCAACCGAGACAGGCTACGACCTTCCGGCAAAGCGTGACCGCAAGTATGAGTGGTATCCCATCCCTCAGCGCGCTCTTGATGCCAACCACGGACTCGTACAGAATCCTGATTACGTATAAAGATATTGGTTAATTGATTGGTTTAGGTTGGTAGGGGGCGCTGGATTCCATTTGCGCCCCCTTTAAAAAAACACTATCTTTATAGTTCAAAATGACCGATGAACAGGATCAAAGAACATAACATTATCTTGATTTTCTGCATCCTGCATGCAGTGGTCTCGTTCGCTGCACGAAGGATCGGGTTCCACGATGAAATGGCCCTGACCCTTCTTACAATGCTTATGTCCGTTATGCTCTCGCTTCGCAGGCATATGAGTATCCCGTTCATGATCATAGCCGTCATACTGATCAATTTCGCCGGCCTGCGCCTGGGAAGTATTGTTGGATTATTCGTCAGGCACAACATATTCCCCTCCAGCCCGATACAGTACTACTTCAGAGGACCGATAAGCACCTTCCTGGTCACAGGCGTCCTTGGATTGGTGCAGGTCGGATGCGAGTTCCTGGTCCGGAAGAGCCGCTTCTATCACGAAACAAACACACAGAGCCCGGCCTGGCTCATTTTCGCTTTCGTAACGGTCCTTATAGTCCGTCTGGTAATGATGCTCCGGAATTCAAATTCCTTCTTCGGAGAGAACCTCGCGATGAACATCATTATCGATTATGCTATCAGTTTTGCCGCCGTCATCTGGATGGCTGCCAAGACCATATCCGTCCAGCAGGACATCAGGTCCGAGAAAAAGAAAAAGCACGAGGCCCAGTACAGTTATGAAAAACTGAAGCAGCAGATAGAACCGCATTTCCTGTTCAACAGCCTCAATTCGCTGGACAGCATCGTAGTCTCCGGGCACGATGAACAGGCCTCGCAGTTCATCCATCAACTGTCTTCGATCTACAGATATCTCATCGAGACTGAAGATGAAAGCCTTGTATATCTTGAAGACGAGTTGAAGTTTGTCAGCCAATACATCGAGCTGATGAAGGTACGCTTCCCCGAAGGGCTTGAAACCAAGATAGATATAGACAGGAACGGCCCGCCGCATTTCATCATCCCCTGCTCCCTGCAACTGCTGGTCGAGAATGCCACCAAACACAACAGCATCTCGAAGGACCAGCCTCTCAGGATACGTATCTTCCTTGAAGACGGCTACGTCGTCGTCACCAACAACCGCAACCCCAAGATTACCTCGCAGCCTTCAACCGGGAACGGACAGCGATACATTCGCAAGAGATACCGCGACGAAGCCGGGAAGGAAATTATTATTGCAGAAACCGAGAACGATTATACCGTCAAACTCCCCTTATTGTAAGAGACCGTGAAAGCGCTTATCGTAGAAGACGAAATACTTGCCCAGCAGACCCTGAAACGGGCACTGACCAGGAATTTCACCGACATCGAAGTCGTTGCCGTGATCGAATCTGTCAAGGGAACGCTCGAATGGCTGCGCACTCCGGGCAATACCGCGGACATTATATTCATGGACGTGGAACTGCAGGATGGCAGCTGCTTCGAAATCTTCAAGCATGAGACCATCACGGCCAAGGTCATTATGACTACCGCATACGACAAGTATGCCGTCAAGGCTTTCGAGGCGGGCAGCATTGACTATCTCCTCAAGCCATTTGATGACGAGGCCCTGCTCCGGGCCGTGAGCCGCTGCCGGGCAAGTTCGGATAGTTTCGACATCAATGCCATCCTGTCGACGATGCAGAGATTCGCCCACGACAGGGACTCCACCCGAAAGACATACAGGCGTAGGTTCATAGTCCGACTGGGACAGAAGATCATCCCCATAGAGACCTCTGATGTAGCCTACTTCTACGTAGAGGGCAAGAGCAAGTACATAGTGAAAAACGATGGCACCAAGTATTACTTCGACCATCAGATGGAGTCTATTCTCGACGAACTGGACCCGCAGGTATTCTTCAGGATTTCGCGCAACTACATCATTTCCTCATTTGCCATCAAAGGCATTGAACGAATCTACGGAGGACGTTTGAAAATACTTATGGACCCCCCTCCGGAAACCGACATGATAGTCGCACGCTCGCGCGTAAATGACTTCATGGCGTGGCTTGCATAGAAAAAAACAACGAACCAAATGAAAAAAAGTCTGATTCTCCTTCTCGCCGTACTGGCTTCAGCCTGCACGGCCAAGATATCATCTGTCACCATCCCCGCTCCGGAAGACGTTGTGATGTACCAGATCAATCCACGTAACTTCGCTCCTGAGAATTCCTTCAAGGCGGTGAACGCCCGCATCGATGCGATCAGCGAGCTGGGAACCAACGTCGTATGGTTCATGCCCATTTGCGAAATAGGCATTGAAAAAGCCGTCAAGAGCCCATACTGCGTTAAGGATTACAAGGCCGTCAATCCCGAATTCGGCACGCTCGATGATTTCAAGGAGGTTGTAGCCCACGCACACGCCAGGGGTATGGCCGTAATCATCGACTGGGTCGCCAACCACACATCCTGGGACAACCAGTGGATCAAGGACAATCCTGAGTGGTACACGCAGGATGAGAATGGGGAGATCATCCATCCTGCGGGAACCGGTTGGAACGACGTCGCCGATCTCAACTTCGACAATCCCGAAATGTGTCAGGCAATGATCGACGCAATGAAGTTCTGGGTGGAAGAGGTCGGTGTCGATGGCTTCCGCTGCGATGCTGCCGACTACGTTCCATTCGAATTCTGGAAGGACTGTGTCGCTCAGCTGCGCGCCACGGGACATCCTCTCCTTATGCTCGCCGAAGGTCAGCGTAAGGACCATTTCGAGGCCGGCTTCGACTTGAACTATGCCTGGGGATGGCTTTCCGCACTGCGCCGGGTATTCAACGGCGAGACCGTCACCGTCCAGCAACCGGCACCACAGGCCCAGAGGGCACAGGGCCAGCGCCAGGGCAATCGCCAGCAGGGGCAGCAGCAACCCCAGGTGCGCACGCGCACCGTCAACAGGACGGTGCCCGTCAGCAGCCTCTTTGCAGCCGACTCCAGCGAGTATGCAGGCCTGCCCGCAGGCAAGGTCAAGCTCCGCTTCACGACTAACCACGACGAACACGTCAAGATGTCTCCAGTGCGTGAGTTCTTCGGCAACGACGGTTCCATCGCCGCTTTCGTGGCGACTGCGTTCATTCACGGCGGCATCCTCGTCTATAGCTGCCAGGAGATTGGCTATCCGGGCAAAATCAACTTCTTCAACTACGCTGAAATGGATTGGGACGCCAATCCCGGCATGGTCCAGGCTTACAAGGACCTAATCGCCCTCTATAAAGCCCATCCCGCACTCAGGCGTGGTTCCCTCGTACCATACCCTCATAACGACGTGCTCATTTTCGAACGCGTCGAGGAGAGCGAGACCCTGCTGGTGATGGTCAACCTCAGGGACACCCAGGTCAACGCCCCGGTCCCTGCAGGATGGCAGGGCCGCAAGGTATCCGACCTTCTCTCTGGCGGGAACATGACCTTTGGCGAGACTGAGCTCCTCCGTCCCTTCGAGTATGTAATCGTAAAATAAAAGTAATGAAAATCAAATATTTACTGACAGCCCTGGCCTTTGCTGCACTCGGGACAGCCTCCTTTGCGGCCGATATCCAGAGGATGGATCCCCCCTTCTGGTATGCCGGAATGAAGAACCACGAACTTCAGGTTATGTTCTATGGCAAGGACATTGCCGCGAGCGAGTTCTCACTCAAGGACTATCCCGGAGTATCAGTCAAGGAGGTCGCAAAGGTCAAGAACCCCAACTACCTGTTCGTATATCTGGACATCTCGGCGTCTGCGCGTCCGGGCACCATGACCTTCCAGTTCAAGGAGGGCCGGAAGACTACCGTAAAAGACTTCGTACTGCGTCCACGCAACACCAAGAAAGGCGCCCTGGGCTTCACCTCCAAGGATGTTCTCTACCTCATTATGCCCGACCGATTCTCCAACGGTAATCCCGCAAATGACGAGTGGGAGAACTTCCCGGTAAACCGCCAGAACGGCGGAGGGCATCATGGCGGAGACCTTCAGGGTATCAAGGACCATCTCGACTACATCGACGCACTTGGCGTGACGGCCGTCTGGCTCAATCCCGTTCAGTACAACAGGAGCAATGCTTCTCACGGATACGCCATTTCCGACTTCTACCTCATCGACCCGAGGCTCGGTTCGAACGAAGAATACTGCGAAATGATTGACGCAGCGCACGCGAAGGACATCAAGGTCGTTATGGATATGATCTTCAACCATTCAGGCAGCAGCCACTGGTGGATCGAGGATATTCCCGACGATGACTGGTTCAACCAGAACGACTACGCCCGAAGCATAGGGCAGCGTGCTGCCCAGCAGGGCCAGACGCAGGGCCCGCAGGGCGGCGGCCAGCAGGGCGGCGGCCAGCGCCGCGGCCAGCAGGTGCAACTCCCCGCCACCATCGATGAGTTCAATGCACTGCCCCAGGAGACCAGGGACGCCCTGTTGCGTTCGGCTGTCCGCCAACCCGGCGGACTGGTCACTACCACCCATTACAAGTGGACTCTGATGGACCCTCACGCTCCCCAGAGCGAGAAGGACATCCTGATCGAGGGTTGGTTCTCCGGCGGAATGCCCGACCTCAACCAGCGCAACCGCCATCTGGCTACATACTTGATACAGAACAGTATCTGGTGGATCGAGTACGCCCGCGTGGACGGTATCCGAATGGACACCTACCCCTATGCCGACTATGACTTCATGGTCCGCTGGTGCGATGAGATCGAAGCGGAATATCCCGACTTCAATATCGTGGGTGAAGGCTGGTATCCACGCAACTCCGCCGCCGGATGGTGGCAACGCGGATCTGCCGTCAATGCCAACGACCCCCACCTCAAGACTGTAATGGACTTTGACTTCACCTTCACTACTCAGCGTGAGATAATGAAGGAGAGCAATACCAGTGAAGGTTCAGAGGCTGGCCTTTTCAAGATGTACGAGGTCATCACCCAGGACTTCCTTTTCCCCGATCCGAACCACGTTCTGACCTTCCTGGACAACCACGACATCGACCGATTCATGAATCCGGACGATCCCGCCTGGAAACTTAAACAAGGCCTTGCATTTCTCCTGACGACACGTGGCATCCCGCAGATCTATTACGGTACCGAAATTGCGATGTCCGGTCGCAGCGGCGGACGCGCCGACTTCCCGGGCGGTTGGAAAGAGGATCCTGCAGATTGCTTCACGAAAGAGGGCAGGAACGATTTTCAGAACGAGTGCTGGGATTTCGCCAGCAAGCTCCTGAACTGGCGCCGTAACTCCAAACCGGTGACCGAGGGAAAACTCATACACTACACGCCTGACAATCAAACCAAGTGCTACGTATATGCCCGCACGGACGGGAAAAACACCGTTCTGGTAATGCTGAACGGCTCGGACAGCGTCCGCATCGTGGATATGTCGCGTTTCTCCGAAGTCATAAAGGACTACACCAGAGGCAAGGACGCGGTCACCGGAGAGGTGGTGGATGTCACTTCGCCCGTAGTAATGCCAGCACGTGGAGTATACGTGCTCGACCTTAGCAAATGATAATCACAGATACTATGAAAAAGATCATATTGACTGTCGCCTGTTGCTTTGGGCTCTTCTGGGCCCAAAGCTTCGGCGTCCTTGCCGCGGAGATCCAGCAGATGGATCCGCCTTTCTGGTGGACGGGAATGAAGAACACCACACTGCAGGTGATGGTCCACGGACCCGGCATTTCCGCCAACGAGGTCAGCGTCAACTACAGGGGGGTTACGCTCAAGGATGTGGTCAAAACCTCCAATCCCAACTATCTCTTCCTCTATTTCGACATCTCCGACAAGGCCAGACCGGGCACGATGGACATTACATTCTCGGGGGCCGGCGGCAAAACCGTCCAGCCCTTCGAACTCCGCGAACGCAACCGCAAGCCTGGTGCGCTCGGATTCGGACCCCAGGACGTTTTGTACCTGATCACGCCCGACCGTTTCGCTGACGGCAACCCCGACAACAACACCCTCGAGGGTGCCAGGGCCGACCGTTCCCGCGACGGAGGCCGCCACGGTGGTGACATCAAGGGCGTCCTGGATCATCTGGACTATATCCAGGACCTTGGGATGACCACTATCTGGCTCAACCCGGTACAGAAAAACGGAGCCAACACCTATCACGGCTACGCAATCACCGACTATTACGACATCGATCCCCGTTTCGGAACGATGGAGGAGTACATCGACTTCGTCGACAAGACCCATGCACGTGGGATGAAAGTGGTTATGGATATGATCTTCAACCACTGCGGCAGCGGTCATTGGTGGATGAGCGACCTTCCCACCGATGACTGGCTCAATTTCAACAACACCTTCGTGGGGACCAGCCACAACAAGTGGACTGCAGTAGATCCACACGCGGCTCCGTCCGAGCGCAAGCTTTTCACCGACGGCTGGTTCAACAGCGGAATGCCCGACCTTAACCAGCGCAATCCGCTCGTCGCCGACTATCTGATCCAGAACTGTATCTGGTGGATCGAATACGCCCGTATCGACGGCGTCAGGCAGGATACGCATCCGTATATGGATCCCATTTTCGGCGCCCGCTGGTGCAAGGAAACTCTGGAGGAATATCCTGATTTCAATATTACCGGAGAAACCTGGTATCCCCTTGGAAGCGGATTCCCGGCCTGGTGGCAGCACGATTCCCCGCTCAACCCCGCATACAACTCCTACTTGAAGACCGTGATGGACTTCAACCTGGCGTTCCTCGCTCCGGATGCATTCGCACAGCCCAACAATTCCGCCGACGGTGCAGCCACAGGACTCTTCAACATCTACGTGTCGATGGCGAACGATGTCCTCTATGCCGATACGGACAACATTCTCGTGTTCCTCGACAACCACGACCTCGGACGCTTCTCTCGCAAGGAAGACGTGGGTCTGAACCGATACAAGCAGGGCATAGCTTTCCTGTTGACTACACGTGGCATTCCGCAGGTGTATTATGGTACCGAACTTCTGTTCAAAGCCACGAAGCAGCAGGGAGACGGCGCCATCCGCATCGATATGCCCGGCGGATTCCCCGGCGACACCCGCAGCGTCTTCACGCGCGAGGGCCGAACCGCCGAGGAGAACGAGGCCTGGGACTATATGCACAGGATCCTCCAATGGAGAAAGGGGTCAAAGGCCATCGCCGGCGGCAAACTCATCCAGTACGCACCTCTGCGCGAGCACGGCGACTGCTATGTCTATGCACGTATCAAAGACGACGAGACAGTCCTTGTGGTGCTCGGAGGCTCTGACCGTGACGTCGACATCGACCTGTCACGCTATAGCGACGTCATCGGTGACTTCACGGCAGGCAAGGACGTGATTACCGGCGAGATCCACAGTATGGTGGGCAAGCTGCACGTCCCTGCACGCGGGACCTATGTCTTCGATCTTTTCACGCCCGAAATGACGGTAACCTCAGGCTCCGGCATCCCGGCGGCACCATATGCCGCATTCTCCGAAGGCCTGATAGACAAGATCCAGCCCCAAGGCTGGCTCAAAGAGATACTCGAGCGCCAGCGCGACGGCCTCACCGGCCATCCGGAGGCGATGGCGTATCCTTACAATTCCGTTTTGTGGGCGGGAACGCTGGAAAGGGATTCCGAGTCCAGGGGTGCCGACTGGTGGCGCTTCGAACAGACCGCATATTATCTCGACGGGCTTACGCGTCTCGGATTCTTGCTTGACGACAAAAAGTTCCTCGACATCTGGCAGCAAAACATCGATTATGTCCTTGCACATCCTCTCCCGGCACAGAAGGGCACTCCGCCCGAGCCGGCACAACAGGGTGGCCGCGGACGCGGAGGCCAGGGAGGGCAGAATGCGACTCCCGCCGGACAGGGCCAGAGGCCTCCAC
The DNA here is from genome assembly GCA_017519865.1 of Bacteroidales bacterium. Classification (GTDB taxonomy): domain Bacteria; phylum Bacteroidota; class Bacteroidia; order Bacteroidales; family UBA932; genus Cryptobacteroides. The sequence continues at coordinate 150,226 of JAFWRQ010000014.1, read as the reverse complement.
AGGGAGTTGAAGGCCAAAGGCCCCAGCGCCAGGCAGAGGACTTCAATGCCCAGGTTTCGGCCGATCCGCGGGCGCAGCAGCGCGCTGCGGAGCAGCAGGAGCGCCGTGCCCGCCAGCAGCGCATAGCCGCTGCCGACCGTCCGGAAGGACGCCTGGGCCCCGAGACCGGCTCGATGGCCTGGCCTTGGGCGGTCTTCTTCCGTGCAGTCAAGGCTTACTATGAGGCCACAGGTGATCCGCGCATCCCAGAGGCACTCGAGAAGAACTACTTGTCCTATACTGTCGACGAACTGGCAATGAACCGTTTTGTCGTAAACGTCGAAGGAATGCTCTGGACATACTCCATCACCGGCAACCGCGACCTCCTCGACCACGCGGTGCGCGCCTGGGAAGAAGGGGCATCCGATATGACCCAGACCACGGCTCTCGACGAGACGGTGTTCACGATGCATGGTGTCACGATGAACGAACTTCTGAAGATACCTCTCCTGCTCTATGCCTACACAGGCGAACAGCGCTACCTGGACGCCGCCCTTAAGGCGGAAGCAAAGATGGAGGGTCCCAATATGCTCATCGACGGTATCAACTCCTCATCCGAGTCCCTGGCAGGCAACGATCCGCTCGCCAGCCACGAGACCTGCGACGTGTCCGACTATACCTGGACAATGGGGTATTATCTGATGACTACCGGCGACGGCCGCTGGGCCGACCGCATCGAAAAGGGCATCTTCAACGGTGGCCTTGGTTCCATCACCAAGGATTTCAAGTCGATGCAGTATTTCTCCTGCCCCAATCAGGTCATCGCAACAGGCAACTCCAATCACAACCGGTTCAAGCACGGCCTGACCTGGATGGCCTATAGGCCAATCCACGAGACGGAGTGCTGTATAGGCAATCTCCACCGCTATATGCCGAACTACGTAGCCCGCATGTGGCTGCGCGACAAGAAAGGAAATCCGGTGGCAGCTCTGTACGGTCCTTCGTCAGTAGAGTACGACCTCGGCGGCGGAGTCACTGTCCGCATCGAGGAAAAAACCTCTTATCCTTTCGAGGAGCAAGTCCGCTTCGAGTTCAGTTTCTTCGAGAATGGAAAGCCCTCCTCCAAGGCGTACAATATGGATTTCACATACAGGATACCGGAATGGTGCAAGGCCGAAAAGGCCGGATTCAAGACTGTCAGCAAGGAATGGCGCAGCGGTGACAGCTTCACCGTCAGCCTCCCTATGGAGATCGAGGTCGTAGACAATCCCGTCGCAGGCTCCTCGATTCAGCGCGGTCCTATCGTCTACACTTATGCCGTCCCCGCAAAGGTCGAGGAAGATTCCCAGATCTACTCCAACCTCGCCGGCAAGGTGTCGGCCAATCCAGATTTCAAAAGTTGGAGTATGACTCCCGCAGGACCCTGGAACTACGCTTTGGTCCGCAACCGCCTGGACGGCCTCAAAGCAGAAACCACCGGCGCCCAAGGATTCCCCTTCGATCCGGACAAGGTCCCGATGAAGATCCGTGTCCCCGTCGTCAGCGTCAAGGGCTGGACATTGCAGGAAGACAGGTATACCCCCGCACTTCCGGAGAAGGTCGAAACCGAAGGCCAGGTACAGTACATCGACCTTGTACCTTACGGGAGCACGACTCTCCGCCTGACCATATTCCCCACCATTGAAAGGTGACATTTATGAAAAGAACCCTCAAATACGCCTTACTGAGCATCTTGCTGCTCCTCGTTTTCGTTCCAGCGGACGCCCGCAGGAATAGGAAGAAAGCCGCGGAGCCCCAAGTCAAGTATGTCTTCTATATGATCGGTGACGGAATGGGCATCAACCAGGTTATCGGTGCCGAGCAATACAACGCAGGCACGGGGTACGGCCCAGAAGAGATCAATTTCGCACACTTCCCTGTAAGGAACTTCATCACCACGGTATCTGCGACTTCGCTCGTGACCGACTCCGCAGCAGGAGGAACAGCCCTCGCTACAGGCGTGAAAACCTACAACAATGCCGTCGGGGTGGATGCGGACGGAAACTCCGTATCGAACCTTGTGGAATGGGCCAAAGATGCCGGATACGGTACGGGCGTCGCTACCAACGTAGGAGTCAATCACGCGACGCCGGCTTGTTTCATCGCCCATACAGCCCAGCGTGGCAGCTATGAAGAAATCGCTTTCCAATATCTCCACGCTCCGGTCGATTTCGCGGCCGGTGCCGGTTTCATAACCGAGCGCAATACCGGCCACGATGCGGCTTTCTTCGAGACCGAGGCCCGAGGAGCCGGCATCAGAATCCTGCGCGGACCCGGTCAGTTCGAGGGCATAGAGAACATTCCCGGACGAGTCCTCTGCCTCAGCGGCAAGGCCCAGACAGAGCTGCCATATGCCATCGACCGCAAAGAGGATGACACCAAACTGTCCGACTTCGTAGAGGCCGGCATACGCTATCTTGATGCGAAATATGGTGAAAAGGGATTCTTCTTCATGATCGAAGGTGGAAGGATCGACAACGGCGGACACGCCGACGACGGAGCCGCCTGCTTCCAGGAAGTGAATGATTTTGCTGAGGCTATAGATGTCGTGCTTGCGTTCAAGGACCTTCACCCGGACGAGACACTCATCGTAGTCACCGCCGACCACGAGACAGGAGGCCTCGAACTCGGTTCCGGCCAGTACGAGATGCATCCTGACAGGATGGCGACGCAGACAATGTCGATGGATGCGGTCAACACCCGCTTCCGCGAAGCTTTCTATCCACCGCGCCAGCAAGGCGGGCAAGGACAGGGACGAGGTCAGCGCCCGCAGGGACAGGGTAGCCGTCCACAGGGACAAGGCGGGCCTCAGCCCCAGCAGGAATACACTCCCCCTACCTGGGACCAGGTTAAAGACTTCTTCAGTGACAATCTCGGGCTTTGGACCACCGTTACGGTGGACAGGCGCGCCGAGGCTTCCCTGAAGGCAATATACGACAGCACTTTCGGCGCCGGCGGCAATCGCGAGAACAATGTCGAGAACCTCTACTCAATCAACACCACCCTCGTTTCCGATGCGATCGGTTATCTCAACAGGACCGCCGGTTACCAGTGGAGCCACGGTGCCCACACCGGTTCACCAGTAGGCCTTTATGTTACGGGCAGTGGTGCGGAAGCCTTCATCCCGGTGACCGACAACACCCAGATAGCACCCATTATCGCCAATTTGGCCGGTTATAACAAATAGAACGAATGAACCATAAATCCTTACTCCTCCTCGCCGTGCTGTCTATTACGGCACTGGCCTCCTGCTCAGGTTTCAAGCCCTCCGACGTTCCCGACGCTCCGGAAGGCGCCTTGGCCCACGTCGAACCCCTCTCCTGGTGGACCGGGATGAAATGTCCCCTCCAACTGCTCGTGAACGGCCCCGACATCAGCTCCTGGGATGTACGCATCGAGGGTGGCAGCGGCGTCAAGGTCAAGTCTGTAAACAAAGCCGAGAGCGCCAACTATCTGTTCGTGGACGTCGACGTACCCGCTTCGGCGAAGCCGGGAACCTACTGGCTGGTCTTCACCAAGGGAAAAGACTCCTTCAAGTATCCGTATGAGATTGCCTCAAGGCGCAAGAACTCCGCCGACAGGGCAAGTTTCACCACTGCCGACCTGATCTACCTCATCATGCCGGACCGTTTCGCCAACGGAGACCCCTCCAACGACAGCACCCCCGACACTGACGAAAAGGCTGACCGTTCTTCCATCGGAAGCCGCCACGGAGGTGACCTACAGGGCATCATAGACCATCTGGACTACATCGCCGACCTGGGTGCCACAGCCATATGGAACACCCCTCTCCTCCTCGACAACGACAGGAGAGGCTCGTATCATGGCTACGCCGCAGCTGACTACTACAAGATCGACCCCCGCTACGGTGACAACGCCCTCTACAAGGAATTCGTCTCCAAGGCTCACGAGAAGGATCTAAAGGTCATAATGGACATCGTGACCAACCACAGCGGCACCACCACACATTGGTGGGCAACTGACCTCCCCTTCCAGGACTGGATCCACCAGTTCCCGTCCTATACCGGGTCCAACTATGCTTTCTCCGCCTTGTCCGACCCGCACGGTTCAAAACGCGATGCGATGCTGATGGACAGCGGATGGTTCACCCGCGGTATGGTAGACATGAATCTCGACAACCCTTATCTTCTCCATTATTTCAAGCAATGGGCCATCTGGTGGATCGAGTATTCCGACCTGGACGGATTCCGCGTCGATACTTATCCTTACAACGAGAAGTATCCTATGGCAGAATGGTGCAAGGCGGTTACGGACGAGTATCCCGGATTCAATATCGTAGGCGAGTGCTGGATCGGCTCTCCCGCCTCCATCGCTTACTGGCAGAAGGACGCCCCCAATTCCGACGGCTTCAACTCCTTCCTCCCGTCCATAATGGACTTCCCGCTCATGAACGCGGCCAATTCCGTGTTCGGCGCGCCGCAGGGCGGCAGGCAGGGCGGTCAGGGCGGCCGAGGTGGCGGCGGTACCAGCGCCAAGGCGCTTTATGACGTTCTGGCACAGGACTACCTCTACCACGACTTGAGCCATCTGATGATTTTCACCAGCAACCACGACACCCGCCGTGTCGGTGACATCGTGGGCAAGGACCCGGCCCGTTTCAAGGCGATGGTGACCTTCTTCGCCACTGCCCGCGGCATCCTGCAGATCTTCTCCGGAGACGAGATGATGTTCTCATCGGCCGACCTGCGTGCCGGTGATCCAGGACTGAGGGTTGACTTCCCGGGAGGCTGGGAAGGTGACGAATTCGACTTCTTCACCGATGAAGGACGCGCCGCTGCCGACGTGGATTTCGACGGGCAGCCCATTGAGAAGGGTATGCGCAAGGATGTCTATGACTATTGCCGCAAGCTTTTCAGGTGGCGTAAAGACGCAGAAGTTATCCATAATGGAAAGACCCTCCATTTCATTCCCGGACGCAACGGTTACGGCTATTTCCGATACAACGACACCGACACGGTCTTCGTGTTCATCAATCCTTCTGATGAGGCTGTACACATTCCCTGGAGCGACTATTCCGAAATAACCGACGGGTTGGGTACTGGCACCAATGTCATAACCGGCGAGAAAGTAACGGTCTCCAACGACACCGAGGTCGGACCTATGGAAGCCATCGTCATAGAATACAAGAAATAATATGAAGAGAATATTGCTTTTGGCGGCCCTTCTGGCTGCCGCCTTCACGGGGCAGGCAAAAAACGACCCCGTCGCCCCCGCAGAGGCACAGGTGGTCGTCGGCAACGCTCGTTTTACCGTGCTCACCGACAGGCTCATCCGTATGGAATGGTCAGAGAACGGCCGTTTCGAGGATCACGCAACCCTCGCCATAGTCAACCGCAATCTTCCCGTTCCCAAGTTCACCGCCACAAGGAGCGGTGACGGTGCCACCATCCGCACTTCCGCGGTCACATTGACCTACAAGGGCGGAAAATTCGCGGAGGACAATCTTTCCGTATCTTTCAAGCTGAATGGAAAGACCGTCACCTGGCATCCCGGCCTTGAAGCCACGGGCAACCTGATGGGTACGGCCCGCACCTTGGACGGTTGCACCGGGCCAAACCATATCAACAACAACGACCCCATGGAACTCGGCATCCTCTCCAGGGATGGCTGGGCCATCGTAGACGAGAGTTCCCGTCACCTCTTCGTTCCCGACGACAGCGACTGGGGCGAGTGGGTATCCGTACGTCCTGAAGGTGAGGTCCAGGACCTTTACATCTTCGCTTACGGACACGACTACAAAACCGCCCTGGCCGATTTCACCAAGGTTGCAGGCAAGATCCCCATGCCGCCCAAGTTTGTTTTCGGATACTGGTGGAGCCGCTACTGGGCATACAGCGACGAGGAGTTCCTGGCCCTGGGCAAGGAGTTCCGCGACCGCCGCATTCCCATCGACGTAATGGTGATCGATATGGACTGGCATCAGACATGGCAGTCCACTAGCCGCAGGCTCCGCCGCGATGAGGTGGGCCAGAACGTCGGCTGGACCGGTTATTCATGGAACCGCGACCTCTTCAATGATCCGGAGGCGTTCCTTGCTGAACTTCACGACGAACTCCATCTCAAGACTTCCCTCAACCTCCATCCCGCTTCCGGAATCGTCCAGCGCGAAGATGCCTACCCGGCCTTCGTGGCCGATTACCTCTCCCGCACGGACGACTACGACGGCCCGGAGGGCTATATCTACAAGGGCGGCGAGCAGCAGGCCAACGGCAACATCGCCAAGAAGGGCTATCACGCTCCCGTTCCCTTCCGTATGGACCAGGTCGCCTGGGCCGACGCTTATTTCAATTCCGTACTCCATCCGCTTGAGAAACAGGGAGTCGACTTCTGGTGGCTCGACTGGCAGCAATACAAGGAAAGCAACTATGTCCCCGGGCTCAGCAATACTTTCTGGCTCAACCACACCTTCTTCAACGACAAGGTGCGCCGCAACAGCGGCAAACCCGCCGAGGATTCGGAACGCCCGATGATCTACCACCGCTGGGGAGGCCTGGGCAGCCACCGCTACCAGCTCGGCTTCTCCGGAGACACCAACATCCTTTGGGAAGTCCTTGCCTACCTGCCGTATTTCACCGCCACGGCCTCCAATGTGGGCTACGGATACTGGGGACACGACCTGGGCGGCCATATGCAACGCGGCCAGATTCCTACCGATCCCGAGCTCTATACCCGCTGGCTCCAGTACGGCGTTTTCTCTCCCCTCTTCAAGACCCATTGCACCAGCTCCGCCATCATAGAGCGCAGGTTCTGGGCGTTCGAAGACCACTATCAGTATATGAGGGATGCCGTGGAACTTCGCTATGCCCTTAGCCCATACATCTATGATATGGCCCGCAAGGCCTACGATACCGGAGTCTCCCTCTGCCGTCCTATGTATTACGAGTACCCCGAAGAGGAGAAAGCATACAACTGGAAAGAGCAGTATTTCTTCGGCGACAACATCCTTGCGGCGACCGTATGCGAGCCTCTGGACTCCTTGACGGGCAAGGCTGGCCGTTCCGTATGGCTCCCTGCCGGGAACGACTGGTACGATATGGCTCACAAGCAGATGCTCAAGGGTGGACAGACCCGTGACCTGAAGTATACGATTGGAGAGATCGCCTGGTTCGTCAAGGCAGGAGCCATCATCCCGCTCGCAGCCGAAGGCATCCAGAACCTCCAAGAGAAGAGCAATGCGCTTCGCATCTACATAGCTCCCGGTACCGGGAAAAGCAGCTACACCCACTACGAGGATGACGAGGTTAGCCAGGCATACCCCGACTCCTACGCCACCACGCTGATTACCAAAACGGCAACAGGCTCCGGCTGCACGGTCGACATCGCTGCCCGTCAGGGTTCGTACAAGGGTATGACGGCAGACCGTGACCTGACCATCGTGATCGGCGGACTTGCCCGCAAGCCTTCCGCGACATTCGATGGCAAGGCATTGGATTGCAAGTGGGATGCGAACAAGCAGGAAGCAAGCATCAAACTTCCTGTCCAGCCTGCAAACGCCCCAGCGAGAGTTATAGTAAAATATTGATTATGAAAAACTTTGTTCTGTTTATTCTGGGCGCGGCACTGGTTCTTCCGGCGCACGCCCAGAATATTGTTACATACCCGATGATACCGGGTATGAAGACCAGTGCGGATTATTCCCTGGTCGCAGGCGGAAAGCCTGTATGGGTCGAGCAAGTGGGACCTGACGGGATGGAAGGCCTGCACGTAGCAAACTTTTCCTGCGACGGCCCACAGACAATCACCATCGAGGCCTCATCTCCCATCAACACGTATTCCATCCAGCCAAAAAGCGCCGGCATCAAGGCCTCAGTCAACGGAAAAAGGATGACATTCAAGATCGACGGGCCCGGCAAACTGTATATCAGGATAGACGACCGGCCTTACCTGGCGATATTTGCCAACCCGCTGGAAACGGAAGTTCCATCCCCAAATGCTCCGGGAGTCCGATATTTCGGTCCTGGAGTCCATGATGCAGGAAGAATCACCCTTGAGGATGGAATGACAGTCTACATCGCCGGAGGTGCGCTGGTCAACGGCAATTTCAACGGCACAGGAAAGAATGTCAAGATCCTTGGCCGCGGCTCGCTCGGTGGCAACCTCAGCGTCAACGGATGCGAAAACCTAACCGTTGACGGAATATTCATGAGAAGTACACGGGGCTGGACAAATACGGTCACCAACAGCCTCAACACGGTCTATCACAATGTCAAAGTCTTCTCCCATACTGGCACCTGGGGCCTGGACGGCATCAATCCCGTTTCAAGCAAAGGCTTCCTCATCGACGATTGCTTCATCCGTACACGTGACGACTGCATCGCCATAAAAGCCAACGGCAATCCAGGCAACTTCGACCTCAGCTGCCGCGACGTGACCATCAGAGGATGCCTTCTCGTAGGATGGGACCACGCCGACGGAATGACGATGGGCTTCGAACTAAACGGAGGGATCGTCGAGAACATAAGAATGCAGGATTGTGACATCCTTCGGGCACGCGGCTCCGGACGTACCGGCGGTCACGCCGCATTCAGCATCGTTTGCGACGGCCCGTCCGAGGTCCGGGACATATATTTCGAAGACATTCGCGTAGAATCCGATATCGAATACAAGAACCTCGAGATCATCCTTACTGAAGGAGAACGCTACGGCAATGGCCAGATGGGGTCCATCAAGGGGGTCCACCTGAAGAACGTCCGATGGGACAATCCCGTCAAGCCTTTTACGCTTGTAGGCCATCCGACCAAATTCGTGGAGGACATCACATTCGAGAACTGCTATATCGGTGGTAAACGCCTCACTGGCCTGCAGGACGCTGATTTCCAAATTGAATTCGTAAAGGGACTGTCATTCTCTCCCGGTGGGCCAGCCACCATCGACCGCTATCCGAACGAACCCCAGGGCGGCCGCGTCCCCGGACAGCGGGGCGGCGGGCAGCAAGGAAGCCAGCAGGGCCGCAGGCCGCAGGAAGCGCAGTTGGAAGGCAGCTTCCACAATGACGGTGCAATCGAGAGCCGACTTCTCGGCAAGACAGTCCATTATACCGTTTATCTTCCCAAGGGATTTGAGACCTCAGGAAAGAAGTATCCCGTCCTTTATCTCCTTCACGGAGCAGGTGGCGACCATGGAAGCTGGCAGAAAGACGCCCGCTTCAGTTCGGTTGCCGACAGGCTCATGGCTTCCGGACAGATACCTGAGATGGTCATCGTCTGCCCTGAAGGTTTCAGGCACGCCTATGTCAACTCCTTTGACGGTACGGCCCCGTATGAGGATTTCTTCCTGAAGGAATTCATGCCTTTCATCGAGAAAGAGTATAGGATAGCCGGTGACCGGAACCACCGAGCCATAGCCGGCCTGTCGATGGGAGGATATGGTTCACTCTATCATTCCCTTAAAAGACCTGACCTCTTCGGAGCTTGTTTTGCAATGAGCGCTGCCACAGGCAACTTCACTTTCCAGAGCGCCGGGGACAAGCCGACCGCCGCAGAGCAGGCATATTCAAGGAGTCACGCAATTCCCGACATCCTGAGGGATGCAAAATGGGAGAAGGATGATGAAGGTAATATCGTGGGGGCTCCCGCCCTGTTCCTGGAGATCGGTGACGATGACTTCCTTCTCCTGGACAACTTCGAGGTGATAAAGGCCCTCCGCGAAACGGGCCTGCCTCACCAATTCCGTGTAAGGGACGGCGCACACACCTGGGACTTCTGGAGAGAAACCCTTCCTTCAGCACTACAGTTCGCAGGAGAACTGTTTAAGAAACAGTAGACTACCTGCCCAGTACGGACCTCTGGGCTACGGCACGCAGGCGTGCGGTCATATCCGGGTCGAGTCCGCAGGGAGATGCGTTCCCGTCAAAGGGTTCTCCATACATCAGCAGATAATTCACACAGGCCTTGAGATATGATCCAAGGTCTGTTTGATGTTTGGCGTCATCTGCCAGCAGAGGGATGTCCGGACACTGGACACGGGCCAAAGCGAATGCGCGGCCGATATATGAAACCTTTGCCTTGCAGGCCTTCGCAAGGGCTTCGGTACCCTTGTCCGACAGGCGGTCAAAGGCTTCCAGGGAACCGAAACCACCGAAATCGCTTGCCGGATACGACCACGTACTCTCTATGAATATGATTGCCCCGGGGGAATATTGGCGTATACGGCCTGAGAGTTCCTTGGCATCGGCCAGGACATAGGGATACTGCTTTGGATTGGAGCCGTAACGGGCGTGAAGCTGGCTCTGGTTCTGGAGGAAGACGTAGTCGAAAGCATCCGACGGGCTGGGGCGTTCGATGGCGTTGAGTGTCTCATCCCTCTGAAGGTGGCGGGCAAAGGTGAAACCGCCCACATACTGGGCGTTCATACGTATGAAATGGCCCTGGCTGGCAGCCAGGTCGACAAGTTTCTTGTGGGCGTCGCCAACATAGGTGAAGGAGTTGCCGACACATAGGACACGGAGAGTGTCCTTCATCTGCGCAGATGCAGCAGAGCAGACCAGTATCAGCAGGAAGAGCTGAAGCAATCTTTTCATAATCAAGAGTTTTATCTTTCTCAAAGATAGCTGTTTCCATCGATATTTCATAGTGTTCCAGGACTTCGTGGCATAAAAAAAAGGAGGGAACCCTGAAGCGGGTCCCCTCCTTTTCCATTTATAATCTAACTAACCTGAAAGGAATCTTAGAATCCGAAGCCTCCACCGAAGCCCATGCCGCCGCCGAAGCCGCCGAAGTCACCTCCGAAACCGCCGCCAAAGCCGCCCATGCCGCCGAATTGGGCTTCCATCATGATGCGCTGGTCGGTCTGATAGTGCTTCTTGGCCTTGCGCCATTTCTTCATCTGCTTCTTGTCGAGGACGCTGGCGAGGGCATTCTCGTATGCCTCCTGATTGTCGGCGATATCATTCATCCTGTCCTGCATGTCATTCATCATGGACATCATCCTGTCCCTGTCCTCGGCGGAGAAGCTGGCTGGGTCGAAGCCTGCGCCGGCCTGGCCGTTCGCGGCATTCTTCATTGCCTCCTCGGCTGCCGGGGGCATGACGACGGGATACTCGAGTTTGCCAAGGTACTTCTTGTTGATCTCCAGGACCTTGGAGGCCTGGTCGGCATCGAGGCCGTAGTCGGAAACCATACCGTCAGTATAGGAAACGATGGTCTCTTCAGGGAGGTCCATCTGCATCGAGGAGAAATCAAAGCCGGGCATCTGCGCAAACAATACACAAGGGAACGCTGCAAGGACGAGAGTCAAAATCTTTTTCATATCTGTTCTGTTTTAATCATTGTCAAAAAAATAATGCCCGGCGTTCGTGAACCGGACATTATCTAAGACATGTATCGTTCCCGCAGGTTTAATCCCGGCGGAAAAAACTTTTTTAACGCTTGTAGCCCTCGAGGTTGGCCTTGACAGTCTCCCACTTGTAGTAAGGGCCCTGGAACGGCTCCAGGCCACGGAGAAGTTTCTCCTGCTCCTGGTAGAGGAACTTCACCAGGACGTCGCCCGCCTTGTTGCGGTAGAAGATGATCTGGAGGTTGCTGGCCATGGGGATGTTCCAGAAGCCGAGCCACCTGTCGCAGATCTCCTCCGCAGGGATGCGCTCGCCCACGCCTTCGATGCCGAGATAGTTGACAAGGGCCATCAAGGGATAGTCGTGGCCGAAGCGGAGGTCGGCGCAATAGCGGCCGGTGGCGATGCACTCATCGGCCTTGGCCACGATGTCTTCGACACAGGACTGCGCCATAGGCACGCGGTCGTTGCCTGACTCGACGGAGTTGCAGTGGCCGGTGTAGAGCATGACATTGCTCTGGGCCCAGCGCTTGTAGAGGGCGTCGAAGGGCAGGAAACGGAAGAGGTTGTCAGGAATGTCGAAGTCCTCGGAGATGATGGCGGTGTTCCAGACGTTCTCGGTGAGGCTGCGGGCACTCTTAACGAAGGTACGTGCCTTGGGCACGTCCGTGAAGATGCGGCTCAGCACGCCGAGCGTGTCGTCAGGCATCTCCCTGACGACCGCCATCGCCTTCATCATGGCCGGGCCGGTCTTCTGCTGCCAGCCGGACTCATTGTTGATGTATTCCTGGAATTTCTCGCCCGTATCGAGGTAGAAGTGAAGCTTGGGGTTCTGGCGCACCAGCGAGGTGGTGAAAGCGTTCATGCTGATGAGGCAGCGCTGCACCTGGCTGCCGAAGGCGCGGACCATCTTGTCGCCCTTGAAGACCTCGGGGTAGCGCTTGAACATGCGCTCGGCGAGCGCGTCGTGCTCGCGGACGCCGCGCTGCGACAGGCGGCCGTCCATGCCGCCGTAGAACGCCAGGACCTGGCGGGTCGCGGCCAGCAGCGAGTCGCCACCGGGCGTGAGGATGCCCTGGCGCTTGCCCTCCTCGAGGGTTGCAATCAGGTCCTCATAGGCCTTACCTCCCCAGTTGGAGCGGGAGCCGTGACGGCCGTAATGGCTGATATAGAATGGCTTATATCCTTTCGGCGGCTTTGTATCGCGAATCTCGCGGAACTCGTATGAATTAGTATTGTTACCAGCCCTGGAAGGGTCTTCCATCAAAGCGCGAACAGCAGCCTCGGAACGGTGGGGTTGCGCATTCAAAGCAGCCATACTAAACAGTATGGCCGCAAAAAGAAATATTCTTTTCATTCCCTAGATCTTGTCCCTTAACAGGAAATAATAAACTATGAAGCCGATCCAGCTGAACGCGAGGACGGCGATGGAAAGGAGAATCTTGCCGATGATGCCGAGTTTGGGTTTCTTGAAGATGTCGAGAACACACCAGATGGCGACGATGATACCGAGAATGTAAACAATCTTTGCTAACATTTTGTTGAGGTTTTAGAATTTGCTCCTAAATATAAGCATTTTTCTTTTATCCTCCTCCGCCCCTCCCCTATTTTTCTTCACCCCCACCCGGCCAGCACCGTCTTACCCACATCCTTCGGGAAATGCCCGAAGGATGTCGCGGTTTGTGCCTCAACCTTCGGGAAAGAGGCGGGAGATGATGTCGTCGGAGACGAAGAAGCGGTCCTCGGGGATGCGTACCCAGGGGCCGTCAGACGCGGCGGCGACGGGTATCAGCCGCAGGGCACCGGCGGCGAGGAGGTCGTCGACAGGGGCGGACGGGGAGAGCGCGCGGAGCTGTGCGAGCGGGAGGCCGCGCGCAGTGCGGAGCGCGAGCATTATGGCCTCCTCGGCGGCCTCGCGTCCGGAGAGAATCTCCTGGTCCGCATGCCAGCGAAGCAGGCAGCCGTCAGCGCCGCGGCGGGCAAGCTCGCTGCCGTTCCACGAGCGGACGCCGGGCACGGCAGCCAGTGAAGCCTTCCCGGCGGTGGAAGGGAAGGAAAGGCTGTGGGCGGAAGGGCCGAGGCCGACGTAAGGGACGCGGCACCAATAGGCGCTGTTATGGACCGCTTCACGGCCGGGGAGCGCCCAGTTGGAGACCTCGTAGTGGACGTAACCGGCGGCGGCAAGGAGCCGGCAGAGCGTGTCGTACTGACGGCGGCACCGCTCGTCGGAGGCTTCAGTGTAGCGGCCGGAGGCTACCATTTCCGCCAGCGCACTGTCCGGCTCGACGGACAACTGGTAGGCGGAGATATGCTCCGGCCGGAGGGCGAGCGCCTCGTCGACGGTCCGTTCCCAGAGTCCGTCTGATAGTTGGGACAGTCCGAAGATGAGGTCGATGCTGACATTGTCGAAGCCGGAGGAACGCAGGAGGCGGAATGCTTCGCGGGCGCCGGTTGCATTGTGCCGGCGGTTCATCCAGCGAAGGATGTCATCGTCGAACGACTGGACGCCCATGCTGATGCGGTTCACTCCGAGGGCGCGGAGGGCGGCGGCATAAGATGCGCCGCCGGCCGCGACGTCGTCGGGGTTCACCTCGACGGTGAACTCCACGTACGTCGCCGGCCCCAAGGCCCGCACGATGCGTTCCAGCATTGGAACGGCCAGTACCGACGGCGTCCCGCCGCCGATGTACAGCGTGTCCGGCGCCTGGAGCGCGGCCGCCCCCGGCTTCGCCGGATCCGACCCGCGGGCAGCCGCTATTTCCTCCCGGCGGGACGCAATCTCGTCGAGGATGGCATCGACGTAGTCCTCCATAATGCGGTTCTGCACCTGCTGCGGGTCTCTCCGGGAGCAGATCTCGGAATAGAAACCGCAATAGGTGCAGAAACTACGGCAGAACGGTACGTGGATGTAGATCATGCCACGGCCTCCCGCCAGGAATTATCTGAGCATGGTCTCGGCGCTGCCGAGGTAGCCCTGAGTAGTATAAGCCTCGACGGTGTAGACGCCCTTGACGCAACGGTCAGTCAGGTCGTTGAGGTAAATGCTGAGTTCGACTTCCTTGCCTTCGTAGTCGACCTCACGGGAAGCGGAAGCCGTGCGGGCTTCGCCGGCGCTTTCGAAGCCGACGCTGTTGGCGTTGGTGAGGATGGTGCCGTCAGGTCCCTTGACCACGATGTAGACACGGACCGGTCCCTTGGGAGCCAGGTCGTTCTCGACCAGGCTGAGGGTGGTAAGCATCCGCACTACCCTGCTGCTGCGGTCGGTGACCTTGTCAGCCGAGCTGTAAGGCTCCAAGATGATGCCACGGGCCTTGATCACGGAGCCGGCGGCAACCTGGCCGCTCAGGTCGGTGACCTGGCGGTTGAGCGCCTCGTTCTGGCGGCGGCTCGCGGCGGCATCCTTGCGCGCCGCGTCAGCCTCGGCGGTCAGCTGCTGGTTGAGGGTATTGAGGGAATCGATCTGTACGATATAGTTGCGCATGATGCTGCGCAGGGTGCCGAGCTCCTTCTCATACTGGCGCATCTTGGCGCGGTTGGTCGCGTCGGTCTGCTTGATCCTTTCGACGAGCTGCGAGACTTCCTCGCGGGAGGAGTCGAGCTGCGAGTTGATAGCCTCGTAATCCGAGGAAAGGTTGTTGTAATCCTGCTGGAGTGCTACGATCTGCTCCGTAAGGTCCTCTTTCTCAATGTTGAGGTCGCGGACCAGCGAACTCTTCTGGAACCACACATAAGCCAGTGCCGCGGCAAGCAGCAACGCTACAGCCGCCAGCACATACATGACGGTCTTCAGACCGCCGTTCTTCTTTTCGCGCTCCTCGCGCTCCAGACGCTCAAGGGGATCTTCTTTCATAATCAAATCAATTGTTATCGTATTTCATCCGCGAAAGTAACAAATTTCGTGCAGATACCGAAATTTATTATATTTGTCTATACCAAAAATGAAATAGCGATGAAATACCTTATCCGGTCAGTCAAGTATTTTATATACATCTGCGTCTTCGTCTCCATCATACTGCTGGCGATGGTGCTCCTGGGCTTCGTTTCTTCAGACATCAACGTCATGTTCCAGCAGGGCTGGAAATCTGTCGGATACATTGCACTTATGTTCGCTGCAGTAGCCGCATTCTATCCTACTTTCGGCTTCAAGAAGCGCCTGGCCGGGGTGCTCGGCGACTTCGCCGACCTGCGCCCCGGCGTCATCTCCTACATGGAGGAGCACGGCTACGTCCTCGAGCAGGAAAACGACCAGGTCATTACCTTCCGCTACCGCTCGTTCATCAACCGCCTCTTCAGGATGTTCGAGGATCGCATCACCCTCGAGAAAACTCTCGGAGGCTTCGAGGTCGAAGGCCTCACCCGCGACGTCTATCGCATCGTCTACGGGCTTGAGTACAAGCTCCGGCAACCCGATGCCTGACATTGAATCCACAAATCATAATAGATAACACCATGTTCAAAAGAATCCTCCTGCCGCTCGCAGCGGCCCTCTCCCTCGGATGCATCGCATCCGCCCAAAACATCAAGGCACTTGAAAACGACCAGTACAGCATCTCCTCCGGCAATGTCACGATGACCGTCGACGCCGCCAAGGGCGCAAAGATCCTTTCTTTCCAGTATAACGGCAAGGAAGTCCTCTCCCAGCTTCAGCGCCCCAACGCTTTCGGAAGCACTTTCTGGACCAGCCCCCAGAGCGAGTGGAACTGGCCTCCGGTACCGGAGTATGACAGCCGCCCGTACACCGCAGAGCAGAAGAACGGCGCGCTCGTCCTTACCGGACAGACGTCCGAGCGCTTCAAATACCATATTGTCAAGGAGTTCCGTCCAGAACCGGCCACCAACTCGATTGCCGTGACCTACTCCATCGTCAACGATGCCGCAGTCGAGCGCAATGTCGCCCCGTGGGAGATCTCCCGCGTCCCTAGCGAGGGAGTCATCTTCTTCGACGCCCCTGCGCAGAGCATCACCCCCCAGGGCCTGATGCCCTTTATCTTCGAGCACGGCGCCACCTGGTACCAGGTCGACGAAGCCCGCGACAACCGCAAGATCAACGCCGACGGCACGGGATGGTATGCCTATGCCAATGACGGGCTTCTCTTCGTGAAGCGTTTCGACGACCTCGGCCCGACCTGCCCGGCCCCTCAAGAAGCCGAGATCCAGGTCTATGTCAATGCCGGCAAGACCTATATCGAACTGGAGGCGCAGGGCGCCTACACCAGCCTGAAGCCCGGTGAGGCCTTCAGCTGGACCTCCCGCTGGTATCTCCTCCCGCAGGACACCGACAACACTCCCTCCCAGGCACTCGCAGACCTGGTCGGGACCGTCGTGAAATAATTATCTGTGCCGGGTGAGATAGAGCGTGAAATAGCCGTTGGGGAGCGACAGTATCATCGAATCGCCGTTCCGCTCGACTGTCCAGTTCTGTTTCCAAACATAAAGCTGGTCCCCTTCGAACGAATATTCCCAAGGGGACATTATCCACGATATTCCCCTCTCGTTCGGAAGGCCTTCTCTCCTGTGCATCACTAAGACATCCTCGTAGAACAGCCAGTAGAAGTCACCCATAGCATAATCGACGACATAGTCGCCGTAAGATACCGACTTGGTAGCATCCCACCTGTCGACATACTCCGTTACAGGCGTACAGGACGAAAGGAACAATATGGCGGCAACAATTGCTATGATAATCTTTTTCATATTCTGAATAATTAGAATTTGTAACCTACCTTAAGTGCCACGGTTGCCGTGCGGGTGGGGTCGCCACCTGCATAGAGATGCGTCAAGTCGCTTGACATGCGCATGCCTACCAGTATGCGCTCCACTTCAAGTTCGGCTCCTATCTGAAAACCGAACTGGAGCGGAAGCATCCGGTCGTCCTCATCGACATCCTTCATCCTGTTCCTTGCCCTGACTATGTCGGAGTCCGGCCTGTACACGTCACGGCCATAAAGATTGAACCTGGTATAGATTCCGGGATAGAGAAACAGCTTGATGGACTTGTAGATGGTAAGCAGGTAACCGACATCGGCCGAAGGGCGGAGCGAGGTGTAATACGAATAAGTGTCGCTGGGTCCGTCGATACCACGGTCGGTAGTATAGACCAGTCCGAGATTGGCCCTGGCATAGACCGGAATGTCGGGCATCAGAGGGAAAGCGAGTCCCCCGCCCACTTCAAACGAACCGAAAGGATATCCTTCGGTCACGACCTCATCGAATTCCAAGCCGGCACCGGCGTTGACGGACAGTTCCGCCCAACCGCCGGCCGGAACGGAGATTTCCGGTAAAAAACCCTGCGCGGATACAGTCGGAAGCAGGAATGCAGACAGAACGACTGCAGCAAAAAACTTCAGGATTTTCATATCAGTTATAGTGTTATGTTCGACTTCAATACAAAATAAGGCAACCATTATGCTGTAAAGGTTGCCTTATTCAATCACTGAAAGACCATTTAGACCCTCTGGCCGTAGGTGCGGTCGGTGGTGTTGACGGTGATGACATCGCCTGTGTTGATGAAGAGCGGAACCATGATCTTGGCACCGGTCTCGAGGACGACTTCCTTAAGCGCAGAGGTGGAGGCGGTGTTGCCCTTGACTGCAGGCTCGGAATAGGTGACCTCGAGGGTGACGTAGGTCGGGAGTTCACAGGTAAGGCAACGCTCCTCGTCGCCCGTGACGAACATCATCTCGACATGCTGGCCCTCTTTCATGAGGTCGGAGTTCTCGACGACCTCCTTGGGGAGCTTGATCTGCTCGTAGGTCTCTTCATGCATGAAGTTGAAACCGTCCTCCTCGGCATAGAGGAACTGGTAGGGACGGCGCTCGACCTCGATGGTCTCGATCTTGGCACCTGCAGTGAAGGTGTTCTCCAGGATGCGTCCGTTCTCGAGGTTGCGGAGCTTGGTCTTTACGAAAGCGGGACCCTTACCCGGCTTGACGTGCTGGAACCATACGATCATGCACGGCTTGTCGTTGTACTTGAGGTAAAGGCCGTTCTTGAAATCAGCTGTTGTTGCCATAAATATTGTCGTTTATTAGTTTCAAAAGGTTGAATTGCAGGACAATCCATCCGCAAATGTAACAATTTGCACGGTATCTGCCAAAAAAAGTCTACAACGCCCTCACGGCGTCGGCCACTTTCTCCAGCAGCCACTTGGGCGTGGAGGTGGCTCCGCACACGCCTACCCGGTCTTCATCGCCGAACCATTCACGCTTGATGTCGGCCTCGGAACCTATATGGTATGTGCGGATATTCAGTGATTTGCAGAGGTCGCACAGTACCCTGCCGTTGGAACTGGTCTTGCCGGATACGAAAAGTATCACGTCGTGGGACTGGGCGAACGAAGAGAGCCTTCCGTGGCGTGTCGCCACCTGGGAGCAGACGGTGTCGTGCACCGTAAGGCTCCCCTGGGGGAGACGCTCCTTGAGCAGCGCACAGATCCCGGCATATTCGTCGGGGCTCTTGGTAGTCTGAGAGAAGACCTCGACGGGAGCGTCCGTCGGTACGCGTCCGTCGGCGAGCGCCTCTTCGAGCATGGCCAGGTCTTCGACGACGACGGCGTCGCCTCCGGTCTGGCCGACCAGGCCGAGCACTTCGGCGTGCCCTACCTTGCCGAAGATGACGACCTTGCCGCCGAGCGGCTTCAGGCGCGCATACGCATTCCGTATGCTGTCCTGCAGCCTCAGCACGACCGGGCAGGTGCAGTCGATGACATTGAAGCCCAACGCCGCCGCCTTGGCGTAAGTCTGCGGCGGCTCGCCGTGCGCGCGGATAAGGAGCGACTCGCCCGCCGCCGCCTGCATGTCCGTGAGGTCGTCGTAATCTATGGTGACCAGTCCCTTGCGCCCAAGGCGGGAGAGTTCCTCCTCGTTATGTACGATGGCTCCCAGCGAGAAAAGGTGGCGCCCCGGCACTGCGTCGAGGAACTTCTCGGCACAGCCTATGGCGCGTATGACGCCTCCGCAGAAGCCGGAACCGGCGTCGATTTCTACTTTCAGGTCCATCAGCAGCCTATTCGAGAATTCCGAACTTGCCCTGGAGCAGGCCGAGCATCCACACGGTCTCCTCGTGGAGTGTCATGTCGGAGTTGTCCATCACATAGGCATCTGCCGCCCGGCTGAGCGGTGACACTTCCCTGTGGGAGTCGATATAGTCGCGCTCCTGAAGATTCTTCATAACCTCTTCGAAATCAGGGTTCTCCCCTTTGGCGACGAGTTCATCGAAACGGCGTTGCGCGCGCACCTCCGGCCTGGCGGTCATGAATATCTTGACCTCGGCGTTGGGAAACACCGTCGTGCCGATGTCGCGGCCGTCCATGATGACGCGGCCGGCGGCGCTGAACTGATGGAGTTTGTCATCCACGAAATTGCGGACGAAAGGCACGGCCGAGACCGGGCTGACCTGCGACGAAACGGCCATCGTCCTGATGTCCTTCTCGACGCAGCGGTCGCCGATGAAAGTCTTGCAGCCGTCCTCCGTGTGCTCGAAATGAATGTCCAGCCCTCTGTCAAGGGCAGCCTTGAGGGCGTCGAGGTCGATGTTGGCATCGGCGTCGATCATGCCGTTCTCCTGCGCGAAAAGGGTGACGGCGCGGTACATGGCGCCGGAATCAAGGTAAAGGAATGCGAACTCCTTGGCAACCAGTTTGGCGAATGTGCTCTTGCCGGTCGCGGAGAATCCGTCGACGGCTATGGTGATGTCAGGTATAATCATGATGGTTTAATAATTGGCGAGGCGCTTGATAAACTGCGGGATGAGGGTATTGTCGGTGCAGGTGTTGAACTCAGTGGCTACGGCACCTTTGACGTACAGTCCGAGAGGAGAGCCGGTGTGGCTGCCGTGAGTCCAAAGGTAGCCCGCCTGCCTGTCGGCATACATGATGGCGTCGGAGACTATCCTGTTACTTGTGGAATAGAGACTTTCCACCACTTCCTCCTCATCGAGTTCAAAGGCATTGTGATACATCTCCCTGAAGGCGGCCTCCTGTTTCTCGTCCACCTCGATGGTGTTCCACAGGCCGATGTATTCGCCGAGGAAGGCCTTCACCTGCTCCCAAGTGGGAACGGTCCTGCCGGGAAGGGGTTTCCGGTCCGAACCGACACCGGCCAAGGCCCTGAACTTGACATTGATCTCGTCCTCGCTGAAGCTGCGGGACTTGAGCAGTTCGGGATGCATCATGTAGTTGTTGCCCAGTTGCAGGCCGCCCGTTTCGTGGTCGGCGGTGACAAGGATGAGGGTCTCGTCCGGATGCTGGTCGTAGAACGCCAGCACCACGTCGATGGCTGCATGGAAATCGTTGGTCTCCTTGATGTTGCATTTCGCGTCGTCATTGTGGCCGGCGCCGTCGATCTTGCCTCCCTCTACCATGAAGAAGAAGCCTTTCTCGGCGAAATGGCCGTAGAGATAGTCGATGCCGGCACGGACGAAGTCGGAAAGGTTGGTGTCGCCAGGCTTCTGGTCGATGGCATACTTGAGTTCGGTACGGTCAGGATCGACATTGAAGCAGAGGACGCGGCCCTTATGGCTGGCCAGTCCGCGGAACTGGTCCTTGCCGTGGAACACGGCGATGCCCGCTTCCCTGGCCTTGTCCTCGAAATACTTGCTGTCGCGGCCGGTCTTGCTGGCCTCATTGAGGAAGCCGCCGCCGGCAGCGAAGTCTACGAAATCGGCTTCGATGAGCTGGGTGGCGAGCTTGTCGTATTCATTGCGGTTGTCGGCGTGGCCGAAGAAGGCGGCTGGAGTGGCATGGTTGACACCCACGGTGGTGGCGATACCGGTACCGAAACCCTTCTGGTGGGCCCAGTAGCAGACGCTGTTCACGGGATTGTGGTCATTGTCTACGCCGATGGCGCCGTTATAGGTCTTGACGCCCGTCGCCAGGGCGGTTCCGGCTGCGGCCGAATCGGTCACAAGGGAAGATGCGGAGAATGTGGTAATGACGGTGCGAACCGGGAACTGGGTGAAATTGATATACTCGGGACCGTCACCGGTGACTTGGTTGTAATTCTGGGCGCCGTATACCTCGTTGAAGCCCATGCCGTCACCTATCATGTAGAAGACGTATTTGGGAGCCTTGGGTTCGGGATTGGAGGCTTTTTTACGAGCCTCGGCGGGGATGAGGACCAGTGCAGAGAGGAGCGCGAATGCGGCGAGCCTGCGAAGGAAAGTTGATCTGTTCATGTAAAGTCGTATTGGTTAACAAAGTTACGTATTTTTTGCCGTTTGAGAGAAATTTGTCCGATATTTGTTGATGGAAACGAAAACAATGCTTATGAAGATTCTTGTAGTCGATGACGAAAGGGCCATCCGCAACTCCCTGAAGGAAATACTCGGTGACGAAGGGTACGATGTGGACGTGGCCGAGGACGGTGCCATCGCCGTGCAGATGGTCGAGAAGGAGAAGTACAACATCATCTTCTGCGACATCAAGATGCCCAACATGGACGGCATGGAAGTGCTTGACAGGCTCAACGCCATGGGCGTCGAGGCCGCAATGGTCATGATTTCCGGCCACGGAGACATCGACACCGCAGTCGAATGCATCAAGAAAGGCGCTTTCGATTTCATACAGAAGCCCCTGGACCTCAACCGCATACTCATCACCATCAAAAACGCCACGGAAAAGGTCTCACTGGTCAAGGAGACCAAGATCCTCAAGAAAAAGGTGTACGGAGCGGACATGATAGGCGAGTCCGCGCCCATGCAGCGCCTGCGCGACATGATTGCCAAGGTGGCGCCTACAGAGGCGCGCGTCCTCATCGTCGGGCCCAACGGCTCCGGCAAGGAACTCGTGGCGCGCAACCTCCACCAGCAGAGCCTGCGCAGCACCATGCCGTTCATCGAGGTCAACTGCGCCGCCATACCTTCCGAACTCATCGAAAGCGAACTCTTCGGCCATGAAAAAGGTTCCTTCACCTCCGCCATCAAGCAGCACAAGGGCAAGTTCGAGCAGGCCGACGGCGGTACGCTCTTCCTCGACGAGATCGGCGACATGAGCCTGGCGGCCCAGGCCAAGGTACTGCGCGTCCTCCAGGAGCGCAAACTTTCGCGCGTTGGCTCCGACAAGGACATCATCGTCGACGTCCGCGTCATCGCCGCCACCAACAAGAACCTCACAGAAGAGATTGCCAAAGGCAATTTCCGCGAGGACCTTTACCACCGCCTCAGCGTCATCGTGTTCAACGTCCCCAGCCTCGAAGAGCGCAGGGACGACATCCCGATGCTCATCGAGTACTTCAAGGACAAGTATACCGAAGGCGGCAAGCCGCGCAGTTTCTCACCCGAAGCGGTGAAACTGCTGCAGGAAAAGGCCTGGCCCGGAAACATCCGGGAACTGGACAATGTGGTGGACAGGCTGCTTATTCTGGGAGATCCTGAGGTGACTGCCCAGAATGTGCGGGACTTTGTGAATCTATAGCGGCAAGGCGGGCTTCATGCTCCGCCTTCGCTTTTTCCACTGCGACCGAGCGTTTCAACTCGAATCCCGAACCGAGATACTTGGTGCGGACATCCTCGTCGGCGGCAAGGGCCTTCGGCGTGCCTTCCTGGAGGATGGAGCCCTCGTAGAGGAGGTATGCGCGGTCGGTGATGGCAAGGGTCTCACCGACGTTGTGGTCGGTGATGATGACACCGATATTCTTATACTTCAGCTTAGCGATGATGTACTGGATGTCCTCGACGGCAATGGGGTCGACGCCGGCGAAGGGCTCGTCGAGCAGGATGAACTTCGGGTCGATGGCCAGGGCGCGGGCGATCTCGCAGCGACGCCTCTCTCCTCCGGAGAGCTGGATGCCGAGGCTCTTGCGGACCTTGGAGAGGTTGAACTCGTCTATGAGCGACTCCAGGCGTGCCTGGCGCTCCTCGCGGGGCATGCCGGACATCTCCATCACCGAGATGATGTTGTCCTCGACGGACATCTTGCGGAAGACGGAGGCTTCCTGCGGGAGGTAGCCGAGTCCCCTCTGGGCGCGCTTGTACATGGGCAGGTCGGTGATCTCCTCGTCATCGAGGAAGATGCGGCCGGCATTGGGCACGATCTGGCCGGTGATCATGTAGAAACTCGTAGTCTTGCCGGCTCCGTTGGGGCCGAGGAAACCGACAATTTCACCCTGTTCCACTTCCATGGAGACGCCCTTGACCACAGTCCTGACGCCGTATTTCTTGACGAGATTCTCGCAACGAAGCTTCATATCCTTTCTCTGTTATTTTATGTCCAAACCCAGGTCGCTGATGATGTCGATCACCTCAGGATTATTCTCCATGAGGTACTTTGCCTTGTCTTCCGGGGTGTAAATCACTTTTTCCTCCTCAAAATGCGCGGCGGCCACGCGGAGCTTGACGCCGGGCACGCCGAGGAGCTTCTGGAAACGTCCCTCGAGTTCGTGGAGCTTGTGGGACTCGATCCAGGAGCGTTGCGCGTCGTTGGTGACTATGAACGTCACGGTCACTCCGTCCTCGCGGGAGATCTCCACCTTGGCATTGGCCAGGCCATTGGCCAGGCGCGGCTGGCTCGGGTACAGGCCGGGCATTTCCTTCCACTTCTCGTATATCTTCCCGTCCGTGAGCTCCTCCAACGCCGGCGCAGCCTCGTCAGCCTCGGCCTTATGGTCCTCGGGCTCGCTCATCAGCGAGTTCAGCGACAGCGAGGCGCCGGTCTTGGCAACCCGACGCCTTGGCGCAGGCTTCGCCTCCTCGGCTTTCGCTTCATGCTTCGGCTCGGCTTCAAGTCCGGGGGTAGTGGTGCTTGAAACGTCCTGCTGCACAGGACCCCCCCCAAGCTTTTCGCTCGGGTCCCCCCCTCTTACGATGCCGAGGGTGGCACGGTTTCCAGCACCACTACCCCCGGACTTATCACCCACAGGTACAGCCGCCGCGGAACCGGGAACTCCTTTCGAAAGGAACGCCAGCTTCATCAGCGCGAACTCGATGTGCAGGCGCTGGTTGATGGCGGCTTTATAGCCGGCCTCGCACTGCGTAGTGATGGACAGCGCGTCGTACAGGAACTGCAGCGTGCAGGCTTCGGCCTGGGCGCGATAGCGCTGCTTGAGCGACGCTGGCAGGTCCAGCAGCGCATCCAGCCCGGCCGTGCGGCTCACGATGAGGTCGCGCAGGTGCGAACTCAGGGACGAGATGAAATGCTGGGCGTTGAAGCCCTTGGCAAGGACCTCGTCGAAGATGAGCATCGCCGAAGCATAGTCTCCGGTCAGGAAAGAATCCACCAGTCGGAAGGAATACTCGTAATCCAGGACATTGAGGTTGCGTATGACGTCTTCATACTTCACGTCGGTGCCGCAGAACGCCACTGTCTGGTCGAAGATGGTCAGGGCGTCGCGCATGGCCCCGTCAGCCTTCTGGGCGATGATGTGAAGCGACTCGTCGTCTATCGTGACGCCTTCCTTGCCGGCGATGTCACGCAGATTATTGACTATGTCGGGGACGCTGATGCGGTTGAAATCGTATGTCTGGCAGCGTGAGAGGATGGTCGGAAGGATCTTGTGCTTCTCGGTGGTGGCGAGGATGAAAATGGCATGTGCAGGCGGCTCCTCAAGGGTTTTGAGGAAGGCGTTGAAAGCCGACTGCGACAGCATGTGGACCTCGTCGATGATGTAAACGCTGTACTTGCCGACCTGAGGCGGGATCTGCACCTGGTCCATCAGGGCCTTGATGTCGTCTATACCGTTGTTGGAAGCGGCATCCAGTTCATGGATGCAGTAGGAACGCCCTTCGCGGAAGGATACGCAGGACTCGCACTCTCCGCACGGCTCCATGTCCTCCGTAGGATGGGAGCAGTTGATGGTCTTGGCGAAGATGCGCGCCGTACTGGTCTTGCCTACTCCGCGCGGTCCGCAGAAGAGGTAGGCGTGCGCAAGCTGGCCCCTGAGGATGGAATTCTTCAGGGTCCGGGCGATGTTGTCCTGACCTATCAGCGACTCGAACGAGTCCGGACGGTACTTTCGGGCAGATACGATATACTGACTCATAAGCACAATTGCGTTAGCTTACAAATTTAAGCATTATTTTGTAACTTTGCCCTTATGAAGGGCATTTTCAAAATAGTCGCCACGTTGCTTCTTTTGGTCTTCCTTACCCCGGCCGAAACCTTCGGGCAGGCGAAGATCAACACGAAGAAGCTGAAGATCGCCGACCTCGGCACGCGCACCACGAAAGTCGTGCTCGGTGCGGGCGACATGGTGTCAAGCGCGCTGCGCGACGAAGTCTCCGCGCGCTGGCGCATCTCGCCCTACGAATTCTGCACGGTAGAGGAATACAATGCGCTCAAGGAAAATCCTGACTATTATTTCCTTCTGGTCGCACGCTCGGACGAGAAGAAGTACAACGGCCTGCTTACGCTGACCCTGATGAAAGGCGGCAAGCCCAAGGCGGAGGATCCGCAGAAGCGTCCCGTGGACGTGGCCAGCCTGCCCATCGCCTCGGCGGGATTCCCCTCCGGACGGGAGATAGTCTTCCTACCGGCAATGCTCGATATCCTCCAGGACTATATCACAAAGGCAATGCGCTCAGACGGAGCCGGTTACACTGGCTTTGACATCTATTCGCGCAAGGTGCGCAAGACCGGCATCAAACGGATTTTCTTCTCCGAGGACGACCTCGTTCCGGAGATGGGAGAAGATTTCAAGAGGCAGTATTTCGACGAAGACATGGTCATCATGAGCGAGGCCGAAGCCGACAAGGCTTTCCAGAACGGCACCTACAACACTCTCGTGAGCTACGTCGTGGCGCCATTCGACCCGCAGAACGGGTCACATTGCTACAAGATGCTCATCGATGCCGGCACGCACGAGCTCATGTATTATGCCCATCATCGCATCAATGTCCGCAACTGGGCTGGCTTCCTGCCCAAGGACATAAAAACCATTTTTGCTAAAAGATAGGGAATGATTACTGGGACGGTTGATTGCGGACTTCGCTACGCCGTGAGGAAAGGCGGGTCTTCGGTAGGATACTGCGCATTGAGCATACGCTGCGGCACCCGCGACGAGGCGGGGTATCCCGGCGGCATCGCGCATTTCACGGAGCATACCATTTTCAAGGGGACAGCGCGCAAGAGCGCCGCTGTCGTGAACGGTTATCTCGACCGGCTCGGAGGCGAACTGAACGCCTACACGACCAAGGAAGAGATAGTCCTGCACGCGACTGTGCTCAAAGAGGACCTGCCGAAGGCGGCCGGACTCCTGTTCGAACTAGCCACGCAGGCGACATTCCCCGAGCGGGAGGTCGAGACCGAGAAGGGCGTCGTCATCGACGAGATCCAATCCTACAAGGACACCCCCGCCGACGAGGTCTACGACCGTTTCGAGGAAATGCTCTTCGAGGGGCATCCGCTCGGCCGGCCCATCCTGGGCACGCCGGCCTCGGTGCGCCGGATCAGCTCCGCCGAGCTCCGGCGTTTCGTCCGCGAGCGCTTCACGCCCGACCGAATGGCCTTTACGATGATGGCCGACCTCGACGAAGCCAGAATGGAAAAAGCTGTCCGCCGTATTGCTCAACGATATCTAGGTACTGCTCTCTCCTCGTCCAAAACGGAGACGGAGACGCCCCCTGAAAACTGTGCCACCCTCGGCATCATAAGAGGGGGGGACCCAAGCTCGCTTGGGGGGGGTCCTGCGCAGCAGGACGTTTTCACGGGGGTGTCTCCGCGAAGTGAAGGACGAGTAAAGACTACTCTCTTCGACCGGACGGTCGACAAGCGGAACCACGAGGTGAACGCCGTTATCGGCGGGGCCGCGCCGTCGCTTTACGAGGAGAAGGACCGCATCGCGGCCGTGCTCCTCGCGAACATCCTCGGCGGCCCAGCCTCCAACTCCATCCTCAACGACATATTGCGAGAAAAGAACGGCTGGGTCTACGGCGTTGAATGCGGCTACACCCAGTACAGCGACACAGGCATTATGGCAATAAGCCTCGGATGCGACAAGGACAACCTCGAAAAATGCTTCCGCGCCATCGACAAAGCTATCGCCAACCTGCAGGACAAGCCGCTCAGTGACAGGAAATTGAAAGCTGCCAAGAAGCAATTGCTCGGGCAACTCGCCATCAGTTCGGAGTCCGGAGAGGCGCAGTGCCTCTCGATGGGCAAGAGCCTTCTCGCCTTCGGACGCGTCGCGTCATCCGCCGAGAACAAGGCCGCCATCGAGGCCGTCACCGCCGCCGACCTGCAGGAAATCGCCAGACGCGTGTTCGCACCGGACAATCTATCACGCCTCATCTACTTATAATCAACCAAACTGGAAAACGGTCTGAAATGAGTTATCTTTCGTCAAAATCAGCAGTAATCGCCCTGTCCATCGTCATCAGCACATTTATCACTCCTTTCCGGGCTTCCGCCCAATCCTGGGTTCCGGCCAAGGCGCTTGGAACTGTCGAGTATGAGGTCCGTTACAAGATAATGGGCATCGACACCAAGGTTGCCACTGCCACGATTTCCTTGGAGAAGGGCAATTGGGAGCAGCAGCCTGCCCTGCATTCACATGCGGTGATCCGCGCCAATTCCGTTTTCAAACTTTTCATGAAAGCGGAATACATTGCCGATGCCTACCTTTCACCCGACGGGCAGAAGCCGCTCTACTTCATAAACCCTACGGAGAAAGGTGACAAAGCGGGCAAGTTTGAATGCAAATACGACAATAAGGGAGGCACCATTAGGTCGGAAGTCGTCAGGCCGCCTGCAGACCCTGTGTCCAGTTCATTCTCTCTCGACGGAAGGACGATGGACCTGCTTTCCCTGCTGGTCCACATCCGTTTTCTCGACATGGCGCCAGGCGCTTCCCGCCAGATGCATCTGCTTATGAGCGGCAAGAGCATCGCTGCGACGCTGACATGCCAAGGTATTGACAAAGAGAGGTTTCCCGGAACAGAAACCAAGCGTTTCCATCTTAAGATGAGAGGCAGGGGCCTGATGGAGAACGGCAGCGGTGACGAAATAGACGTCTGGTGTACGACCGGCAGCGACCACCGTCTGCTCGGACTGGAAACGATTCTCAATTCCAGCCCGATGGTGGTTACAGTACAGTAAAAGTATCTTCTATCAAGACCCGAAGGAAAGGTCGGGAGTGAAGGTTTCCGGGGTGAACGAAGTTGCGATGGCCTGACGGGTAAGCCCGGCTTGGACAAGGACGTTACCAAGGACGGCGGCGTCCGCAGGGCCGGCCGTCACGGGGACGGCACATTCGTCGGCAATCATCTGACATAAGACAGACGACACTTCTCCGACGAGATGGAGGGTCTTGATGCGGAAGGGAATCACACTCTGCAGCTTGACGAAGGTGTCGCCGACTTTCTCGGCGATGGACGAACAGACCAGGCGTACCATCGCGGCATCATCGGCCGGCGTGGCCATATTCCTCAGGGAACAGAAGCGTGTGATGGCGGCAGGGGCGTCGGGGACGGAGCGCAGCGTAGGATCCTCCGGATCCAGCTGCGCTACCGTGGCCGCGCCCTCGCGGGCCATCCGGTCCACGTCCTCCGGACTGTAGACCCGGCCTGCATCGCGCCACGCTTCCAGGCAACGTCCCAGCAGATCAGTACCCGCAATACGCTTGACCAGAAGGTTGACACCTGCTAGACCAGCCTCGTTGGAGAAATTCATTTCGAAGGTCTGGTCGTTGACAATGGGCGAGGCGGTCTCGACGCCTATCACGGACACTGAGCCAACCAGCAGGAAGGCAGAGCCTTCACCGGCCGATGCAGTGGAAGCGGCGGCGGGAGCGTATGGCACGGCGGCAGCGGCAGACGCAAGGTCATGGCCGGCTACGGCCACGACGGGTATGCGTCCCAGCCCGGTGGCCTGCGCCACCTCCTCCGTCAGCTTGCCGGGCTTTGAGCCCGCCTGCACGACGGATGGGAAACGCCGCGCCTTAGCCTTGCACGCCTTCAGCACGTCCTTGGAAATCTTCTTCGAGGTCCTGTCCGTCAAGCCGGCGGCAGACAAGGAGGTGAGATCACAGAAACGCTTGCCGGTCAACAGGTAAGCCATGGCGGAAGGAATGAACAGCAGATGCTTGGTATCCTCAAGTATGACGCTGCCTGAACGCCGCAAGGCAAACAACTGCAGCGCAGCACTGGAATCCAGCACATTTACGCCGGTGGTATCATACAGCACACGCTTCTCCATCCGCTTGAAAAACTTGGCATTCACAAGTTCGGAGAAAGTGTCCTCAACCATCCGCGGAAGGCCGAGTATGCTTCCGTCCTTGGCCATGCATACGATACCGGGACCCCATGAGTCAATGCCGATGGACTCCACCGACACCTTCCTGGCGCCTATCGCAGACAGCCCTTGCATTACTTCGGTATATGCGGAAAAGATGTTCCAATAGTTCTGTCCGGCGATCCTGAAAGGGGAAAGCCGGAACTCCCGCACCGTCTCCGTGCTGACCTTGCCTCCTGAAACGGAAGCGAGAACGACCTTGCCGCTGTTGATGCCAAGGTCGACCGCAATGTATCGTTTAGTGCTGTCTGCCATTATGTCTAACCTATCTGCGATCCGTTATTCAATACCTCCTGCGGAGTGATGAAACGCATCTTGCCGTCGCCCTGCTTGGCCATCAGTATCATGCCCTTGGACTCGATTCCGCGGATCTTGCGGGGCGCAAGGTTGGCCAGGATGCAGATCTGCTTGCCGAGCATCTGCTCGGGAGTATAGTACTCAGCGATGCCGGAGACGATGGTACGGGTGTCTATACCGGTGTCGATGGTGAGTTTCAGGAGTTTGTCGGTCTTGGGAACCCGCTCTGCCTCCAGGACGGTCGCTGTGCGGATGTCCATCTTGTCGAAGTCCTCGAAGCTGCACTCCGCCTTCTGCGGCTCGACACGTTTCGCGGCTTCAGCGGCGGCAGCCGCGGCCTCGGCCGCTTCGCGCTCGGCCTTGATGGCCGCCAGCCTGTCGAGCTGCACCTGGATGGCGTCGTCCTCGATCTTCGAGAAGAGCAACTCCGCCGCACCGATTTCGTGGCCGGCAGGCAGCAGCGCCGAAGAGCCGAGGGCGGCCCATGTAAGGGTCAGCCCGGTCGCTCCGGCTGCGGCGCCGGCATGCACGGTGTGCAGCGCCGCGCCTTCACCCTCGCGGTAAGTATTGACGGTCTCCTGCTCGCCCACGCGGTGGTCGCACCCGGCGTCAAGCCCGACGCGCAGCATGCCGCGCAGTCTCTCCGCGGCAAAAGGCGTGAAAGGCTCGAAGGCGATGGCGAGGTCGGCGCAAATCTTCAGCGACACATTGAGGATGGTCGCGCAGCGGTCCATATCGGTCTTGGCGACCTTCCAGGGCTCCGTATCGGAAATGTATTTATTGCCTACGCGAGCTATGCCCATGGCATCCTTGAGAGCCTCGCGGAAATGGTAGGTATCGAGATTGCGCTCCAGCGAAGCCTTCAGTTCAGGGATGGCGGCAAGCGCCTCGCGATCGACATCCTGGAGCTCGCCGGCAGCCGGGACCTTGCCGCCGAAATACTTGTGTGTCAGTACGATGGCTCTGTTCACAAAATTACCGAATATGGCTACCAGCTCGCTGTTGTTGCGGGTCTGGAAATCCTTCCAGCTGAAATCGTTGTCCTTTGTTTCGGGAGCATTTGCGGTCAGGACGTAACGCATCACGTCTTCCTTGCCGGGGAACTGCTGCAGGTATTCGTGGGCCCAGACGGCCCAGTTCCTTGAAGTGGATATCTTGTCTCCCTCGAGGTTCAGGAACTCGTTGGCCGGGACATTCTCCGGAAGGACATAGTCACCATAGGCCTTGAGCATCGAAGGGAACACGATGCAGTGGAAGACGATGTTGTCCTTGCCGATGAAATGCACGAGTTTGGTGTCCGGACTCTTCCACCACTGCTCCCAACTCTGCGGTAACAACTCGCGGGTATTGGAAATGTAACCGATGGGGGCGTCGAACCATACGTACAGGACCTTGCCCTCGGCCCCCTCGACGGGTACGGGAACGCCCCAGTCGAGGTCACGGGTGACGGCGCGCGGCTGAAGACCGCCGTCGAGCCAGCTCTTGACCTGTCCGTAGACATTGGGACGCCACTCGGTATGGCCCTCGAGGATCCATTCGCGGAGCCACTGCTCGTAGTCCTGCAGGGGGAGATACCAATGCGTGGTCTTTTTCTTGACCGGCTCCGCGCCGCTGAGCTTGGACTTGGGATTGATCAGTTCCTCGGGGCTGAGGGTGCTGCCGCACTTCTCGCACTGGTCGCCGTACGCACCTTCGTTGCCACATTTGGGACAGGTTCCTACGATATAGCGGTCAGCAAGGAAAGTCTTGGCCTCGGGATCGTAATACTGCTCTGACTCACGCGTGACGAACTTGCCCTCGTCATAGAGCTTGCGGAAAAAGCCGGAGGCGTTGTCCGCGTGCACCGCGGACGAGGTGCGCCCGTAGATGTCGAAGTTGATGCCGAGTCCGGTGAAGGACTCCTTTATGATGCCGTGATACTTGTCTACGATATCCTGCGGCGTACAGCCCTGCTGGCGGGCCTTGATGGTGATCGGCACTCCGTGCTCGTCGGAGCCGCAGACGTAGAGCACGTCCTCGCCGCGCATCCTGAGGTACCTGACATAGATGTCGGCAGGGACATAGACGCCGGCAAGGTGGCCGATGTGGACGGGACCGTTGGCGTAAGGGAGCGCGCAGGTCACGAGGGTTCGTTTGTGATTCTTTTCCATATTATGCTATTCGATTCTTTCTCTTCCTATCTTGATTTTCACCCGTTTCTGTGCGGCGGAGAGTTTCTGCATCTCCGACATTATGGCGATCTGCTCCCCCTCGGAAGCGGTCGCAAGGGACTTGATGAGGGTGGACATCCTGTCCTCTATGCGTTTCTCGGCATAGACGAGGATGGCCTTGGGGACGAAGTTCACCAGCCAGGAAGCCCTGGTGGTGAGGGCATCCTCGAAGTTCTTGACGGTCAGCTGATGCTTCACCATCGAAAGTTCCGCCGTCACGAAGGCGACGGTACGGTCAGGCGAATTGAGAAGCATACGGACGATCTCTTCCTGCCCGTAACCTTCGTCATACTCCTTCATATATGCGTCGTACGTGTCGCGGAAGGCTTTGTTGGAGAAGGCTATTCCATCCGCTTCCAGCGAAGCGCGGATGAAATCAGCCACGGTAGGTTTGTCGTCCTCGCTCCCGGAATAGTAGTCCGAGTCACTCTCGAAATCGAGTTCGTCAGTGCCGTTTGACAGGATGAAAGTCAGCAGCTCACGCTCGGCAGGAGCAAGGGTCTTGTTGACCTCCATGGCCTCCAGGCCCTGGGGCTCGGGGCGGTGGGTAGGCGCGGGCACTTCCCCGCGGGCCGGGTCGTAGTCGGGCTGAAGCCCGGCTTCGGCCCGCCGACGCGCCCTCTCCGCCTCCTTGCGCTCGTCGTCGATCATCTTGCGCCTGTCGGCGTTGATGCGCTCGAAGATGATGCGCGTCTCGACGCCGAAGCGCTGCGCGAGCGCGTCCACGAACACCGAGCGCTTGACCGCATCCGGGATGACGGCGATGGTGTCCGCGATGTCGTTGATGAGATTCGCCCTTCCTAGCGGATCGTTGGCGGGCACGGGATTGACCAGCGCCATATACGACACGAAGTCGGTCTCATTCTCCGAAATGAAAGCCCGGACCTCCTCAAGGGTATGCTTGCGGCAGAAGGAATCCGGGTCGTCCCCGTCGGGGAACAGTACCAGACTGACATTCATGCCTTCTTTAAGGATCATCCCGATGGCCCTCTGGGCCGCGTGTATGCCGGCCTTGTCGCCGTCGTACATCACCGTGATGTTGTTCGTGAATTTCTTGATGATGCGGATCTGCTCCTCGGTGAGCGACGTTCCGCAGGATGCCACGACGTTGCGCAGCCCGAGCTGATGCATCGAAACAACGTCTACGTTGCCCTCGGCCAGAAGGCACTTGTCGGTCTTGGAGATGTCCCCCTTGGCCAGCCAGATACCGTACAGGGCCCGGCTCTTGACGTAGATGGGCGTCTCGGGGGAATTGACGTACTTCGCGACCTCCGAGTCGCTGCGCAGCGTACGGCCGCTGTAAGCTATGACGCGCCCGGCCAGCGAATGGATGGGGAACATCGCCCTCTCGTGGAAGCGGTCGACTACACGTCCGTCGTCGTACTGGATGGCAAGGCCGGCCTCGACAAGGTACTCGGCCTTGTAGCCTTCGGCCAGAGCGGCGTCCGTCAGCGCGGTGCGCCCGGACGGCGCCCAGCCCAGGCCGAAGCGCTCTATGGTCTCGTCGTCAAGCCCGCGTGAATGCAGGTACGCAAGCCCAAGGTTGCGTCCTTCATCCGTATGCAACAGATTGTTTACAAAGAACTTCTGCGCGAACTCGGACACGAGCATAAGGCTCTCCGTCCGCTGCCGCGCAGCAATCTCCTCAACCGTCTCCTCCTTCTCCTGCACCTCGATGTGATACTTGTTCGCCAAATACTTCAGGGCCTCGACATAGGTATAGTGCTCGTGCTCCATGACGAAGCCCACCGCGGATCCGGCCTTGCCGCATCCGAAGCATTTGAAGATACCCTTGGAGGGAGATACGTAGAAGGAAGGGGTCTTCTCGTTGTGGAAAGGGCAGCAGGCGACAAGGTTAGCCCCGCGGCGCCTGAGCGTCACGAAATCGCCTACCACCTCGTCGATCCTGGCAGCGTCCAGGATCCTGTCAACCGTTTCCTGAGGTATCATACACTTCTAAGAGGCTATCTCGCAGAGGAACTTGATGCGGACCAGACGGATCTCCATCTCGTCATAGTCCGCCCCGAGCGCCTTGATCGCGTCAGCGATGGAATCCGACTCGGCCTCGTCCTTGAAATAATCGTAAATCTCCTCCACCACGTCCTCGTCGATGTTCTGCTCGATGAAGTAGTTGAGGTTGAGTTTGAGTCCTGACGAAACTATGGCCTCGATCTCGGTCATCAGTTCGTCCATTTCCATGCCCCTGGCCTCGGCGATGTCCTCGAGGGACATGCGCCGGTCGATGCTTTGGATGATATAGATCTTGCCTCCGGACCTGTTGGGAGCGGATTTGACCACGAAATCGTCCGGCCTGGTGATCTCGTTCTCCTCCACGTATTTGGCTATAAGGTCCAGGAATTCCTTTCCGAACTTGCGGGCCTTGCCTTCACCCACGCCCTGGCAGTTCTTGAGTTCCTCGAAGCGTATCGGGTATTGGATGGACATGTCCTCGAGCGAAGGGTCACCGAAGATGATCCAGGGCTGGAGCTTGAGCCTGCGGGACATGTCCTTGCGGAGGTCCTTGAGCATGGACAGCAGCACGGGGTCGCCGCCACCGCCGCCGGAGCGCATCGCAGCCGATGCTGCGGCGGTCTCCTCGTCCTCCTCGTCGTCCCCGCCGCTGCCGGAGAACACCCTGTCCTCCACCAGCTCGAGGCGCTGGGGATTGCGGTAGAACTCTTCGCCCTGCGGCGTAACGGAGATGAGGCCGTAACTCTCTATCTCCTTGTCCAGCAGGTGCAGGATGATGCCCTGGTGCATGACGGTGCACCAGAACTTCTCGGAATGGCCCTTGCCTGCACCGAAATATTTAAGTTTGTCGTGCTTATAGGACTGTATCCTGGCATTGGACACGCCCGCGAGTATGGCCGCGAGATGCTCGATCTTGAACTTCTCAGGGAGGGAGCGGACGAGATCGATGACCATACACATCTCCTTGCGGCCGTCGAAGGTGGCCTTAGGGTTGATGCAGTTGTCGCAGCATCCGCAGTTCGTCACCTGGTACTCCTCGCCGAAGTAGTTCAGCAGCAGGCGTCTGCGGCAGCTGCTGGACTCGGCATAGGCCACCACTTCGGACAGCAGTTGCCCGCCGATCTCCTGCTCCGCCACGGGTTTGCCCTGCATGAACTTCTCCAGCTTGCGGATGTCTTTGTAACTGTAATAGGTTATGCAGCGGCCTTCCTGCCCGTCGCGCCCGGCGCGGCCGGTCTCCTGATAATAGCTTTCTATGCTCTTGGGGATGTCGTAGTGGATGACGAAGCGGACATCAGGTTTGTCGATGCCCATGCCGAAAGCTATGGTCGCGACAATCACGTCTATGTCCTCCATCAGGAAGGCGTCCTGGTTCTCTGCGCGGGTCTTGGCGTCCAGGCCGGCGTGATACGGGCGGGCCTTGATGTCGTTGATGCACAGCAACTCCGCCAACTCCTCGACCTTCTTGCGGCTGAGACAGTAGACAATGCCGGACTTGCCGGGATTCTGCTTGATGTAGCGGATGATGTCCTTCTCGGGGTCGATCTTGTCCCTGACCTCGTAGAAGAGGTTGGGGCGGTTGAACGACGACTTGAACACGCGCGCGCCAGCTATGCCGAGGTTCTTGAGGATGTCGTGCTGAACCTTGGGAGTGGCCGTGGCGGTCAGTGCGATGATCGGGGCCCGGCCGATCTCCTCCACCAGGGAGCGGATGCGGCGGTACTCCGGACGGAAGTCGTGCCCCCATTCGGAGATGCAGTGGGCCTCGTCCACGGCATAGAAAGAGATCTTTATCTCCTTGAGTATCGATACGTTATCCTCTTTTGTCAATGATTCCGGAGCCACGTAGAGGAGCTTCGTGCGGCCTGCGAGCAGGTCCTCGCGGACCTCCAGTATCTGTGCCTTGCTGAGCGATGAGTTCAGGAAGTGGGCGATGCAGTCGTTGCCCGACACGAACCCGCGGATGGCGTCCACCTGGTTCTTCATCAGAGCGATGAGCGGGGAGATGACTATGGCCGTCCCCGGCATCAGCAAAGCGGGAAGCTGGTAGCAGAGGGACTTGCCTCCGCCCGTGGGCATCAGCACGAAAGCATCGTTGCCCGCGACCAGATGAGCCACGATATCCTCCTGGTCGGCCTTGAAGGTGTCGAACCCGAAGAACTCTTTCAGCTTGGCATGGATGGCAGCAGAATCGATTGACATATAAGAGTTTAGTCCAGTTTGTGAATGGCGAGTCCGGAGCGCAGTTTAGGCTCGAACCAGGTAGTCTTCGGAGGCATGATGCTGCCGCTGTCGGCAATGCCCATCAGTTGCTCCATGGAGACCGGATAGAGGGCGAAAGCCACCTTCATCTCGCCGCTGTCGACCCTGCGGGAGAGCTCGCCGAGACCGCGGATGCCGCCGACGAAGTCGATGCGGTTGTCGGTCCGCAGGTCCTTGATGCCGAGTATCCCGTCCAGGACGAGACGCGAGAGGATGGTGACATCGAGCACGCCGATGGGGTCGCCGTCGTCATAGCGGCCGGGGCGTGCGGTGAGGGAATACCACTTGCCTTCGAGATACATCGAGAAGTTGTGCAGGCGGGCGGGAAGGTAGATGTCACCGCCCATGCAGGTGACATCGAAATCCTCGCCGAGCCGCTCCAGGAGCTGCTCCGGCGTGAGGCCGTTGAGGTCCTTGACCACGCGGTTGTAGTCGATGATCTTGAGCTGGCTTTCAGGGAAGCAGACGGCCATGAAGTAATTATACTCCTCAGTGCCGTCGTGGTGCGGGTTGGCGGCCCGGCGCTCGGCGCCCACCCGGGCGGCAGCAGCCGTCCTATGGTGGCCGTCGGCCACGTAGAAGGCCTCCACCTGCGTGGTGAAGAGCTCCGTGATGCGGGCAATGTCGGCATCGTCGTCCACTACCCAGAAAGTGTGGCCGAAGCCGTTCTCGTCCACAAAGGAATACTCGGGCGTGCCGGCGGCGTAACGCGCAACGATGGCATTGATGCCTTCATTGTCGCGATAGGCGAAGAAGACGGGCTCGATGTTGGCGTTCTGGATGCGGACGTGGATCATGCGGTCGTCTTCCTTGTCCTTGCGGGTGAGTTCGTGCTTCTTGATGCGGCCTTCGGCGTAGTCGTCAGTGTGGGCGCAGAGGACGAGGCCGTACTGGGTGCGGCCGTCCATGGTCTGGGAGTAGACATAGTAGCACGGCTTGCTGTCCTGGACGAGCCAACCGCGCTTCTGCCATTCCTTGAAGTTAAGGACTGCACGGTCATACACGCGCTGGTCATGGTCGGGAAGGATAGGGTCGAAGTCTATTTCAGGCTTGGTGATGTGCAGAAGGGACTTCTCCCCCGCCATATCCTTGGCTTCCTGTGAGTTGAGTACATCATAAGGGGGCGCCGCCACTTCGGTGACGATGTCTTTGGGCGGACGGACCGCAGCAAAGGGCTTGACTGTAACCATGGACGCAACGACTATTTGTTGACCTGGAAACGGGTGCAGCCGGTGGCGAAAAAGTCGACGATCTGGCGCGCGGCGGCGAGGCCGGCGTTGATGTTGGCCTCGGCGGTCTGGGCGCCCATCTTCTTGGGAGTGGCAAACACGCGCAGGCCAAAACGCTCGCGGAGCAGTTCGTAGTTGTCGGGCATCACGTCGGTGACGTACTTGAGGTCCTCACGCTCCTCCAGGGCCTTTTCAAGGCCGGCCTCGTCGATGACTTCCTTGCGGGCGGTATTGACGAGCACGCCGCCCTTGGGCATCCTGGTGATGAGGTCGTAACCGATCGAACCTATGGTCGAGGGAAGGGCGGGGATATGGATGGAGACGTAGTCGGAAGTGCTGTAGAGTTCTTCGACGGAGTGTACGGGCTCGGCGCCGGCAGAGGAAATCTGCTCATCGGTGAGGAACGGGTCGAGGGCGGATATCTCCATGCCGAGGGCACGGGCCTTCTGGCCTACGAGGCGGCCGACGTTGCCGTAGGCCTGGACGCCGAGGCGCTTGCCGAGAAGTTCGGAGCCCGTGGCGGGGGTGAACTGGGTGCGGGCCATGAAAATCATCATGGCCAGCGCAAGCTCTGCCACGGCGTTGGAGTTCTGTCCGGGGGTGTTCATCACCACCACTCCGTGTGCGGTGGCGGCGGCCAGGTCGACATTGTCATAGCCCGCTCCGGCGCGGACGACGATCCTGAGTTTCGGAGCGGCGTCGAGCACTTCGGCGGTGACCTTGTCGGAACGGATGATCATGGCGTCGGCATCGGCGACGGCGGCCACGAGGTCGGACTGTGCGGCATATTTCTCGAGCAGAACCACCTCGTGGCCTGCTCCCTCTGCGATCTCCTTGATGCCTGCCACCGCCTTGGCGGCGAAAGGCTTCTGTGTTGCGAGCAATATCTTCATGGCTTAACTATTTATGCAATTTCTCAAACTCCTGCATGCAGGCAACGAGAGCCTCGACGTCCTCCTGTGAGCAGGCATTGTAAAGCGATGCGCGGAAACCTCCGACGGAGCGGTGGCCCTTGATGCCGACCATGCCGCGCTCCTTGGAGAAGGCCATGAACTCGTCCTGAAGCGCCTCGAAGCCGGGGGCCATCACGAAGCAGACGTTCATAAGCGAACGGTCCTCGACGGCGGCGGTGCCGACGAACAGGGGGTTGCGGTCGATCTCGGCGTAGAGAGTGGCTGCCTTCTTCTCGTTGATCTTCTGCATCGCAGCTACGCCGCCGATGCTTTTAAGCCACTTGAGGGTCTCGTTCATCACGAAGATGGAGAACACGGGAGGAGTATTGAACATCGACTCCTTGTCGACGTGGGTGCGGTAGTCGAGCATCGTAGGGAGATAGCGGCTGACCTTGCCGAGGGCGTCTTTCTTTACGATCACGAAAGCCACGCCGGCAGGACCGGCATTCTTCTGGGCGCCTCCGTAGATCATCGTGTACTTGGACACGTCGACGGGACGGGAAAGGATGTCGGAGGACATGTCGGCGATGAGCGGGACGGGACAGTCCATATCCTCGCGAATCTCGGTGCCGTAGATGGTATTGTTGGTGGTTATGTGCAGGTAATCAAGGTCGGAAGGGATCTCGAATCCTTTGGGTATGTAGCTGTAGTTCTTGTCCTTCGAGCAGGCGATGGCATAGGCCTCGCCGAGGCCCTGGGCCTCCTTGAGGGCCTTATGGGCCCATACACCCGTATCGAGGTAAGCCGCCTTCTTCTCGAGGAAGTTCATCGCGACATAGAGGAATTCGAGGCTGGCGCCGCCGCCCAGGAAGAGCACTTCGTACCCTTCGGGAATATTGAGGAGCTCCTTCCAGAGAGCCCGGCATTCGTTCATGGTGGCTTCCCACTCTTTGGTGCGGTGTGAGATGGACAGGACGGACACTCCCGTGCCCTTGAAATCTTTGAGAGCTTCGATCGAAGCGTCAATGACGGCCTGCGGAAGAAGGCAGGGACCAGCATTGAATACGTGTACTTTTGCCATAATATGCGTTAAACAATTGTTTGGAAAATTTCTTAAATATAATAAATCTTTTTGTCAAGCACAAATAATACTTTCAAATCTAAACTTCTGTCAGGACCAGGCCGTCCACTCCGGACATCCTCTCCCGGAAAGCCTCCTCCTGTGAAAGCCGGACCCTCAGCACCATCTCGCAGTTTTCGGCGAAGGACTGTTCCCTCTGCGGGAGCGAAAGGTCCTTGACGGCCTTCATGACGGAATTCATCGACAGGTACGGGAAAGCCACCCGGAAGTCCTTACCGGCGACCTTCTCCACTACAGTCGCCTGTGCAAGCGCGTCGGCCGTTGCGGACCTGTAGGCGCGGATGAGGCCCGGAATCCCCAGTTTGATGCCGCCGAAATAGCGGACCACCACGACCAGGACGTCACTCAGCCCCGCCGAGTCTATCTGCCCGAGGATGGGCCTGCCGGCGGAACCGGAGGGCTCACCGTCGTCGTTGGCCCGCCAAATGGAGCCGTCGAAGCCTATCCTGTATGCGTAGCAGTGGTGCCGTGCGTCGTGGTACTCCTTCCTGAGGCGTTCCACCGTATCTTTCACCTGCTCCTCGTTCTCGACGGGATAGGCCTGGGCTATGAAGCGGCTGCCGAGGTCCTTGAACAGACCGTCCGAACGGGAGGCGATGCTCGGGTATGTATCCTTTATCTGCATCTGGGTGAAGTCCGTTGCTTTTTCAAATTTAGTCAATTTGTACTTTATTTGCAACTCCGGTGACGCGTGTGTGGAAATATTTTGTACCTTTGGACAACGGATTGCAAGAAAACTAACGATTATGGTTTACTCATACAAGGTTACCCTCACGGGTATCAAAGGTTTTCATAGGATCTACCACCTGAGTGGAGAGAACACGCTCTATACTTTCCACAAGCAGATGAGGTCGGACATGGAGTTTCCCCAGGACCAGCTCATCCTCTTCAAGGCTTTCGACGCCTCCGGCGCGGTCGTGGCCAGGTACGGACTCTTCGACCTGGGCAACGGCGCCGTGGATGAGATAACCATCGCCTCCGTGGTGAAGAAAGGGATCAAATCCTTCGTGTATTTCTATGACGTTACGAACAAGAAAAGCGTCAACATAAGTTTCGAGGGCATCGTCGAGGGAGCATCGGAGAGAGGCTGCCCCGTCCTCGCCGACATCAAGGGTCCCAACCCCATCGAGTTCGAGAACGGCTACATAGCCTTCGAGGACCTTCCCGACGACCAGCGCCACCTCCCCAGCGAGAGCGACAGGAACCGCAAGAAGAGCCTGGACGCGCTCCTGAGCGCGCTCAAGGACGAAGACGACTCCGACGACGACCTGCCGATGGACAGTGACGAAGAAGACGAGGAAGACGAGGAGGAAGACAACATCCGCGACGACGAAGACGGGATGGAGATCTTCGACGGCAGCGAGGACCTTACGCTCTGATCCTTCCGGCCGTGGGCAGGAAGCTGATCATCGTTTTGGGACCGACCGCTGTAGGCAAGACGGACTACAGCATAGACCTCGCGCTCAAGTACGGCTCGCCGATTATCTCCTGCGACTCCCGCCAGATCTACAAGGAAATGACCATAGGGACGGCAGTCCCTTCGGCTGCACAGCTTTCCGCCGTGCAGCATTTCTTTATACACACCAAGTCGGTTACGGAATACTACACCGCAGGCATATACGAGACGGAGGCCCTGGAACTGATCTCCAGGCTGTTCGACGAGGGACACGAGACCCTGGTGATGACCGGAGGCTCGATGTTCTACATCGACGCCGTATGCAACGGCCTCGGGCACGTCCCGACAGCAGATCCCGTTATAAGGAAAGCAC
The DNA here is from genome assembly GCA_017519865.1 of Bacteroidales bacterium. GTDB lineage: Bacteria > Bacteroidota > Bacteroidia > Bacteroidales > UBA932 > Cryptobacteroides. Next base: position 108,924 of record JAFWRQ010000014.1, on the reverse strand, counting down.
TGATGGAGCGACTGGACCGGGAGGGTCTGGAGCCTTTCCGGGAGGATCTCGCGAAACTCGATCCGGAAGCGTACGCGACGATGGACCTCTCCAACGTCAACCGCGTATTCCGTGCGGTGGAGATCTGCCTCACCACGGGGAAACCTTACTCATCGTTCAAGGAGCCTTCCGCCGCGCCGGTGAGGGATTTCGAGATAGAGAAGATAGGACTGACAAGGCCTAGGGAAGTCCTTTACGACCGCATCAACCGCCGCGTCGTGAAGATGGTCGACGACGGACTGATAGAGGAAGTGCAGTCACTGGCGGAATATCGCCGGCTGACTGCACTTCAGACTGTTGGTTATAAGGAGGTTTTCGATTATCTGGACGGGGCGGTGAGCCTCGACTGGACCATCAGCCTCATTCAGCGGAACACCCGCCATTATGCAAAGCGCCAGCTCACCTGGTGGCGTCGCGACGCCTCGATACGCTGGCTGGAGATCTAGAACGGAAGGTCGTCCTCGCCCGTCCCGATGTCTATCGGCATATCGTCGATGGTCGGGGCCGGAGCGGTGAAAGCAGGCGCCTGAGAAGGCTGAACAGCCTGAGGAGCAGCCTGCGGAGCCACCCGCGGGGCGGTCTGGGCCTGCGGCGCACCGGCGGCGGAGAGTCTCCACACACGGAGGTCGTTGTACCAGCGTCCGCCGTACTCGCGTGCCCGGACATTGAAGGAAACCTTGACGGAATCCCCCTCCTGGAAACGGGCGAGTTCGTCTACCCGCTCCTGTCCCCACGCGGAGAAACAGGCTTCGGACATAAAGTTCCCGTCCTGGTACTCCACGACGAAATCCTGCCTGACCCAGGCTCCGCGGGCACTTGTCCCGCCCTGGGCCGGCAGTTTCGTCTTGATCCTTCCTTCGAGATCGAGTGTCATGGCTTAGTTCTCAGGATCGATCTTGGGGTCGATGTAAGGGAAAACCTGGACGAGCTCCACATCGAAGATGAGGGTGGAGTTGGGCTCGATGCTGCCGCTTCCGTTGGCGCCATAGCCAAGTTCGGAAGGGATATAGAGCTGGGCCTTTCCGCCCTCTCCGATGAGCTGAAGACCTTCGGTCCAGCCGGAGATCACGCGGTCGAGGGTGAGCCTGATGGGCTCGGACTCAGCGTCGACCTCGTCGAACACGGTACCGTCGATGAGGGTACCCTTATAGCGCACCAGGACGGTGTCCTGGGGACCCGGCTTGACGGAGTTGCCAGCCTCGATGATCTTGTACTGCAGACCGCTGTCGGTGGTCTGGACGCCGTCTTTCTTGGCGTTGGCAGCGAGGAAGGAATTCTCCTTTGCGAGGTTGAGCGCCATGAGATAGTCGTTGCGCTTCTCGAGGAAACTGTTGAAGAGGTCGTTCATCAGTTCGGGGTTGACCTTGAACTGGTTGACGAACTCGGGATCGTTCTGGTTGCCCTCGGCCTTGAGGAAATCGACCATACCTTCCTTCATCTGGGCATAGTTGAGGTCCTCTCCGAAGTTGTAGGACTTGAGGAAGCTTCCGAAATTGATACCGAGGAGGTAGCTAACGGAGTCGACCTGGGCCTTGGAAGGGAGGAGAGCCTTTGCATCAGTGCCGTCGGGAAGTTTGGTGTTGTTCTGTGAACATGCTACGGTAGCCACGCTCAAGGCGAGGGCTACGATCAGGAATTTTCTTGCTTTCATTTCAATATCGTTTTTTTGTTGGATCCGTTAAAGCTCCCACGCAAGGGCGGAGGCGCCGAGGATGGCGGCGTCGGACTCCTTGAGCTGGGAGAACACGATCTTGACCTTGTCCTTCCAAATCTTGAGGACATTGTCGTTCATCGCCTTCATCATAGGCTCATACAGGAACTCCTTGGAGCGGGCGAGGCCGCCGAAGAGGACGATGGCCTCCGGAGCGCTGAAAGCGATGAAGTCCGCGAACTTGCGGCCAAGGATGGTGCCGGTGTAGTCGAAGATGCGGATGGCGAGGGCATCGCCCCTCTTGGCCGCCTCGTAGACGTCCTTGGAGGTGATGTTCTCGATGTCGCGGAGCAGCGAAGGCTCGTCGGAAGCCTCCAGCCACTCGCGGGCGGTCCTGGCGACGCCGATGGCGGAGCAGTAGGCCTCGAGGCAGCCGGTGCGTCCGCAGCCGCAGGTACGGCCGTTGTTGCGCACGACCGTGGTGTGGCCGAGCTCACCTGCGAAACCGTCATGGCCGTAGACGACCTTGCCGTCGATCACGATGCCGCTTCCGACACCGGTACCGAGGGTGATCATGATGAAATTCTTCATACCCCTGGCGGCGCCGTAGGTCATTTCGCCGACAGCGGCGGCATTGGCGTCATTGGTCAGGCTGACGGGGAGTCCTCCGAGTTTCTTGGAAAGTATCGCGGAGAACTTGACGGACTTCTTGGCCGCCCAGGCGAGGTTCGGTGCATAAGCGACCTCGCCGGTATAATAGTTTCCATTCGGGGCGCCTACGCCGACTCCACGGATCTCGCCTTCCTTTCCGGCTTCCTTGATAATGCCTTTGACGGCATTGGCGAGGGCCTCGAGGAATGCATCCGCATCGTCACCGTACACGTCGGTACGGATGATGGTCTGTGCGAGGACGGTGCCACGGGCGTCGACGACGCCGAGTTTGGAGGTCTGGCCTCCTACGTCGATACCAACGACGTACTGTTTCTCTTTATTCTCTTCCATTGTGGTTATCAATTAGTGTCTGTGATTAATCTACGGGGATGTCCTTGTTGACGTTCTTGCTGCCGATGAGTGCATAGAAGACCATGTACACAAGCACGGCGATCACGATTATGTAGCTGATACGCAGCGAAGCGATGCTGGTGCCTACGATGGAGTTCTGGATCAGGGGGAGGATACCGCCGCCGACGACCATCATCATGAAGATACCGGATGCCTTCTCAGTATACTTGCCAAGGCCTTCGGTTGCAAGGTTGAAGATGCAGCCCCACATGATGGAGGTGCAGAGACCCATCAGCACGAGGAATACGGTGAAGAGAGGCACGTTGTTGATCGCGAACGAACCGTTGCTGAAACCGACCATGGAAACGCCGGTGGAGGCAGGGACGATCATGGAGATGAGTACCAGGACGATACCGACGCAGGAGACGAAGAGCAGCTGGGTGCGGCTGGAGATCTTTCCGCTGATGAAGCCGGAGGTCAGACGGCCGACCAGCATCAGCAGCCAGTAGAGGCCGGTCATACCACCGATGATGGCGGCGGCATTGGCTGAGTTGGCGGGATCGAACAGGTTGAAGTTCACCTCCTTGCCCAGGAAGTTACCGAAGGTGTTGGGGATACCGACCTCCATGCCGACATAGCAGAAGATGGCGATGGCGCCCATCACGAAGTGACGGAAGCTCCAAGGGCTGTGCTCATCCTTGACGGCAGAGACTTCAGCCTTCCTCTGATGAGGCTCCTGGATCTTGGCGAAATAGATGACGATGAATGCTACGACGAAGATGGCGATGGCGCCGAACAGCATGGGGCTGACCTCGGTGATCTTGGTGGTCTTGGTGATGGAACCCACATAGGAGCCGACCATGATCGGAGCAATGGTTCCGGCGAGGGAATTGCAGGCGCCGCCCAGCTGGAGCAGCTGGTTACCCTTGGTGCCGCCACCGCCGATGAGGTTGAGCATCGGGTTGACGACAGTGTTCAGCATACATACGCAGAGGCCGCAGACGAATGCGCCGAGAAGGTAGATGCTGAAGCCGGGGATACCGGAGCTGAAGCCGGATACGTACTGGATAAGCAGACCGACAATACCTACTGCGATGGCGATCAGAGCAGTCTTCTTGTAGCCAACCTTTGTCAGCATGTTACCGGCAGGGATACCCATGAAGAGGTATGCCAGGAAGTTCATGAAGTTGCCCATGAAACCGAGTGCAGGGTTGTTGCCCACAGCGTCGTCCATTGTCCAGATGTTGCCAACAGGGGCTGCCATGTTGGTTACGAACGCAATCATCGCGAAGAGGAAGAACATCGTGATGACTGCCACAAGATTGGTACTTTTCTTTGCCATATTCTTTAAGTGTTAAGAGTAATCGCGGGCATTCGGACAAAAGTCCAATAGCCCACGAATTTACAAAAAATTTATAGAAATAAGGCGTTTTTTCTCAAATTTGAGTCTTACCGGCCCCGATGCGGCGCTCGATGCGCTGTTCTATGCGCTGTTCCATCCCCTTGCGCACCTCGTCGATGCGGTCCTTGCGCTTGATGACGAAATTCTCGACATAGACCGCTCCGCACGCCACGACGAAGTAGACGATGCCCTGAATGCACAGGGCCCTGAGCTGCGGCGCGACTATTTCAAGGTCAGCCCCGGCGGTGTTCAGGTTGATGAAGGCCTGGCAGCCGAAGGTGGAAGGGAACAGGTACGAGAACCACTTCCAGAAGGCCGGGAAAGCCGTGGCCGGCCAGCTGCAGCCCGTAAGGAAGATGCACACCGGCGACATGAACAGGAAAAGGATGAAAGCCGACTCGCGCCTTGTCACGAGAGTGCTCCAGCTCATGCAGAAGAACACGCACACCGTGACGAAGATCATCAGCAGCACCATGATGTCCCGGAAGCTTCCGCGCTGCGGGAATCCGAACATGGCCGGAACAATGAGCCCCACGTAGATGCCGATGATCATGAACAGGAGCCAGTACACCGCGCCGCGGCCGAGTACGACACGGCCCACTCCGTGGCCGGAGAGCGTATCAGGCAGCGAGGCGAAACTCCGGTTCTCCTCCCTCATGGTACCCACCGACATGCTCATCCCGTAGAACATCACCTGCTGGATGATGAGCATCAGGATGGCCGAGATGAGGAAAATGCTGTAGGAGAAAGCACGGTTCCAGGGGTTGTTGTCGTCGTAGAGCACCGTGTTCACGGAAGCATCGGCCTGCTGGTCGGTCAGCCCGTCGAAGCGGAAACGCTCCACCTTGATATTGTTTATCTCGTGCAGCATCACGAACTCCGAGCCCATGAGGAGGTTCTTGTAGTAGAGGAAGCTGCTCATGTCGGCGTAGATGCTGAATACGGCGGTCTGCTCCCCGGCGAGCCTCTCGCCGAAATCCTCCGGGAAGTATATGATGCCATTGACCTTCCTTTCCTGGAAAAGGCCGCGGGCCTGCTGCATGTCGGTGCAGCGGTATGCGATGTCTATCTCGCGGGTTGCGTCCATTTCCCGGATCATCCTGCGGGAGTCGGAGCAATCGGCATCGTCCACGACGGCTATGGGAGTGTCCTCCAGCACGCCGTTCTTGTACACGAAATTGTAAAGTATCGGGTAAAGGAAACCTGCTACGACGAAGATGATCATCACTCCTCCGTCCCGCAGCAGCCGCCCGAGTTCGAGGTTGAAGATGCCCAGGGCGTCCCTGAGCCATTTCCTTGCATAAGTCTCTTTCATCGTCTAATTCCTCTCGTAATCTAGATATTCGTACGCATGCTTCAGGCGCCTGAGTACCAGGAACGGCAGGAAGCAGAAGAGAAGCAGCGCAACAACGTAGATGTACCACTGCCCGAAGCCGCTGCCGAAGACGCCGCACTGCACGTACATCTCGTAGTAGTAGCGCAACGGATACATCATGGTAAGGCCGCGGAGCCCTGCGGGCATGGCCTCGACCGGCAGGGTGAAGCCCGTCAGGGAGAGGCCCAGCACGCTGTAAAGCGCGCCGATGCTAAGGGCGAAGCGGCACACCGGCACGCAGCCGATGATGAGTACCGCCACCGCCTCGGAGGCCAGCACCAGCAGGAAGCAGGCCAGCATCATCTGGCCCAGACGGCCCGCCAGCGGGAAATGCATCCATTTATACAGGATCACCTCGATGCTCCATCCGATGAGGGTGAACAGGAGCGTATAGAGCGCAACCTTGCCGCTGACCGCAGCATAGATGTCGCCGTCCACCGTCTGGAGCAAATGGCGGCTGGTGCCGTACTTGAGCTCCGTTCCCAAGGAGTAGATGAGCAGGATGATGACGACCATCTGCAGCATGCCGGGGATCATCATGTTGGCGAGGTACGCACCGTAGTTCATGGTAGGGTTTCCGATCTGGTGGATATCGATATCCACCGGTCTGAGCTGTCCCATTATCGTACTCTCGGGCACGCCTTGCATCCTCAGGACCTCGCGCTGTACCGCGCCGGCCGTGAGATTGACCATCGTCAGCAAGTCCTTCCAGGCGAGCGAACCGCCGAGGAAGTACAGTCCGTTGATGTAGAAGCTCATCGTGGGCTGGCGCTGGGCCTGGATGTCGCGGTTGAAGCCTTCGGGGATGACGCAGACGGATGTCACCCGCCCGCCCTGCATGTCGAAGCGGGCGGAAGCGAAGTCGTCGTAATGGACGACCTTTCCGAGCTGCGTGGCGTCGAGCTGCCGGCAGAACTCACGCGAGGTGGACGAGCCGTCCAGGTCAACCACCGCAATGAGAACGTCGGAGGGTACGCCGTCCTTCAGGAAGGACAGGTAGAAGAATGTGCAGAACGCCATCACGAACACGGAGCCCACTATGTAGATAGGCCTGCGGACCCATATCCGGACCTCGCGCCGGACGACGTTCCATATTTTCTCGGAGAATGTCATAATGTCATTTCACTACAAGGACGGTCATACCCGGGCGCAGGCCTTGGACGGACTCGGAAGGGACAGCCCTGACCTCGAAGGTCTTGGCATCGTACAGGTCGGTCTCCTTGGTGGCCTTCCAGGTGGCGTAGGACTCGCGGACGGCCATGTAGTTGACGGTGGCCTTGAGCCGGACTCCTTCAAGGGCGGGGACGCTGACGGTGAGCTCGTCGCCGACGTTCATCCCGTGGAGCTGGTCTTCACGGATATTGAAGGTGAACCAGATGTCGGAGAGGTCGGTGACGGTCATGACCGGGGAGCCTTCTCCGACAAGTTCACCCTGCTTGGGATAGATATTGGAAATGACGCCGTCCGCGGGAGCGGTGAGGTAGAGCTGCTCCAGGTAGGAGTCGACCTCCTGGATGGCGCCCTCGGCCTGACGGACCAGGGCCGCGGCAGCGGCCTTGTCCTCAGAACGGGCGCCGTTCACTGCCATGTCGTACTGGCTCTTGGCAGCCTTTGCCTGGGCGACGGCGGCATCGTACTTGGCCTTAGTCTCGTCGTACTTCTGCGCCGCTATGACTTTCTGGTCATAGAGGCTCTGGACGCGCTCGAAGGACTTTTTCATCACGTCCTCCTGCACGAGGGCCTGCTGCCAGAGCTCGTAGGCGCCGGCTATCTGCTCCTGGCGGGCGCCGTTGCGCGCCTTGGCGCTCTGCGCCTGGGCGGCGCTGCGCGCGGCCTGTGCCTGCGCCAGCTTGGCGCGCACCTGCGGCGAGTCGATGAATGCGACGGTATCGCCCTTGCTCACTGTCTGTCCCTCACGGCAGTACAGCTCTGTGACATGGCCGGGGACCATGCAGGAGATGCGGTACTCTGTAGCTTCAGCCTCACCCTGGATGACGTGCGGCTTGGGTTTGCTCACAAGATATCCCACGAATGCGATTATCAGTACTATGGCCACAAGGGCCGCAATCCCTATGATGAGATTGTAATTCTTCTTCTTTTCCATATCGTTGATCTTTATTTGTTTTCACTTATATCACCCTGTGCCTTGCGCAGGTTGGCGGCCGCCATCTGCAGCTCGGTCGCGGCGTCGATGCGCTCGGAGTGGGCCTGGAGCCACGCCGTCTGCGCTGCGAGCACCGTATCCGCGTCAATCACGCCGGCCTCGAAGCCGACCGTGGCGCTGCGCAGGTTCTCCTCGGCGCTGTCAAGGTTTGAGGAGGCCATCGTAAGCTTCTCCATGGCCTCGTCATAGAGTTTGTCCTGCTGGGTAACCTGGAAAAGGATGAGCTCGCGGGCATCGTCGTACTGGCTGTCATATAGAGTGGCCTCGGCCTTTGCCTTGCGGTATTTGTTGGTGGCTTCGAAGCCGTGGAAGAGCGGTACGCTCACCATCACGCCGGCGTTGAACATGCCGCCGTTCCAGCTGTGGCTGATGCCGTGGAAAGCATTGGGGTTGGTCATCAGATAATTGGCCGTCAGCGCCACCTTGGGGAGCATGTCGGCGCGGGCTATCTTGGCTTTCTTGTCATAGATGCCTGAAGCCAGCGACAGGCTGCGGGTTTCGGGACGGTCGGAATATACGCTCTCGATATCCTTTACCGGGTCCTTCTCCGCTACGGGGATCATCTCGGCGCCCTCGTCTGCGAGGACTATCTCCGACTCAAGCGGCAAGCCGATACGCTTGCAGAGAAGCATCTTGGCCAAAGTGAGACCGTTGCGGGACTTGGTCAGGAGCATGTCGGCCTCATTGGCCTTGACCTTGACTTGCAGGACATCGGCTTCAGTCATGACACCCGCGTCCACCGACACGCGTACATCGTGCTCAAGCTGGTGCAGAAGGCTGGCGTATGACTCTGCCAGACGGTTTTTGGCAGCGATACTGACAATCTGCCAGTAGGCCTGGTCCACGTCGACGATGATGTCGGCATATTCCTGGTCGTAGCGGCTGCGGGCCAGTTCCTCGGCCAGTGCAGCCATCTGGTTGGAGTAGACGATCTTTCCACCCATGAATACGGGTTGCTGTACTGACACCACGCCAGCGTAGATATTATGGACGTCCAGATGTAGGGCGTCGTCGATCTGTGCACCTATGGCGTTGATCGGATCGGCGATGCCGGGGACGGCCAGACCTCCGAGGTCAAGCTGCTGCAGCATCCCGAGCACGGTCTGCCACATCGGACTGCCCATGTACTCGGCCGCAAGGGCGGGATTGGTCGCGATGGCGGTCTGGAGCTGCGTCATCGCGCCCTGTGCGGCGGCGCCGAGCTGCGCGCCGGCGGCGGCGAAGGCGCCGTCCAGGGCAGCCTGCGCCGTCGAGCCCATACTGGTCAGGGCGGCGGACTGGGCATCGCTGACCAGTGCAAGGTCGCGGTTGTTGTATTGATAAGTACCCGACACGGAGAGATTGGGGAAGTAATTGGCCAGGGCGATCTTGCGGTCGTACCCTGCCATTTCCACCTGCGTACGGGCCTGACTGAGCGTCTTGCTGTTCTCGACTGCCATCCGGTGGCAGTCCTCCAGCGTCAGTGTCTGCTGCGCGGCCGCTCCCAGCGGCATGAGCAGGCAGACCAGCGCCGGCATTGTCATCATTATCCCTTTCATATCTGTCATTTTTGTTCTCATTTTTCCGGATGACGGAAATGAACAAAAACACAGCCAAAAAGGACGGATAAATGCGGCCATTTTAGACCAAAATAGTACGAATTTATGTCAAAAGGTCGAATTTGGTGAAAATATAGAATAATATTCGACCTTTAAACAAACACGATTGTCCCTTTTTTCGCATCTTTGTGGAGACCACAATGATAACTGTCATGACAACATCACTTCACGAGCTTGACCTGAGAGGACTGAGGAAGATTTTCTCAGCCGGGGATTCCGATCCCCTTTCCGAGTCGTTCTTCATGGCAGAGCAGCGGTATGAAGAGAGCATGGATATCTTCATGAAGGAGCCATGCCGCTTCAACTGCTACCTCGCACTCTTCTGCATCGACGGCGATTTCACCATAGAGATCAACCTCAAGCCGATCCACGTCCGCAAGAACTCACTTATAATATGCATCCCGGGATCCATATGCCGCGTCTCGGAAGTGGACATGGAAAGGCTCGGACGGCTCCGCGTTGTCGTCATAGCGGTATCCAAGGAACTGATGTCCACGATACGCTTCGACTTCAACAGCCTTTTCAACGAGAGCGTCGCCGCCATCGACACACCTTGCATTACTCTGGACGGGGAGAACCACGAGATCTGCAAGCAGTATTTCGACCTTGCTGCCTCTCTGTACCATTCGGAGAATCCCGGCGCCCGCGACGCCCTGCGCTATCTGGCCTCATCCATCTTCTACCTGCTGGGCTCCATCTGGACCTCCCAGATCAAGGAGGCGCAGGAACGCAGCCCCAGGCGTACTCCCCGCTCGCACACCGTGCTGGACAGCTTCCTCAAGCTCGTAGCGGAGTACCACAACTCCGAGCGCAAGGTCGCCTTCTATGCCGACAAACTGTGCCTGACGCCCAAATATCTTTCAAAACTGGTAAAAAGCGCCAGCGGCCGCTCCGCCCCGGAATGGATAGACTCGTTCGTGATCCTCGAGGCCAAGAACATGCTCAAATACTCCGACATGCCCATAAAGGAGATCGTGTACCTGCTCCACTTCCCCAACCAGTCCGTTTTCTATAAGTTTTTCAAGATGCATACAGGCCTGACTCCCAGCGAGTACCGCACGGGCGGCGATAAATCGTTTTAAAAATTTCCGGCGATTTGCTTGGAATATTAAAAATTGTAAGCTACTTTTGCACCGGACATTCGAAATTTCATTTCGTGTCTATTTGTTAAGTTCGTTTTATATACGGAGACCGCGCTTTTGGGGAATGGCGCGGTCTTTTATTATTTACCCCTTTCATCCACTCCCCCTCGCTATTCTTCGGACCACATGCTGAAAGACAAAGCACTTCCTGGCAGATTGCGGATCACGTCCAAGAAGTATGTGTTTAGCGGCTGGAGCGTAAAGCCCTCACCCGCAGTCAAATCGCATGTTGTCTATATCCCGTTTTGAGAACAGTCGAGAGATGATTTGACTCATTTGCAGGCAGTTGCACTCCAGCTTCCCTTTTTACGACTGTTTTGTTTTTTCACAGGAGGACTGAAGAGGGGCTGGGAATCCTACTGCGGGAAGGGTGTATGGTTCAGATGCGGGCGGAAGACCACGACGGATGGCCGCGGCGGAGGGCACATAATCAATTAAATACAAAATTGTTGGGCATGCAAAAGGCATGCTGTGCAGAACGCTATAGGCTCGATCCGTACAAGAGCAGGCCCATGCCCGCCATGAGGATGGCCAGGTCGACGGCTTTCTCCTTGACCTTGCTCTCCTTGAATACGATGGCTCCGAGCACGAAGGTCACCACGACCGAGCAACGGCGTATCAGCGAGATGACCGACAGCAGCGCCCCTTCCTGCTTGAGGGCGAAGAAATACAGCATATCCGCGCCCGTGATGAATACGGCGATCACAACCAGCATCCAGTCCCACTTGAAGCGCTCGCGGTTCTCCTTGTCGTGCAGGGCCTTGACCAGCACGCAGATGACCAGCAGTACGGTGATATAGAAATTGCCCCAGCTCTGAAGGAACAGAGGTTCCATTCCGGAGATGATGTGCTTGTCGTAGAGTGCGCTGGCCACTCCGGCCAGGATCGACACGGCCATCGCCGCGATGCCTTTGCTCTTCGAGAATGCGAATCCTTCCTTCTTGCTGACCCCGCTGAGCAGCGTCAGCGCGAGCAGCGCGAATGCGACACCCGCCCATTGCCATACGTTTAGCCGCTCTCCGAACAGGACGATGGAGAACAATACCACGAAGAATGGCCTCGAAGCCTTGAGCGTGCTCACGGTGGTGATGGGCAGGAGCTTTAGGCCTATCAGGCCGCTCACCCACGAGATGGTCACCAGCACGGCCTTGAGCACGATCCTCACGTGGTCCTGCGGCGATCCCGCGGACAGGAAAGGACTGAGGAAGAGGGTGGAAAGGGCCGTGGCGGCCAGAAGCACCCACAGCACTCCATTGTTCTTGAGGGCCTGTTTCTTGAAAACGTCATAGATGCCCAGCATCAAAGCCGAGGCGAGGGTCATCCAAAGCCACATGATACGAAGGGTTTAGAGGGTTTGTCCGCCAATGAATTCGCGCATGATGGAGGTCGGCGGTATGGCCGCTATCTCGGCGGGGGTGAAGGCCCGTACGTGGGTGAGGAAACTCAGGAGTTTCTGGGCCTTCTCATACACGGGGGAAGACTCCGCCACGCCGTAAAGCAGCGGTTCGGCGAAATACTTCAGCACAGGCGTGTCATAGAGGGTGGAGGAGTTGAAGACGGTGTCGGCATTCTCCTCGTAAGGGAAGATGTTCACCGTCTCTCCGCGACGGACAGACGGCCAGAGCATCAGCGTCCTTTCGGGCGAGATGCCGCGGACGCGGTTGTCGCGCACGATGCGTCGCAGCAGGCGCTTGTCCGTGGTGGAATTGTGCACCTTCTCTCCGCCTGGAAGGGCCGAAAGCGACGATATATAGATACGGAAAATGCGGTCCTGGTCAACCGACGCGGTCAGGGCAGGATTGAGGGCGTGGATGCCTTCCATGAAGAGTATGTCCCTGTCCCCCAGGGACATCCTACGGCTTTCCTCCATGACGCTCTTGCCCGCCTTGAAGTCGTATCTGGGGATAATGACCTCCTTGCCGGCCAGAAGGTCGTTGAGGTTGGAGTCGAGCAGCTCGACGTTCATGGCTCCGAGCGACTCGAAGTCGTACTCCCCCTTCTCGTCCTTCGGTGTCTGGTCTCGGGGCACGAAGTAGTTGTCCAGTTCGATGACCTTCGGAGTCAGGCCGAGCACCCGGCACTGCTGCGCAATGCGCAGTGACGAGGAGGTCTTGCCGCTGGACGAGGGCCCCGAGATCATGACGATGCGCGAGCGGCTGCGGCGCCAGTAGATCTGGTTGGCCATGCCGGCATATTTGCGCTCCTGCCTTGCCTCGCAGAGGTTGATGAGTTCGATGCCCTTGCCCTCGGCCAGGGTCTGGTTCAACTTGTCGAGGTTGTCGATTCCGATGGCTTCGCACCAGTCGTGGTACTCCTGCCTTGCGGCTTCAATCTTTGTCATAATATTTCCTTTAAGTATTTTCCGGTTACTGAGGCAGGGTCGGCCGCCACTTCCTCGGGCGTGCCGCAGGAGACGATGCGCCCGCCGCGGGCGCCGCCTTCCGGCCCCATGTCTATCAGGTAGTCGACGCTCTTCAGGACGTCGAGGTTGTGTTCGATGATGATGACGGTATTGCCCTGTTCCACGAGTTGGTCGAGCACTCCCAGAAGGACTTTGATGTCCTCGAAATGCAGTCCTGTCGTGGGCTCGTCAAGGATATAGAGGGTATTGCCGGTGGCCTTGCGGAAGAGTTCCGCGGCCAGTTTCATGCGCTGGCTCTCGCCGCCGGACAGGGTCACTGCGGACTGTCCCAGATGGACGTATCCGAGACCGACGTCCACCATAGCCTTGAGTTTCTGGGCTATCTTGGGGATACCCTTGAAGAACTCATAGGCCTCGGCTACGGGCATCTCCAGCACGTCGTTGATGTTCTTGCCCTTGTAATGCACGGCAAGCGTGTCCTCCTTGTAGCGCTTGCCGCGGCACTGGTCGCAGACTACGTTGACCGAAGGGAGGAAGTTCATCTCGATGACCTTGATGCCGGCACCCTTGCACTCCTCACAGCGTCCCCCGGGGACGTTGAACGAGAAGCGGCCGGCCTTGAAGCCGCGTACCTTGGCGTCGGGAGTGTCCTCGAAGAGGGCCCTGATGTCGTTGAAGACACCCGTGAAGGTTGCGGGATTGGAGCGGGGCGTGCGCCCGATGGGGCTCTGGTCTATCTCTATGAGTTTGTCTATGTTCTTGACGCCGACGACATCCCGGTACGGCAGGGGCTTGTCCTTGGAACGGTACAACCTGTTCATCAGCACCGGCATGAGTGTCTCGTTCACGAGGCTCGACTTGCCGCTGCCGCTGACACCGGCGACGCCGATGAAGGTCCCGAGAGGGAAATCTACGTCGAGGTCCTTGAGGTTGTTGCCGCAGGCGCCGCGCACCCCGAGAGTCAGTCCGTTGCCCTTCCGGCGTCTCTTCGGCACCGGGATCGACTTCTCCCCAGCCAGGTACTCAAGAGTCACTGACGGTCCGGAGGAGTCTTGCCCGGAAAACTGTGCCACCCTCGGCAACATAAGAGGGGGGGACCCAAGCGAAATGCTTGGGGGGGGTCCGAAGGACGTTTTCGGGGCAGGAACTCCTCCGGACTGGAAGGGAACAGGGCCGTTGTAGCAGATGCGGCCGCCGTCCTCGCCCGGGCCGGGGCCCACGTCAACGAGCCAGTCGGCCGAGAGCATGGTCTCGAGGTCGTGCTCGACGACTATGACGGTATTGCCCTCGTCGCGGAGTTTCTTCAGCGAAGCGATAAGCTTGCGGTTGTCGCGCTGGTGAAGGCCGATGGACGGCTCGTCCAGGATATATATGACGTTGACGAGTTTGGACCCGATCTGGGTCGCAAGGCGTATGCGCTGGCTCTCGCCTCCCGACAGCGAGCCCGTCGGGCGGTCCAGCGAAAGATACTCCAGTCCGACCTCCATCAGGAAGTCCACACGGTCGGTGAGTTCCTTGAGTATGTCGCGGGCGATAGTGCGCTCCTTGTCCGAGAACTTGCCCGGGAGCGATGCCAGCCACGCCTGAAGCTCGGAAATCTCCATTGCGGACACCTCGGAGATGGTCTTGCCGTCTATCTTGAAATAACCTGCATTCCCGTTGAGGCGTGTGCCGTGGCAGACCGGGCAGACGACCTTGTCGTCGATATCCTCGACGACGCCGTCCCAGGCCACCATTTCGCTCTGCGCCCCGTCGCCGATGCGGAACAGCTCATCGGAGCCGAACACCAGAAGGGAGACAGCCTCGTCGGGAATCTCCGACAGGGGCTCGTACAACGAGAAGTCATGCTTGCGTGCTATTGCCCGGACTATATCGAACTTGCGGTTCTCCCGCAGGCGGCCGAGAGGCACGATGCCGCCGCCGGCGATGCTGGCGCTGCGGTCCGGCACGATCGTGTCCATATTGACGTCCACGATCATTCCCAGACCCTTGCAGTGGGGGCAGTACCCCTCGGGGGAGTTGAACGAGAACGAATGCGGCGCCGGCTCCTGGAGCGAAATGCCGCTCTCGGGATCCACCAGATGCTTGGAATAATGCTGGAGTTCTCCGGTCTCAATGTCCAGCAGAGCCAGGGCTCCCTTGCCCATGTTCAGCGCGTTCACGACGGAGTCGCGGATGCGCTGGACATCGCCGGAGCCGGGCTTGAGTTTGTCCACTACAAGTTCGATGAAATGCCCCTTGTAACGGTCCAGGGCATCCACCTCGTTGAGCGGGACTATCTCCCCGTCGATGCGCACCTGGGTGAAGCCGCGCTTGCGCATCTGCTCGAAAAGTTCGCGGTAGTGGCCCTTGCGGCCCCTGACCAGCGGAGCGAGCAGGATGCACTTGCGCCCGGCATAGTTGGTCATTATCAGGTCGACGATCTGCGCGTCGGTATACCGGACCATTTCCTTGCCGGTGACGGGGGAGTAGGCCCTGGATGCGCGGGCGTAAAGCAAACGGAGGAAATCGTAGATCTCGGTGATGGTGCCCACGGTCGAGCGGGGATTGCCGACCGTGGTCTTCTGTTCGATGGCGATGATGGGGCTCAGACCGGTGATGTTCTCGACCTCCGGCTTCTCGAGTATGCCCATGAAATGCTTGGCATAAGGGGAGAGCGTGTTCATGTAGCGCCGCTGGCCCTCGGCATAGATCGTATCGAAGGCAAGGGAGGACTTGCCGCTGCCGCTGAGCCCGGTGATGACCACGAACTTGCGGCGCGGGATGCTGACATCCACGCCCTTGAGGTTGTGCGCCCTGGCCCCTTCTATGTTGATATACTCCCCTTTATCCATTCAGTTCTATTCCGTCTGCGTCCCAGTCGATGCCCTCCTGCTCCTTTTCGCCCCACGGCTCGAGGAAGGGGTTGTGCGTGCGTTCGTCGCTGATGGTCGAGGTCCTGCCGTGTCCGGGCAGCACCACGGTATCGCCCGGCAGGCCCATCAGCCTGTCCATTATGGAGACGATGAGTTTGTCGTAGTCTCCCCCGTGAAGGTCCGTGCGGCCTATCGAGCCGGCGAAAAGGGTGTCCCCGCTGAAGAGGAGGGACTCCTCGCTGCAATAGTAGCAGACGCCGCCCTTGGAGTGGCCGGGCGTATGGATGACCTCCCACTTGCGGCCGGCCGCGGCGATGATGTCGCCGTCATTGGCGTCGACCGTGTCGAACGCCAGCGGCGGGCAGCCGCCGTAAGGCCGCGCCATGTCGCTGGCCATTGCAATCATCTCGACGTCGTCCGGATGCATGTACACCGGAACGGATCCGAGCAGGTCCAGGCAGCGGCTCACGCCACTGATGTGGTCGTAATGCGAGTGGGTGACAAGGATAGCATCGACCTTAAGACCTTCCTTCCTGACAAAATCCTCGAAGGGGGCGAACTCATCGTCACAAGTGAAGCCGGGGTCCACCAGGACGGCCGACGTGCCGTCCCAGGCGAGCCAGCAATGTTCGCGGAACACTTCGTTGCAGAGGAATCGTCTTATCTGGAGCATCGAAAAAGCATTTATGAAATACAAAAATAAGAAAATCCTTGTTAAATTTGCGTGGATAACCGAAAAACCCTCCCCTATATATGCACATCGGAATCGCCGGGAACATCGGCAGCGGAAAGACGACGCTCACCACCATGCTGGCGGAGCATTACGGCTGGACACCGAAGTTCGAGGCCGTGAGCTACAATCCCTATCTGGAGGACTACTACAAGGACATCCCGCGCTGGTCCTACAACCTCGAAACCTATTTCCTCGCGCAGCGCTTCAAGGACGTCCTGGAGATCGCGGGCAGCGAGGACACCATCATCCAGGACCGCACCATCTTCGAGGGCGTGTACATCTTCGTGGCCAACAACAAGGCCCTCGGCAACCTCTCCGAGAGGGACTACAACACCTTCATGGAACTGTTCCACCTGATGATGTCGATGGTCAAACTCCCGGACCTGCTCATCTACCTCAAATCCTCGGTCCCGCACCTCGTATCGCAGATCCAGAAACGCGGCAGGGACTACGAGCAGACCATCAGCCTGGAGTACCTGGCCGGCCTCAACACCCGTTATGACGAGTGGATCGCATCCTACGAGGGCAACGTCCTCGTCATCGACGCGGACAACCTCGACTTCAAGGAGAATCCCGAGGATTTCTCATACATCACCGACCGCATCGACGCGGCCCTGTATGGACTTTTTCCGGAATAATCGTATTTTTGTACATACTTAAAACCTGACACCCATGCATATAGCAGTCGCCGGAAATATCGGAAGCGGAAAGACCACGCTGACCAAGATGCTTGCCGCACATTACGGCTGGACCCCGAAGTTCGAGTCGGTCGATTACAATCCCTATCTTGCCGATTATTACGAGGATATGGAACGCTGGTCGTTCAATCTCCAGATATACTTCCTGAACAAGCGCTTCAAGGACGTCGTGGACATCTCAAAGACCGACGAGGTCATCATCCAGGACCGCACCATCTACGAGGATGCACGCATCTTCGCGCCGAACCTGCATGCCATGGGCCTCATGAGTTCGCGCGATTTCGAGAACTATACCGACCTCTTCGACCTGATGATGTCCATGGTCAATCCCCCGGACCTGCTGATCTATCTCAAGTCCTCCATCCCCAACCTCGTAGCCCAGATCCAGAAGCGCGGACGCGAGTACGAGAAGGGCATCCGCATCGACTATCTTACCGGACTCAACGAGCGTTATGACGAATGGATCGCCGGTTACAAGGGCAATCTTCTGGTCATCGACGCAGACAATATCAAATTCGCCAACCGTCCCGAGGATTTCGAGAAGATCACCGACATGATCGACGCCAAGCTCTTCGGACTCTTCCCGGACACTAAATAGCTGGCTATCCGTACAGTTCGCGAAGCACCTTCAGCGACTGTATGTTGAGTGAAGATTCAGAGTGGTGCGCAATGTACTTGAGCAGGATTTCCGCCAGGGCATTGCGCACTTCTCCGTTCATGGGCATGATCATGGACTCGGCGAACGGCGCCCTGACGAAATCCGACAACAACTGATAGTATTTCCCCGAGAAGGGAGCAAGCGCCTCGGCCGTAGGGCTGAAGCCCATGGCGGAGGCCAGCTCCAGGAGGAAACGAAGGTGATAGTTCGAAAAATCCCGCTCAAGCGAGTCCAGGGTAAGGATGCTGCGCTCCAGCCACTCGAAAAGACCGGCTTCGTACGCCCCGTCCTTGACTGCCCGGTACAGGACCTCGCTCATGAACAGGGTCATGGTATTCTTATGCATGTCGGAGCGGATGCCGTTCAGCGGGTGGCGGGCAGTCACCGCGCCGGCACGCCAGAGCGTGGAGCGCGGGCTCTCCGACACATCGGCCTCGAGCAGGTTCAAGGGAAGGAAAAGGGACATCGAGGTCTTGCGCGAGACCTTGACCACGAAACTCCTCCTTCCATACTCCCGGCTCAGCGCGTGCAGGACTACGGAAGACTCCCCCAACTTGGTGAGGTTCAGGACTATGAGATCAGTGTCCATCAGACAGGATCCTTAGGCTTTCTCCTCCGCCGCGGCATTGGCGGAGAGCCATTCCGCCATTGCCCGGAGCGCCTTGCCGCGGTGCGAGATGGCATTCTTCGTATCATCATCGAGTTCCGCCACAGTCCTGTCCGGATAGCAGTCCGCGATGAAGACAGGGTCGTAGCCGAAACCGTTGGCGCCCCTGCGTTCCAGCGCTATTACGCCTTCAAGGGTTCCTTCGAAGAAATGATACTCGCCCCTGAAAATAAGGGTGACGACGCTGCGGAAACGGGCGGTGCGGGGCTCGCCCGGATGCTTCTCCAGCTCGGCGAGGAGCTTTCCGATGTTGGCGTCGAAGTCGTGTCCGTCGGTCGCATAGCGTGCGGAATGCACGCCAGGCGCGCCCCCGAGGGCATCCACTTCGAGTCCGGTATCATCGGCGAAGCAGTCCATGCCGGAACGGAAATGGATAAAGTCCGCCTTGATGACGGAGTTCTCTATCAGGGTCTCCCCCGTCTCTTCAATGTCCTCGGTGATGCCCAGATCGGCGGGGCTCAACAGCGTGAAGCCCCCGCCGAGAATCTCCGCAGCCTCGCGGAGCTTGCCTTTATTGCCTGTCGCAAAAATGATTTTCATAATAGACAAAGATAGCGTAAATTTGTGGAACATTGTTTGCTGATGCAGGAAGCGTTATGAAAAAAACCATATGCACAATACTGGCGGTGGTAGCAGCCGCCTCGACAGTTTTCGGCCAGTCCAAGAGCTTCAAGCTTGGCCAATGGGTGGAGATCCAGAACGGCATCCTCAAGGAGCTTAACCGCACCTATGTCGATTCCCTCCCGCTGGACCGCATCCAGCGCGTGGGCATCGATGCCATGCTTGAGGACCTCGACCCCTATACCCAGTACATCCCGGAGGAGGACGAGGAGGATTTCGAGATGCTCCTCAACAAGTCCTACGGAGGTTTCGGAGCCGTCATCTACAAGCCTGACAAAGAGTCCAACGTCATAGTCAACGAGCCCTACAAAGGCTCACCGGCCGACAAGCTCGGTTTCCGCTGCGGCGATGAGATCACGGCCATCGACGGAGTGCCCGTCCAGGGCCTTACAGCAGCGGAGTGTACCACCAAGATGAAGGGCAAGCCCGGCACCTCCGTGGTCTTTACCGTCAAGAAAGTCTATACCGGTGAGGTCAAGGACGTCACCGTGGTGCGCGAGCGCATCAAACTCCCTGACGTCGAGTACGCAGGCATGCTCGAGGACGGCACCACGGGTTACATACTGCAGTCGGGATTCACCGACGGCGTCGGCGCCGAGGTGAAGGCCGCGGTGCAGCGCCTCAAGGCCCAGGGTATGGAAAAACTCGTCCTGGACCTTCGCAGCAACGGAGGCGGACTCCTTCAGGAAGCCGTCAACATCGTCTCCATATTCGTCCCGAAGGGCTCCACCGTAGTGACGGCCAAAGGCAAGGACGATTCCGCCACGATGGTGTACAAGACCACTACCGAACCTGTCGATACCGAGTTGCCCCTGATCGTCCTGGTCAACTCCGGCACCGCCTCCTCTTCCGAGATCGTCGCCGGCGCCCTGCAGGATTTCGACCGTGCCACCATCATGGGCTCCCGCACTTACGGCAAGGGCCTGGTGCAGTCCATCCGTCCTCTCCCCTACAACGGCAAACTCAAGGTCACGACGGCCAAGTACTACACCCCGTCAGGGCGCTGCGTACAGGCCATCGACTATTCCCGCCGCAACGAGGACGGGTCCGTGGGCCACATCCCGGACTCGCTTACGCGCGAGTTCCGGACCGCACACGGCCGCATCGTCCGTGACGGCGGCGGCATAACCCCAGACGTCACCCTCAAGGATCAGGAGTACAGCCGCCTGACCTACTCGCTCGTGGTGAGCGGCATCATCGAGCAGTATGCACTCGACTATGTCCGCAGGCATCGCAGCATTCCCGCCGCGGATGATTTCCATTTCACCGACGCCGACTACCCCGACTTCGTAGCGTTTGCCAAGGGCAAGGAGTTCGACTACCGCTCCAGTGCCAAGACCTATTTCGACCAGGTCAAGCGCGAGCTTGAGTCCGACGGTCTCGCGGACAGCATGAAAGAGCAGATCGAAGCCCTGGACAAGGCCATCGACATGGACAAGGAGACCTTCCTGAACCTCAAGAAAGACGAGATCATTCCTTTCATCGAGGAGGAAATCGTAGTCCGCTACTACTTCCAGGAACCCGGCATCAAGATCAGGCTGCGTACGGACGAGCAGCTCAAGGAAGCCCTTGAAAAACCGTTGATCCAAATCTAGGGATATGAACAGACTCCTACGTATCCTGGTCGTCCTTGCCATAGCGCTGGCCGTGCCCTTCGTCATACGTTCACTGAAGTCAGATAACAAGACCCCCGTCTCACCCGAGATGGACAGCAGCGGATTCGTCAACCTCACCGACGTCGTGCCCGACGCCATCATCGAGGCCCGGTATTTCGCCACATACAACTTCGTCGGAGCACGCGTGGACGGCTATCTGGAGCCAGTAGTGCTATATACGCGCGAGGCGGCCGAAGCCCTCAAGGCCGTCAGCGACGACGTCAAAGCCCAGGGTTACAGGCTCAAGGTCTATGATGCCTACCGCCCGCAGTGCGCGGTAGACCATTTCGTCCGCTGGGGAAAGGACCTGGCAGACTCGCTGATGAAGCCTTATTTCTATCCCGACCAGGACAAGGCCTTCCTTTTTGAAAGGGGCTACATCGCCGAAAAGTCGGGCCATACGCGCGGCTCGGCCATCGACCTGACCCTGTTCGACATGGCCACGGGCAAGGAGGTCGATATGGGCGGAGTCCACGACTGGTTCGGCATCGAGAGCCATCCCGACTATGGCGGCAATCCCGACACGGGAGAATACACCGGTGGCGTCAATCTCACAGAGGAGCAGTTCCGCAACAGGATGATACTCCGCCAGGCAATGGTCCGCCATGGCTTTGCCACCTACGACTGCGAATGGTGGCATTTCTCCCTCGCGGACGAACCATATCCCGACACTTATTTCAATTTCCCGGTAAAGACCCTCGGGAAGTAACGGCGAAAAAAGACAATAATGCTGGAGCTTGTGCCTTACCTGTGGCACAAGCTCTTTGTATTTTTGCCCTTTAACAGTTTATCCGATGGAAGAGTACGGCATTTCCATGGAGTCGCTGACTCCCGAGCAGATGCAGGCCGTTCTGACGACCGAGGGCGGCGTGCGTGTCGTTGCCGGCGCAGGATCAGGCAAGACCCGCGCCCTCGTGCACCGCTACGCATACATCTGCCGCAACATGGGCATCCCCCAGGGGGATATCCTTTGCATGACCTTCACCAACAAGGCCGCACAGGAGATGAAGGCCCGCATCGGGGCCCTCTGTCCCGGCGGCGTCGTGGGCGACTTCGTCACCACCATCCATGGCTTCTGCGTCAAGTTCCTGCGCGAGGAAATCTACCGCATAGGCTTCCCAGAGAACTATCTCATCTTCGACGAGGACGACATGAAGACACTGATAAAGGAAGTCCTCGAGGAGAACGACATCCCGCGGCGCAAGGGCATCGTGGGCAACTACAAGGACGACCTCGCCGTCTTCAAGGCCGCAGCGCCGTACATCCCACGCTATGTCATCCCCACCTCCCCCCAGGACGGGCGCGACGTACCCCTCCTGGCCAAGATGATCCTGCGCCAGAAGCGGTATTTCGCGCTGGATTTCGACGACCTGCTGTTCTACACCCTGCACATCCTCCACAACTTCCCGGAAGTCTGCTGCAAGTGGCAGGACCGCTTCCAGTACGTGATGGTCGACGAGGTGCAGGACTGTGACAAGCCCGAATGGGAGCTTTTCACCCTGCTCAGCGCGGGGTATGGCAACCTTTTCGTCGTCGGCGACGCCGACCAAGCCATCTACGAGTGGCGCGGCGCGCATCCCGAACTCTTCGTTAGCTACAACCCGCGCACGGACATCTATCTCAAGCAGAACTTCCGCTCCCGTCCCAACATCGTAGCCCTGGCCGACAGCATCATCAGCAACAACCGTAACCGCCTGCCCCGCACATCCGTCACGATGCGGCCGTCCAACGGCCTCCGCACCAAGTTCTTCCATAGCCGGAACGAGCAGGAAGAAGCATTCAAACTTGCTTCCGTGCTGGGGCGCCTGCATAAAAAGGAGAAACTACCCTGGAAGGACATGGCAGTCCTCTACAGGGCCACCTACCTCTCCAGGGGTATCGAGCAGACCTTCATAAGGGAAAAGATCCCGTACGTCATCTGGGGTGGTGTCCGTTTCTTCGACCGCAAGGAGATCCGCGATGCGCTGGGCTACCTGCGCCTGGCTGCCATGGACGACGACATGGCGTTCAAGCGCATCGCCAACGTCCCCTCGCGCAAGATAGGACGGAAGACAATGGCCCAGCTCCAGGGCTATGCCTCCTCGACCGGCTGCTCGCTCCTCCACGCCCTGCGGGAGAGCGGTGTGGCGCAGCGCAACCCCAAGGCCCGGGCCCTCGTCGGGCTCATCGACGAGGCACGCCGGGACATGGCTGCGCGCTCCATTTCCTCGACCACGGAGTTCCTCCTCGAGCACAGCGGCCTGCTGGAGCAGTACCGCGTGGACACGGAGGAAGAAAGGCTGGAGAATCTCCAGGAACTCATCAAGTCCATCCACCTGTACGAAGAAGAGAACCGTAATGAAGAGGACCTGGGCGTGGAGCGCTACCTGCAGGACATCGCGCTCTACACCAATGCCGATTACCGCCGGGACGAGGACAAGGTCCGGCTGATGACCATCCATCAGGCCAAGGGCCTGGAGTTCCCCCTCGTATGGATCTACGGCCTCAACGAGGGCGTGCTCCCGAGCCACAGGACCATCCGC
The DNA here is from genome assembly GCA_017519865.1 of Bacteroidales bacterium. Lineage (GTDB taxonomy): Bacteria > Bacteroidota > Bacteroidia > Bacteroidales > UBA932 > Cryptobacteroides. The sequence continues at coordinate 85,780 of JAFWRQ010000014.1, read as the reverse complement.
GAAAGGGGCGTCGCCGGCCTGGAGGAAGAACGCAGGCTCATGTACGTCGCCTGTACCCGGGCGATGGACCGGCTTATCTTCTCGGACTCGGAGGGCTTCAACGTCCAGAACTCCCAGTCCAAGTATCCCAGCCGCTTCATCCGCGAGGCCACCGACGAGATGGGGCCCCTCTACGACATCGAAGGCTTCTTCAGCCCAGACCTTTGGAAAGGCACGGACAAACTCATCCATTCCCTGGAGGATCCGGGCGTGGTCTCGACTTCCATCCTGGGCAGGGGTGACAGGGTTCACCACTCCGTCTTCGGAGACGGTACGGTGATCGACGCCGACCCTGACACCGGTACGGTGTCGGTCGACTTCGGTGCCTTCGGCAAGCGTCGGGTCAATCCCGACCTGTTGGACATTTAGGATCCGTCAGGACTTCTCCACCCAGATATACAGCTTGTCGCCGCGGCGGAGGCGTTCCCCCGAAGGGAGGGCGACTGAGCAGTCCACGCCTTTCGGAGCCGTCTGGACCTGCTTGAATTCGACACGGATGTCATCGGCCGTGAATTCCACGACACCCGTGGTCGGGCCTATGGCCATAACCCTGTCTCCGGCGTGGAGCGGGGCCGATTCCACCTTGACCTCGGCCACGCCGATGCGGCCGAACCAGTTGGTTATCTTGCCGCAATAGACTTTCGTGCGGGTGGCCTGGCTGCCATATACATCGCTCCACTGGCCTAAATAAGCACCCTGGTAATATCCGTCCCAGAAGCCGCGGTTGAAGACTTCGGAGAGTTCTTCCTTGAGCGAGGCGGCGAGTTCAGGCGTGTAGGCGCCGTCGCAGACGGCGTCGGCGGCACGCCGGTAGCACGACGCGCAGCGCTTGACGTACTCAGCGCTGCGCGCGCGCCCTTCGATCTTGAACACCTTGACCCCCGCGTCCACTATCTTGTCCATGAATTCGATGGTACAGAGGTCCTTGGGGGACATTATATATTTGTTGTCGATGTTCAGTTCATTGCCGGTCTCCAGGTCGGTGACGCCGTAGCCGCGGCGGCAGACCTGCAGGCAGGCTCCGCGGTTGGCCGAGGCACCGTAGGTATGCAGGCTCAGGTAGCACTTGCCGCTGATGGCCATGCACAGTGCCCCGTGCGCGAACATCTCGATGCGCACGAGCTCCCCGGAGGGTCCGGTAATGTGCTCTCGGACAATGGTATCGTAAATCTCCCTCACCTGGTCGAGGCGCAGCTCGCGCGCCAGCACGACTACGTCGGCGTACTGCGCGTAGAAACGCAGCGCCTCGGCATTAGAGATGCTCAGCTGCGTGGAAATATGCACCTCGAGACCTATCTGGCGGCAATAAAGGATGGCCGCCATGTCGGAGGCGATGACGGCGCTGACGCCTGCCGCCCTGGCGGCGTCCAGCGCCGCATACGCCTCGGGAATATCCTCAGGATAGAGAGTGATATTGAGCGTGAGATATGTGCGTACACCATGCTCGCGGCAGATACGCACCACTTCGGATAGGTCCGCCGGGCTGAAATTGTTGGCCGAGTTGGAACGCATGTTGAGGTGGCCGACACCGAAATAAACGGAGTCCGCACCTCCCTGTATCGCCGCATGCAGGCATTCGAAATTGCCCGCCGGGGCCATTATCTCCAACTCCTTCCTGTCCATCGCAAGACTATTTGGCCCGTGCCACGAGAGAATCCGCAAAGCGGCGGAGCATCTCCATCCGGACGTGGTTGATGTTCACTTTCAAGGCGGCGTCCATGGCCAGGGTCGTCAGGCGTGCGACCTCGTTCCGTGCATCGGCATCCACTCCGAGCTTGTTGTAAATATCCTTGACAGCCAGGATCTTAGCCTGCCTTTGAGCCTCTGTCTCCACCGGGAGTGCCATTGCCTCGAACACCTCATCCTTGTCTTCGGCCTTCTCGAGCGCGCGGATGGTCAGCCAGCTCTTCTTGTCATTGACGATATCCCCTCCGATGGGTTTGCCGAAGACCTTTTCGTCGCCGTAGGCGTCGAGGTAATCATCAGCCACCTGGAAGGCCAGTCCGAGCCTGAATCCGTAGTCGTACAGGAAGTCGGCATCCAGGTCGGAAGCACCGCCGATAAGGGCTCCTATCTTTGCCGAGCAAGCCAGCAGGACTGCGGTCTTGAGGCCTATCATCTTCATGTATTCAGCCATGGGCACGATCCTTTCCTTCTCGAAGTCCATGTCGAACTGCTGGCCCTCGCAAACCTCCGTAGCGGTCTTGGTGAAAAGGTCCAGCACACGGGCACGTACCCGCTCCGGCGTCATGGCTATGCGCCGGTAACTGTCGATATTCATGACGTCACCAGACAGGATGGCGGTATCCTCACCCCATTTCTTCCACACGGTAGGCATGCCCCTCCGCAGGGGCGAACGGTCCATGATGTCGTCATGGATGAGTGTGAAGGAGTGGAACACTTCCAATGCAAGGGCTGGCTCAACGATCTCGTTGTAGAGGTCGTCCTTGAAGACGGAATAAGCCAGTATGCAGAGCCTGGGGCGTATGCGCTTGCCGCCTATCGAGATCATATAGCGCAAAGGGTCGTACAAGCCGGCGGGTGCGGCCGGGAATTCGATCTCCTCGAAGATCTCCTTCACCGTCCTGTCTATGTATGCTTCGGAAATCATGCAGATATGGGTTTGTCCTGCAAATATAAGCATTTTGCAGACATTGGACAATTCGCGGAAAGTGTGTATTTTTGCGGGCATGAAAGGTGAAGCGACAGTCGTCAAGAATGCCGGCAGCCACTACCTGCTGAGTTGTCTGCCGGAATGGGACCTGTTTCCGGCGGTGCTGCGCGGCCGCATCCGGCTCAAGGGGAGCACCGCCACCAATCCGGTGGCGGTGGGCGACCGTGTGAGCTGGGAGTGGGACGCGCCCGGAGGTGCTGAATGCGAGCGGCCTACGCCGGAGCATCCCGCGACGGTCACGAAGGTCCACGAGCGGCGCAACTACGTCATCCGCCGATCGACCAACCTGTCGCGTCAGGCGCATATCATCGCCGCCAATGTCGACGAGGCCTTCATCATCGTATCACTGTATTTCCCCGAGATAAAGCTCCCCTTCCTGGACCGCATCCTCGTCACATGCGAGGTGTACAACGTGCCGGTGACCATAGTCCTGAACAAAGTGGACATGTACAGGGACATCGCTGCAGAACAGATAGAGGATTTCAGGCGGATCTATGAGGGCGCGGGCTACCGCGTCATCGAGACTTCAGCCCGTACGGGCGAAGGCATCGATGCGCTGCGCGCCGCCATGGGACAGCGTGTCTGCCTGCTTTCCGGCGAGTCCGGCGTAGGCAAATCGTCCATCATCAAGGCGCTCGACCCCACGCTGGACCCTAAGGTCGGCCTGATCTCGACGGCACATCTGCAGGGCAAGCACACGACTTCGCTGTACGAGATGTACCGCACTGCCGACGGAGCCTGCATCATAGATTCGCCCGGCCTTCGCGGATTCGGCCTCGTGGACCTTAAGAAAGAGGAGATCGCGCTATACTTCCCCGAAATGCTTGAAGCCTCCCGTCGGTGCCGTTTCACCCCATGCACACACACGCACGAGCCCGGTTGCGCCGTCAAGGAAGCAGTGGAAGAAGGCCTCATAAGCGCCGAACGGTACAATTCCTACCTCGGAATGCTCGAGGAGGACACCAAATTCCGCTAGCCAGCCCCCCATGAACGCACTTAACAAGGAGATACTCCGCCTCGCCATCCCCAGCATACTCGCCAACATCACCGTTCCCATCGTGGGAATGGTGGATATCGCCGTGGCGGGGCATCTGAACGGCAGCGACCTCTTCACGGCCGCCGCTTTCATCGGAGGCATCTCGATAGGGTCGATGCTGTTCGACCTTCTGTACTGGAATTTCGCGTTCCTGAGGGTCGGAACGGGCGGCCTGACAGCCCAGGCCTTCGGCCGGGGCGACAGGCACGAGTGCGCCCGCATCCTGATGCGGGCCCTTCTGCTCGCGCTCGGCTGCGCCGCCCTAATCATCGCCGTCCAATGGCCGTTTACAAAACTCGCCTTCCTCTTCGTGGACAGTTCCAGTGAAGTCAAGCAACTGGCACTCAAATACTTCTTCATCCGTATCTGGGCCGCCCCCGCCACGCTCGCACTTATGGCCTTCCGGGGATGGTTCATCGGCATGCAGGATTCTTTCAGTTCGATGATGACCGACCTGATAGTGAACGGCGTCAACGTAGGGGCGAGTATCATCTTTACCCTTGGTATCGGCGGCTGGGAGGGCATTGGATTCCCGGGCATCGCCCTGGGAACCCTCGTAGCCCAGTATTCCGGTCTGCTGTATGCATCGCTGAAGACTGCCTTCCACTATCGGAACGTCTTCGAGGGCTTCTCATTCACGGACATCAAAGCCGCATTTGAAAAAGCGGGACTCCGCAGTTTCATGTCCATGAACGGAGACATATTCATCCGTTCGCTGGGCTTCATGGCCATCTACATCAGTATCCCGGCCATTGCCGCGCACTATGGCGACCTGATGCTGGCTTCCAATACGATACTGATGAAACTCCTGATGATATTCTCGTTCTTCACTGACGGGTTCGCATACGCCGGAGAGGCCCTTACCGGACGGTTCATAGGAGAGAAAGACCTGGCGATGACCAGGAAAGCGGTCCGTCAGGTCTTCAACTGGAGCATGAGCATCGTGCTGGGATTCATGGCTGCCTATTGGTTCGGCGGAGTGCCGATGCTGCGTCTCATGAGTTCCGACGCGGAAGTCGTCGGAGCATGCAAACAATTCATTCCCTGGCTGGTGCTGATGCCGCTGACCGGCTGTGCCGCATTTACCTGGGACGGAATCTACCTGGGAGCGACGGCCTCAAAAGGCATACGCGATGCCATGCTCTGGGCCGCGGCGACATTCTTCGCCTTCTGGTTTGCGGGCATCGGCATCCTTGGAGCCGTTTCCCCGCTGCCGCATGACAGCGCCCGCTATCAGGCCCTGGCCATCCACGTCCTGATGGCAGCCTATTTCGCACACCTTCTGGCCCGGACCATCGTCCTGACGGTCCGTTATCGCTCCGACGTCATCTCGCCCCACTTCCCCGAAGGTCAGTTGCTGTAGAGGCCGTCGCGAGAGAGGAGATGGTCGAGATTGGCGAGGCCGTAGGCCGTAACGGCCTGGACGACCGCCGAGTGCTCCATATAAGCCGGAATCAGTTTGTCATAGAGGTCGTCCTCGGTATGCCAGATATCGCGGTAGATGAAGTCGTATCCGAAGACGTCGGCCTCCCGGAAGGAGATGGCCGGGATGCCGTTCATCGCGAAATAGGCATGGTCGGAACCGCCGGCGCTGGTCGGACGCGGCTGAGGGGCTCCCTCGCGCTTGACGACGCTGAAGGGGATGTCGGGATTGTAGTTCTCCAGAGGCTTGCAGGCCTCGACGAAGTCGTCGTACATGGCCGGCGGGACGGTGATGGAAGTCGCTGCGAGAGGGCCGCCGTCACGGTTGAAATAGTTGGATATCTTGTTCCACGGCACGGTCTTGTTCTCCACGAAGTACTTGGAACCCATAAGGCCGTACTCCTCGGCAGTCCAGATGCAGAACATGATGGAGCGCTTGGGCTTGGCGCCGGCCGCTGCCAGCAGGCGCGCCGCCTCCATGGTCACGCAGACGCCCTGGCCGTCGTCGGTGGAGCCGGTGGCGATATCGTAAGCGTCCAGATGGCTTCCCATCATGACGTACTCGTCAGGATACTTGCTGCCCTTGATCACCGCAAGGATGTTGTGGTACTTCATGGGTCCGGGGAAGAAATGGTTGCGGATGTCGAACTCCAGCTGGAAGTCCTGACGGTCGACCACCTTCTGCTTGATCAGCGCGAACTGATGCTCGTCAAGGATGATATCGCAGGCCTTGGGGAGGTTGTCCATGGTGATGTCGAAGCAGGTAGCACGGTTGTAGAGTACCTGCATGGGCATTTTGCCTGGACGGATGAAACCCAGGACGCCGGCATCGACCATCTGGCGGTACATCGGCACGACGGCCTCCTTGCCTTCGGCAAGCTGGGCCGCGCGCGTGGAGTCCGCCTTGGCGCTCGAGTCGATGGCCAGACCGTTGGTCGGGCCGGTCTCGACCAGCACCCAGGCGCCCTTGAGCGCGCCCTTTACGCGCTCGAAGTCCCTCTGGTTCTTGGGTTCGAGCAATACGCGGCCCTTCTGCGGGCCTTTGGTTCCTGCGGTATAGGCAGGCGTACCGAAATGCAATGTCATCCCATCCTCCGAGAGCATGCGGCCGAACCAGGGGCCGCGGTCGAAGCCGACCCCGATCTCCACTGCCTCCTGGAGGGTGACCTCGAGGCCCCAGGAGCGGAACTGCTCAGCCACCCAGTCTTCGGCATGGTTGAGCATGTGCGTACCGACCAGGCGGCCGCCGATGTTCTGCGCAATGTACCCGGCGTGCTCCATGGTGCGGTTGTCGGTGCGTCCAAGATCCAGAACCGTCCTTGTGACCTTGTCCTGGGCGCCCAGGGCCATAGTCAGGCACAGGGCTGAAAGGAGAATGATGATACGTTTCATAGTTATTTCTTTTTTATCGTTCGTTTCGCGGCGGGTTTGCGGGGGTGTGCGTGGAGAGGAGGAACGGGATGGTCCGGTACTGGCTCGACCTCATGCTCCGGCTCGACCAGTTCATAGTCCAGCAGGACCTGGTCGAGGTTGGCGGACTTGACGCGGATGCGGACAGGGTCGCCCAGGGTGAAGACCCTGCGGGTCCTGCGGCCTACGATCCGGAAATTCTTCTCGTCGAACTCGAAGAAATCCGAGCGGATGGTGCGCAGCGGAATCATGCCCTCGACCTTCGTCGGCTCGATCTCGGCGTACATTCCCCACTCGGTCACGCCGGAGACGTGGGCGTCGAATTCCATGCCGACCTTGTCCTGCATGAACTCCACCAGCTTGTACTTGACCGACGCCCGTTCGGCGTCCGTAGCGATGATCTCGCGCTCCGACGCATGCATGCACTGAGCCTCGTAATAACCCTTGTCCTGGCTGTCCGCCCCGTCGAGGTACATGGACAGGAGACGGTGAACCATCATGTCGGGATAGCGGCGGATGGGCGAGGTGAAGTGCGTGTAGAAATTGAATGCCAGTCCGTAATGGCCAATATTCTCGGTGCTGTATTTGGCCTTCGCCATGGAGCGGAGCGCAATGATCTGCAGGGCGTCGTAGGAGGGAGTGCCCTTGGCTTCGGCCAGGAGGCCGCCTATCGACTGCGCGACTGCGGAAGGATTGCTGATGTCGCCCATCTTGAGCCCGAAGTTGCCTGCGACGTCGCGCAGCCCGGCGACTTTCTCCATGTTCGGTTCGTCGTGGATACGATAGACGAACGTCTTGGCTTTCTTGGACGCCACGCCGTTCATCTTGCCGCCCGTGGCGACGTATTCGGCAACACTGCGGTTGGCGAGGAGCATGAACTCCTCGATGAGCCAGTTGGCCTCCTTGGAGACCTTCTCATATACATTGACAGGCTTTCCCTTCTCATCCACCTCGACTTTCATCTCGGGACGCTCGAAGTTCATCGCCCCGGCCTTGAAACGGCGGTCGCGAAGCGTCAGCGCAAGTTTGTTCAGGACAAGGATGGCTTCCTCGACACCGTCGCGGGCCTGGCCGGATTCGATGATGGCCTGGGCCTCGTCATAATCGAACCTCCTGTCGGAATTGATGATGGTGCGGCCGAACCAGCGGCTCTCGACCTTGGCCTTCGGGGAGACCTCGAATACGGCCGAGAAGGTCAGTTTATCCTCGTGGGGGCGCAGGGAGCACAGTTTGTTGGAGAGTTTCTCGGGCAGCATGGGGACCGTGCGGTCCACCAGATATACGGATGTTCCGCGCTCCTGGCCCTCCTTGTCGACGGGGGTCCCGGGCTTGACGTAGTACGTGACGTCAGCGATGTGTACGCCGATCTCATAATTCCCGCTCTCAAGCTTGCGGAACGACAGGGCATCGTCGAAATCCTTGGCGTCGGCAGGGTCTATCGTGAAGGTCAAAGTGTCCCGGAAATCCTTGCGGCCCTTGAGGTCGTTGGAGGTGATACGGTCGGAGATCTTGTCCGCGGCGTTCTCCACTTCCTTGGTGAAACGGTAAGGGAGGCCGAACTCCGCGAGGATCGCGTGCATTTCGGTATCATTGTCGCCCGGCATGCCCAGCACATCCACGACGTGGCCCTTCGGGCCGATGTCGTATTTCTCCCAACGGTCCACTACGGCGGCGGCCTTCATACCGGACTTGCCGCCCATCTCCAGGGCCTGCTGCTGGTCCACCTCGATGTCGTAAGGCATCGACTTGCTCTGCATCAGCACCCACGCCTGGGAACCCACGAAATGGAGAACGCCGACGTGAGGACGGGTAGAGCGCTCTATGATCTCGACCACCTCGCCTTCGCGGCGCTTCATGCCGACCTTCTCCTTGGTCAGCGCTACGCGGACGGTGTCGCCGTTCAGGGCGTTCTTCGTCTTGGACGCCTTGACGAAGATGTCGTCCTGTTCGCCCTCCACGACAACGAAGATAAAGCCTTCCCGGCTCATCTGGACCTTGCCTATGAACTGGGGATAGCTCTGGAGGGACTTGGGGCCGCGGCCCCTGCCGCTCCGCCGGGCGGCCTTTGCCAGCCCGGAGCGGTGAGGACCGCCGTGGCCGCTGCGGGAACCTCTCCCGCGGTTTCCTTTATTTGACATTTTTCTGCTGTTGATACTTTCTTAGACGGTCGATGAGCGTGGAGGAGAACACGTTCTCTTCCTGCTCCGAGAGGAATGCCACCTCGATGGGGACCTGGAACAGACGTTCCTTGAGCCTGGGGGTGACCTTGGGACAGTCCACCAGGCGCTGCGCGTCCTTCTCGGTCGTCGCGACGGCAGCCGTGGGGAAAGCCTTGGAGGCGGATTCGATGGTGCGGATGTCCGCCTTGGTGTAGTTGTGATGGTCCTTGAAGGACAGGTGCTTGACTATCTTATAGTTATCGCTGAGGAACATCCGCAGGGGGGTGTCCTTGGCTATGCCGGTGAAGAGGATGAGTTTCTTGGTGTAGATGTATCTGGAGTCTCCCTCTTCGTAGATCTGCTCCATCGGCTGGTAGTTGATGCAGGTGAAATACACCTTCTGCCTGCCCCCTTTCCTGTTCGTGGCCTCGCAAAGGACGGGGTCGAAGTCTTTGTAACCCAGACCGGCGAGGAACTCCGCCCTGTCCTCGTCCTCCATATAGTGCGGGCACTTGGTGATGATGACCGCGTCGGCCGCGCGGAGGCGCGACGGCAGGTCGCGCAGGCGCCCGAGCGGCAGCAGCATATCCTTGTCCAGCGGACGGTTGTAATCCACCAGGACGATGTTGTATGCGGCCTTGAGTCTCCTGTACTGGAAAGCGTCGTCAAGGACGATGATCTCCGCGGGCTCCATCTCCTTGTGGACGCACTTGCGCGCCTTCTTGGAGGTCTGCAGAAGTTCGGGATGGCAAAGGAAGTCGCAACCCTCGATGCGGTCCTTGTCCACGGCGACGGTAACGGCGGGGAACTTTTTCTTGATCTGCACCGGTTCGTCACCGTAGGCTATGGCGCTGTCTCCCGTCACCACCTGCTGGAAGCACTTGCTCTTGCGCTTGTAGCCGCGCGAGAGGACGGCGACGTTGCGGAAGCCCCAGTCGTCGCTGCGATGGAGCGTGCGCAGGAGCATCTCCGTATGTGGAGTCTTGCCGGTGCCTCCGACAGTGATGTTGCCGATGCAGATGGTGGGAACTGCGGCTTCGCGGGTCTTGCAGAGGAAGCCTTTGTCGTACAGGGCATGACGGATGCCCAGGATGAGATAGTATGGGAACAGTAACAGTTTGTCAATCATGGTCCGCCAAGGCGAAAGTTTTACAAAAATAGTAAAAAATCAGAGACCATAGACGCTCTCGGCACCCTCCATCTCCACATTTCCCCATTTTTCTGCAATATAGTCAAGGGTTGCGAAGATTTCGGGGATATCTGTGCTCGTCACGAGGCGGATGCGCGTCTCCTTGAAGTCCGGAAGCCCCTTGAAATAACACGACAGGTGGCGGCGCATCTCGAACACGCCGCGGACATTTCCCTTCAGGTCCAGCGACAGTTGGAAATGCCGCTTAGCCAGAGCCACGCGGTCTACGACGGACATCGGGGGAAGAAGCTCCCCGGTGTCGAGGAAATGCCTGATCTCCCGGAAGATCCAAGGATGTCCGAAAGAAGCGCGCCCCACCATGATGCCGTCAACGCCATATCGGTCGAAGGCTTCCTTCGCCTTCTCCGGAGAATTGATGTCACCGTTGCCGATAATGGGGATGGACATGCGCGGATTGGCCTTGACCGCACCGATGAGGCTCCAGTCCGCCTCGCCCTTGTACATCTGCTGGCGCGTGCGGCCGTGGATGGTCAATGCGCTGATGCCCACGTCCTGAAGGCGTTCGGCGAGTTCGACTATGATCTTGGAATGCTCGTCCCACCCGAGCCGGGTCTTGACGGTAACGGGCTTGGACACGGCTTTTACGATCATGTCGGTGATCATCACCATCTTGTCCGGCTCGCGCATCATGCCGGAACCGGCGCCGCGGCCGGCTATCTTGTTCACCGGGCAACCGAAGTTGATGTCCACCACGTCGCAGCCGTAGCCGCCGCAAATCTCGGCGGCACGGTCCGCCATGCGCGCTGCCTCCACCATCGATTCCGGGATATTGCCATATATCTGGATGCCTACCGGGGCCTCCTCGGGAATCGTGCGCATCTTGGCCTTGGCCTTGACGGCGTCGCGGATCAGTCCGTCGGAGGGCACGAATTCGGTGTATACCATCGCCGCACCCTGCTCGCGGCAGAGGATGCGGAAGGACGCGTCCGTCACATCCTCCATCGGCGCGAGCAGCACCGGCCTGTCGCCCAAATCTACGTTTCCGATCTTCATGGTGCAAAGATAATCCTTTTTTGCCCCTATTATGAGCAAAATTCACTATTATTGTGATATGAAATCACTTGGGAACATAATCTGGCTCATACTCGGCGGCCTGCTGATAGCCCTCATCTATTATTTCGTAGGCCTGGTGATGTGTCTGACCATCATCGGCATCCCCTTCGGCATCCAGCTGTTCAAGCTCGGGACGTATGCGCTGTGGCCCTTCGGCCACGAGCTTGTTAACGGACCCGGCGAGCCCGGCTGCATCTCCGTCGTGATGAACCTCATCTGGATACTCCTGGGATGGTGGGAGATAGCACTCATCCATCTGGTCTGCGGATTCGTCTGCTGCATCTCCATCATAGGTATTCCGTGGGGACTCAAACATCTCTCAATGGCCCTGAACGCCATCTTCCCTTTCGGCAAAGAAATCCGTTGACATGAAAAAAGTATTGTTCAAGACCGTCGCTATCCTCGCGCTTCTCTGCCTGCTCGTCGCCACAATCTGGCACGGCGAGATAGCCACCATCCGCTCCATCGAGCCGCTGGACGGCAACGAATATCTCTACAAGATGGACTTCAAGGCCTCCTATGACCTTGATGACGTCATTTCAAAGGACATTGCCTCCAACGCCGACCTGCTCCGATACATCACCGGGCGCATCGGCAAGGGCATCCCGATCAAGATGAAGAGCGCCCAGGTCGCCGACGAGGACGGCGAACTCGCCACTGTTTTCAACTGCACCAGTTTCCAGGCCGCCAAGGCAGACGGAGGAGGCTACTGGTACGGGCGCAACTACGACTATTTCAAAAACCCTACGATGGTGACCGTCTCACATCCCCGGAAAGGATACGCCTCCATCGCGGTAAGTGACATGTCGCACTTCGGATATTCACTGGAGAAACTCCCAACCTCGCTGAAGGACAAGGTCAACAGCCTCGCAGCCATCTACACCCCACTTGACGGAATCAACGAGAAAGGCCTGTGCACCTCCATCATGGCCCTTCCGAAAATGGCAGCCCAGCAGGAGAGCGGCAAGCACAAGGTCGGCACGACCATCATAATGCGTCTCTGGCTGGACCGTTGCGCCACGGTCCAGGAGGCCCTGGACCTCGCTGCCTCGCTCGACATACGGCATGACGCCACCGTCGGCTCCGGCTACCACTACATGATAGCTGACGCCAACGGCGACTGCGCCGTCCTGGAGTTCGATATGAACGACGGATGGAAATCGATGGTCGTCCGCAAGAGTGAAGGCGAGAACTCGATGCTGGTTACCAACCACCTCCTGTCCGGGAAGTACTACACCACCGAGCCGGACATGTCCGTCGGCAACGTCTACAGCCACAGTTGGTGGAGGTACGAGACTGCAGGCAACTACCTGCGCGAGCGCAACGGCACCCTGACTTTCGACGAGGCAATGGAATGCCTCGGACTGGTCCATTGGAAGGACCTGGTATGGGAGACCGGTACCGTCGAGGACACGCAGTACACCTGCGTCTACGACCAGCAGAACACTACGCTCGACCTGCGCAACTGGAACGACTACGACAAGGTCTTACACTTTACGCTTTCTTCTTCAGCTCGCTGACCTTGGCCTTTGCCTTGGCGGCTGCCTCTGCAACCTCTTCCTTGGCGTCGGCATAGACTTCCTTGGCCTTGCACTTAGCCTTGGCCCCGACCTCCTTCGCCTTGACTGAGGCCTTGGCGCCCAACTCTTTGGCATCCTCCTTGAGTTCGGCGGCTACCTTGTTGGTGGCCTGCTCAAGCTTTTCGCCAGCCTTGCCGGCATAATACTGTGCCCTTTCGCCAAGGGTGATCTTTCCGTCACCATTAAGATCCATGGGATTTTTTACTTCTTCTGCCATAGTATTCAGTGTTATTGGTTGTTCTATACAAATGTACTGATTTTTCATCAGAATGCTTACCTTTACCGTATGAAACGGACTTACTTTTTAATCTTATTGGCCACAGCGGCCCTTTGGACAGGGTGCAGTTTCAAGGTTACGAAACCGATGCTGCAGATGGTAGTTTCCGGCAGCAACAGGGTCTCGACGGAACCGGCCTACGCGGATTCGCTGGAGAAGAGGATAGATGTCCAATATGTGGCCGGCGGTACACCGGCGCAGGTGGTAGATATCTATTATGCCGCCAAGGACGTCCGGAAGGACGCCGTCCTCATCGATATCCACGGCGGCTTCTATGTAGCGGGAAAACGTCAGAACAACCGTAAGTTCGCTTCCGTATTCCTGAAGGAAGGTTACGATGTGGTCCTGCTGGAATACCGGGTAAATGACGGGAAAAAGGATGTTTCGGATGAGCTCAGCGACTGCGCGGCTGCGCTGGATTACCTTGCGACACACGCTGCGGAGCTTGGGCTCAACAAGGACAGGATGTTCCTCACCGGGGATTCCGCCGGAGGCCATCTCGCCCTGTACATGGCTGAGGGGACGGAAGACACCTCCCTGCCCGTGCGCCCGAAGGTTTTCAAGACGAAGGGAGTCATGCTGAGCTGTCCTGCTTATGACTTCGCTTCGTTCGCACACGCCGGAGGATTCGCCAAGAGCGCCTTAGAATGGTTCATAGGTCCCCGCTACAAGGATGACCGGTGGCTGGAATCCGTGTCGCCAAGAACCTATATCGGCAGTTACTCCGGTCCGCTGTTCGTTTCAACGTGTACCCATGACTTCATACGGGACCAGGCATTGCTGATCAAGTCGGACTGCGACTCTCGTGGGCGCAGCATCGAATTCGTGGACATCAAGTCCGACGACAGGAGAGTCGGTCACGTCCACAACGTCACCAACCAGGACCTGCCGGAGTCGCAGGAGGTCAATGGGATGATGGTCGGATTCATGAACCGTAACCTTTAATCGCCTTTTAGTCGTAAACGTTTATTTCCAATACCTTGTGGCGGAAGGGAGTATTCTCAGGTGCCGAGCATCGAATTAATACCATCAACACCTTGACTCCCGAAAGCCCAGGCGCATTATATGCCTCAGAAGGCGATATTTGCTCCTGACGCCACATTACAATGTAGGGTTAAGAGCAGAATCGCCATCTCAGCGCGGTTAATGCTCCTGACTGGAAACTCCGTAGCAAAGTGCCCTCCCTAGTTCTCCTTCAATAATGTGTAAAATGAGGGGGTCAGTTTAGTGCGGATTCTCCAATAATGCTAAGATTAGAGATTTGTTTGTATATTTGAATGGTATGGAATACCGAACTATGACCATTTGATGACAATCCTACAGTACATAGGACTAGTTGCACTATTCGTTTTCCTCCTCTATTTGACAATCAAGTCTATCATAGAGAAGGTGAGGCGTGAATGTTTCCGTAAGATAAACCGCGAGGCGCAGTTTTCTGGAAGCGCTATCAAGGAGGAAAAAGGATTCTGGGCATCAATAATAACCCCTAAGTATAGTAGCAAAGCAGAAGCTATTGGAGACAATGGAGAGAAAAGGATTTCATCTTTCTTGGCAGATCTATCATGTAACGACTACCATGTGTTTAATGACCTCCTCATACGTGATGGAAACTACACCACGCAAGTAGACCATCTTATCATCTCCCGTTATGGAGTGTTCGTCTTGGAAACAAAGAACTTTCACGGAAAGGTATATGGTTCCGGTAACTCAGAGTTCTGGAAACAGTATTTGCCAGCTTGGGGGTACAAACGTTATGGCTTTACCCAGCAGAACCAGTTAAGGAATCCTATTTGGCAGAATGAGGGCCACATTAAATCTCTTCGCCGGCTTGTGTTTGGCTATGATACCATCATACATGGAATTGTTGCTTTCCCCAGCGAAACAAGAATTAATGTGACAGCAGATCAGCCGGTTCTGAATATGCAGGATGTTGTCCCTTACATCAAGCAATACCGTGATGTGATCCTATCAATAGATCAAGTTAACTTTTATCGGAGGAGGCTTCTCGAGGTTATTTCCACTTCCGGGTCAGATCGAAAAGAACACATTGATAATGTTCGACGTAACAAAGAACGTCGGGATGCAGCTGTGACAAACGGAAGATGTCCTAAATGCGGGGGAAAACTTGTTCTTCGACATGGGAGGTATGGTTCTTTCTACGGATGTTCAAACTATCCGAAGTGTAATTATACACTGAATTCATGAAAGGATTATATACGTTGTTTATAGTGAAGTATTATGGATTTTATAGAATTGAATCTTCTTAGCGGAAACACATTGTCAATCCAGAAAAGTGTTATTGTTGCCGTCATGGACCTTAAGTATATGCCAAAGGAATTACTTAAGGAGAAACCGTTTTTGAAAGAGCATAAGTCTTGCACTTATATCCAGCTGTCTGTATCTCCAGAAGAATTGTATTGTAGGGACTCTTATAGCGAAGTTATGCAGAAACTTCAGTAATTGCATCTACATCCATTTATTGCTGAGTTATGGGCCCTTTACACATAAGAATCCAGAATGAAATACGAGACATCCTATTAGCTCTTGGGTTTAATAGTGAATGTGAGTACAGAGGTAATGGGTGGAGAGCAGATGTATATGCCGAAAATGGTGATAGGAAATTCGCTTTCGAAGTTCAATTATCGCCACAGACATATAAAAGAACAGAAGAGAGACAGGCTATATACATTCGAGAAGGTATTATTGCTTGCTGGCTATTTGAGAATGATCCGTCTAAGCGACGACAGGAAAAGGAAGATTTACCGGTTTTCAAGATTGTGGAATGTGACAATTCCCTTTATGTATCATTGAAGGGGCGTAAGATGTTGCCTCTTGGTGTATTTATTCATGACTTTGTTTGCGGAGGAATCAAATTCTGCTCAACTTTGAAACCTATTCCCTCTGTTGAAGTCAACTTCATTGAAATGCCTTGTAACAGGTGTGGATCGATCAATCACATCTACTTCCTTTCTCCATTCAAATCTGCTTGTAATGCAGAGATTTCAGAGATGGAAGCGGAAAGAATGTGGTCTGACAGCAAGTTCTCATTCGACAAGAGAATTGTGGAGAAGGTGGAGCAGTATGTTAATGGACCAGGAAAGGAGTATTTCAATCTTGCGACCATTAAGAGAAGATACAGTAATACAGTGGGGGACTCATATCTTTCTTTTGGATGCGCAGATTGCGATGCAATCTTTGGAGATTTCTTTGTTCATGAGGCCATAATGGAGAGTTACTATGGAGACGGGGTTATCGAAACGTTTACGTTCAATACAAATGCCGTTGAAGAGTTTAAGCAAGAAATACCTCACTGGTGCCATCCAGGAGACAACAACTTCTGTGAGTAAAGTCCGCACGAATACACATAACCTGACACAAAAGTGTCGGGCTAAAATTTCATAGCAGTACACGAGTTTTCATAACCCCTGCACCATTTTTCAAAACCACTGCATTTCAAGTATGAGTCATCATCTCCTTTCAGGAAGATAGATGAGTTTTGAAGCGGGTTAAATGAGGGTTAAAACAGGCTAAAATCACGCCCTTTTCACGCCCCTTATAAAAAGAAAAGACGTTTACATCTCTGTAAACGTCTCATATCAGGTGTGGGACTTAGCAGATTCGAACTGCTGACCTCTTGCGTGTGAAGCAAGCGCTCTAAACCGACTGAGCTAAAGTCCCTTAAAAAGTCCGGAACGGTCCCTTGGGATTGTTCCGGACTGCAAAGATAGGGTTTTTTCCGAAAAAACCAGCAAACGCTACTGTTTTTTACTTGAACAGAAGCGGTGCGAAGGTCTGGAGATAGAGACGCCAGTTCTTCCACTCGTGGCCGCCCTCGGAGACGAAGAAGGTGTGAGGAAGGCCTTCCTCGGTCAGGATCTTGTCGAGGGTAAGGGCACCCTCATAGAGGAAGTCGGTCTTGCCGACACCGAACCAGTAGAGCTTGTAGCCGTCATTCTTGAGGGCGCGCAGTTGGGCGCGGATCTCAGGAGTGTCCTGCGAGCTGATGGACTGGGGGCAGATGTAATCGAAGACGGAAGGATAGAGCTGCGAAGCGGTGAGGGTGTGGCCGCCGCCCATCGAAAGGCCGGAGATGGCGCGCGAAGCGGGCTTCGGGATGGCGCGGAACTGCTTCTCGATGAAGGGAACGATCTCGGTCACAAGGCTCTTGACATAAGCATTCGCATAAGCCGGATCACGGAAATTGACGTTGGAGGTCTCGATGCCGAGGGTCGGGGCAGCCTGCTGGTTGGGGTTGCCGTTAGGCATGACGACGATCATCGGGACGGCCTTGCCCTGCTCGATGAGGTTGTCAAGGATCTGCGCGGCACGGCCCATGGAAGACCAGGCTTCCTCGTCGCCGCCGCCACCGTGGAGGAGGTAGAGGACAGGATATTTGACCTTCTTGTTCTTTGGATCGTCATAGCCATAAGGGGTGTAGACGACCATACGGCGGTTGATGCCGAGCAGGGCGCTGTCATACCACAGGGTGGTGAGGTTGCCGCGGTGCTTGGCCTCGTTGTAGACGGAAGAACGTGCGCCGGGCACGAAGACCATGTTGAGGAAGCGGGTGCCGTCACGCTGGACCTTGAAGTTGGCGGGGTCGTTGACCGCAACGCCGTCCACGATGAAGTTGTAGGTGTAAATCTCGGGCTCGAGAAGCGGAATGGTGACTTCCCAGACACCACCCTGGCCCTTGGTCATGGCGACAGGGCCCTCGCCCTGGGTCATCCAGTTGCCTGTCAGGGATACTACGGTAGCGTAGTCGGCGGCAAGCCTGAAAGTGATACCTTCGGCGGTAACCTCAGGGGAAACGACCTGCTGGCCACGGGAGAAATTGGCGATCTCCTGGGCAGAAGCGGCGCCTGCAAACAGCAGAGCGGCTGCCAAAACGGTAAGGATTTTTTTCATAAATCAATTGGTATTAAAAGGTTAGTGTAATGTCAGATGGCGCGGCACTTGCGCGCGAGCCACTCGGCCTCCTCCGGAGGCAGCAGCGGCGCCAGCGTGCGGCAGACGCGCGCGTTGTAGGCATTGAGCCACTCGATCTCGTCGCGGTCAAGGAGGTCCAGGATGACGGCGGAGGTATCGAAATGGCAGAGGGTAAGCGTCTCGAAGCGGAGCCAGTCGCCGAAGGCGTTGCGCTCGTCCTCGACACAGAGGATGAGGTTCTCGTGGCGAACGCCATGCATCCCTTCGCGGTAGATGCCCGGCTCGTCGGAAGTGATCATTCCGGGAAGGATGGGCGTGCGGTTGAAGTTCTGGCGGATATCCTGAGGGCCTTCGTGGACGCCGAGGAAGAATCCGACCCCGTGGCCTGTACCGTGGCCGAAGTTGCGGCGCGCGCGCCAGAGCGGGCTGCGTGCCAGCACGTCCAGCTGGCAGCCCGCCGTTCCGCGCGGGAACACCGCCATGGCCAGGTCGATGTGTCCCTTCAGCACGAGGGTATAGTCCTCCTTTTCAAGCATAGTGCAAGGACCCAGAGGGATGGTGCGGGTGATGTCGGTCGTACCGTTCATATACTGCCCGCCGCTGTCCACGAGGTACAGCCCCCGCGGCTCCAGTACAGGGGCGCCAGTGCGCGGGGTGATGTAGTGCGGAAGCGCGGCTCCCTCGCCGTATGCGGAAATGGTCTCGAAACTGTCGCCCCTGTACCCGGCAATCTCCGCGCGGAGCGAGCCTAGCCTGCAGGCGGCGTCCCATTCATTCACCATTCCGCCGTTTCCCACGGACTTCTCCAGCCAGTAGAGGAAGCGCTCCATCGCCACGCCGTCCTCGACGTGGATGTCCCGCATCCCTTCGATCTCAACAGGATTCTTGACGGCCTTGCGGAGGGCTACAGGCGACTCCCATTCGAGGAGAGAACCTTCGGAGGAATTGGTTTTCAGTATGTTATAAAGATTGTAATTCAGCGAAGAGGGGTCCACCGCCAGCCGCTGAACCGCCCCGTCCTCCATTTCGCCGGTCAGGGTGAAGGCTACGTCGTCATAGTTCAGGACGTCGATGCCGTCATCCTTGAGTTCCTGGAAACTGTCGCGGGTGTCCGCGTCGATCAGGCTGCCCTTCCTTACAAACCACTCGACGGTCTCCATCGTGACCAGCAGGTAGGAGATGACCAGAGGATTGTACTCTATGTCGGAGCCGCGCACGTTCAGGAGCCAGGCTATCTCGTCAAGGGAGGTTAGCAGGACCGCGTCGCAGCCGGCTTCCGCGGCTATGCCGCGAAGCCAGCCGATGCGGCTCCAGCGGTCCTCGCCCGTCAGGTCTGCGCCCAGCGTGATGACCGGGGTCTGAGGCACGGGCGGACGGCCTTCCCAGAGGTCCTCCAGCATATCCGGAACGGATACTATACGGAATCCGTCCTCGTCCGGGGAGCCCTCGGTGCGGCCGGCGGCCGCGAAGGCGGCCTTCAAGCCCTCGACGGCGCTCACGCCCTGGCAGAGGCCGTCGACTGCGACGACGACGCAGCGGTCCTTTCCCGCCAGCGCATCTTCAGCCAGCCATTCCGGTATCAGCACCTGCTCAGGGACGCGGGTCTTGTGCAGGACGATGCCACTGCCTTCCAACTGCCTGACAGCCTGGATGAAGTAGCGCGTGTCGGTCCAGAGTCCGGCGTGGGAAGCCGTGACGACTATGTCGCCGGCCTCTCCGGTGAACCCCGACAGCCACTCGACCTGCTTCCAGCGGGGAGCAGGATACTCGCTGCAGTGCGGATCGGATCCGGAGACGACCACGGCATCCCAGCCCCGCTCGCGCATCAGCGCCCTCAGGGCCTCTACACGTTCCCGGTAAATGCTTCCCATATCAATTGTCGCTTCCTATCCAGGTGAGTTTGCGCCAGATGGTCTCCAGCGGACCGCGCTGATGCTTCTTGGACCACTGGTAGAGGAGCACTATCTGCAGCGTGACAATGGCGATGCCCGTGAGCAGCGAGAGCGTAACTCCCAAATACTTGTACATTCCCAGGCCCCATCCGTAGAAGATGGTGCAGCCGATAATGGACGACAGCAGATAGTTGGTCAACGACATCCTGCCGAAGAAGCAGATGTGCGAGAGGCTCTTGCGGAAGCCTGCGAAGCGGTACCAGAGCAACGTCACGCCGGATACGATGAACAGCAGGATGGCGAGGTTGAAGAGAGGACGGAGCAGGCTGTTGGCCTTACCGAAGCTGACGTCTCCATTCCTCCAATGACCGAAGACGACTCCGGCTAAGATGAGAAGAGTGACGACGAAGAAGACCACTCTCCAGATCTTCAGATGGTTACCCTCGTTGTAGAAAAGCCTCGTGCGACCGAAGAGGATGCCAAGGTAGAACAGGCCGAGGGTCTGGGTGAGACGACCCTTCCAGATGAACCAGTACAGAGAGGCCATGAATCCGTTCTTCAGGCTAGCGGCAGCAGACTGCAGGAATGTGCCCTCGGAGTTGGCCGGACCCAACTCACCGTAATACTTCATCATCGGGGAGATGTCCGGCTTCCACCCGGAGATCATACTGTAAATCTCGACCGGCTGTATCAGCAGCAGTATCGTGAGCCCCCAGAGCACCGGTGTACTGAGATACCCTGCGGGAATCATCAGAAGGCCCACCAGCGCATAGAAAGTGAGGATGTCACCGTTGTAGAACACCATGTTCAGGACGCCGAAACCGAACAGCAGGACCATTCGCCAGGCAAAACGCAGGGAGAAATCCTTGCCCTTCTGCGCCTGATTGTCCCGCTGGATGAAGAAGCTGAGACCGAACAGGAGAGCAAAAATGCCGTACATCTTGCCGGAGAGCAATACTGTAAGCACGTTGAAGACGGTGCCATCAAACGGGAAGGAGAGCGATGCACTCTGGGCGGTGCCGAGGTTGAAATGCTCCACTGAATGGTAGAGGATGATGCCGGCTACGGCAATGCCCCGGAGGGCGTCCGCAACTTCGATGCGGCTGTTTTTTAGTCCTTGGGTCTTATACATAATCTGTCAGGTTTGTCGGGGGAAGAGTCCGAAAACGGCGGAGCCGCTGCCGGACATCGAGGCATATATGGCACCGGCGTCATAGAGGGCTTGCTTGGCCCCGGAGATTGCCGGGTATTTGGCGAAAACGGTGGTCTCGAAGTCGTTGACGAGACAGTCGCGCCACTCCGCGACGGGGCGCGCAAGCGCCTCGCGGAGCGGCAGGGCGCGGCCTCCGGCCGCCTCCCGCGGCACAATGCCGCGGTAGGCGTCGGCCGTGCCGACGCTCACGCCCTCCGGCACGATGACCTGCAGCACATAGTGCGAAAGGTCAATGCCGCAGGGCTCCAAGACCTCTCCGCGGCCGCTGCCGAACATGGGGCGGTTGTAGACGAAGAAGGCGCAGTCGCTGCCAAGGCGGGAGGCGCGTGCGGCCAGGGCGGCATCGTCGAGGCCGAGCGCGAAGAGCTCGGAGAGCATTCGGAGCGCGAAGGCCGCATCAGCCGAGCCGCCGCCCAGCCCCGCGCCCACGGGAGCGGTCTTTTCCAGGAATATCTTGACCGGAGGCAGGCCGAACTCCTCGTCAAGCAGCCCGTAAGCCTTGACGGTCAAATCCTCCAGCGGATCCCAGTCCACTCCCCCGGCCTTCGCGATCGTCACCATTACCTTCCCGTCCTCCCGGATGGCCTGCCTTATATTGGAATACCGTTCAAAGAGCGAGGCGGAGGTACGACTGAAGTCGTCTCCGGTGATTATCTCCAGCGTATCGTGAATGTCAAAGTACGGGATGAACAGCGTCTCGAGGTCGTGATAGCCGTCGGGGCGCTTCCGCAGGACGCTCAGTCCAAGGTTGACCTTGACATTGGGATACGAGATCATAGGCTGCGGACGGTTTGTTCGATACGCGCCGCGACTTCCTCGCGACGCTCCTCCGGCACGTGTTCCAGCACCGGTGACAGGAACGAAATCATCTGCAGCACCCTGGCTTCCCGTTCGGGAATGCCGCGGGACTGCATATAGAACTGCCCCGACTCGTCGAGACGGCCGACCGTGGCGCCGTGCGAGCACTCCACGTCATCGGCGTAGATCTCCAGCTGCGGCCGCGTCTCGGCGCGCGCATCGACGCCCAGCAGCAGGTTATGGTCGGTCTGATAGGCTTTGGTCTTCTGGGCATCCGGCGCAACGATGATGCGCCCGTCAAACGCTGCCCGGGCGGAGCCGGTCACTATGCCCTTGAAAAGCTGGTTGGACACGCAGCCGCCGACACGATGGCGCACGATCACCTTCAGCGAGAACTCCCCTTCCTTGCAGACATACAGGCCTGAAAGCGATGCTTCGGCACCCTCTCCGACCAGGTCGACGGTCAGTTCCGTCCCCGTCGAGGAGCCCGGGAAGGCCAGCAGGCACAGGTCCAGCGAGGCCCCGGCCTCAAGGACGAAGGCGTGCGGCCCGGACAGCGCGTCGCACAGCGACAGGCGCTGGCCAACCGGCACGACCACCGCCCCCTCCGGGGTCGGTGCCGCGACGTAGTGTCCCCTGTCTATGATCTTCTCCTTCATGGCCTAGAATCCGTCGTATCCGTTACGGTCAATGAAATCCACCAGCTCGCGGCCACCGGTCTTGACGAAGCGGCCGTCCTTGAGTACGTGCACCACATCGGGGACGATATACTCCAGCAGGCGCTGGTAGTGGGTGATGACGATGGCGCTCTTCTCAGGCGAGCGCAAGGCGTTGACGCCGTCCGCAACGATGCGGAGCGCGTCGACGTCCAGACCGCTGTCGGTCTCGTCGAGGATGGACAGCGTCGGCTCCAGCATGGCCATCTGGAATATCTCGTTGCGCTTTTTCTCACCTCCTGAGAAGCCCACGTTGACCTCACGCTTGGCGAACTCACCCTTCATCTGGACCAGTGCCATCTTCTCTTTCATCAGTTTGATGAACTCGGAGGGCTTCAGGTCCTCGAGGCCCTGCGCCTTGCGGCGGGCGTTGACTGCCGCCTTCATGAAATTGGTAATGCTGACTCCGGGAATTTCGATGGGGTACTGGAAAGAGAGGAAGAGGCCGGCCCACGAGCGTTCCTCGGGGCTGAGGGACAGAAGGTCCCTCCCGAGGAACGTCACCGTGCCGGCGGTGACGGTGTAGTCCGGGCGCCCCACGAGCACTGCTGAAAGCGTGCTCTTGCCGGCGCCGTTCGGACCCATGACCGCGTGGACTTCGCCCTTGCGGATCGTCATGTCGATCCCCTTGAGTATCTCCTTGTCGCCTATTGAGGCGTGGAGTCCGCGGATGTCAAGCAGTATGTTGTCGTCAGTCATAAAGATCTGATATTAAGCGTTCTTGTTGTATAGTTTACCCCAATTGCGCAGCGAGATGATGCCGTTGATGAGGTATAGTCCGCACACGATGGGCATGAATACGTTCCCCACCGAAAGGTGCAGTGCCATCTGAGTCACGTTGACAATCAACCAGGCCACCCAGCAGTCCCATTTCTTCTGCGCGGAGAGGAACTGGGCCATCAGGATCAGTACCGTCACGCAGGAGTCGAGGTAAGGATGCGGATCGGCCGGGAAAAGCCTGTCCAGCAGCCATCCCCAGGCGAAGGCTATCACAAAGACAGCCACCGCGCACAGTGCCCTCTCAGGCCAGCTCAGCATGGTCACTTTCAACGCACTGCCGTCCTTGGAGCTCTTTTCATTCTCGCGCGGATGGGTCCAACGGTAGTGTCCCATTATGTTGATGCCCAGGGAAACCGGCTGAAGCATCAGCGAGGCGACGAGGTTCTTCTCCCAGAAAAGGAAGAACAGGGCGGCGGTATAAAGGTAGCCTACCCAGAAGTTGTATTTGCTGTTCCGGCCTGCGAGTACGACGCAGGTCAGACCGAGTATCGAAGAAACGAGATCTAGCCAGTTCATATCATCCTACGGATCCTTCAAGTGAAACTTGCAGCAGTTTGCTTGCCTCCATCGCGAACTCCATGGGGAGCCGCGAGAGGACTTCGCGCGCGTAGCCGCCGACGATGAGGCCTACGGCGTCCTCGGGCGGAATGCCGCGCTGATTGCAGTAGAACAGCTGGTCTTCGCTGATCTTGGAGGTCGTGGCCTCGTGTTCGACCACCGCCGAGGGGCAGCGGCTCTGGATCAGCGGGAAAGTGTGGGCTCCGCACTCGGAGCCGATCAGCAGGCTGTCGCACTGCGAATAATTCCTGGCGCCTTCTGCGCCGGGGTTGAAGCGCACCAGGCCGCGATAGCTGTTCTGGCTGCGGCCGGCACTGATGCCCTTGGAGACGATGCGGCTCCTGGTGCCGCGGCCTATATGGATCATCTTTGTGCCTGTGTCGGCCTGCTGGCGGTTGTTGGTCAGTGCCACGGAATAGAACTCCGACGAGGAATAATCGCCCTGAAGGATGGTCGAGGGGTACTTCCATGTAATGGCGGACCCTGTCTCAACCTGGGTCCAGGACAGGTGACTGCCCGAGCCGCGGCAGATGCCGCGCTTGGTCACCAGGTTGAGGATGCCTCCGCGGCCCTGTGCATCGCCCGGATACCAGTTCTGCACGGTGGAATACTTGACGTCGGCGTCCTTCTCAACGATGATCTCGACCACTGCGGCGTGGAGCTGGTTCTCGTCGCGCATGGGGGCGGTGCAGCCTTCCATATAGCTGAGCTGCGCGCCCTCGTCCGCGACGATGAGCGTCCGCTCGAACTGGCCCGTGCCAGCGGCATTGATACGGAAATAGCTGGACAGTTCCATAGGGCACTTCACCCCTTTAGGGACATAGCAGAACGAGCCGTCGGAAAAGACGGCGGAGTTCAGCGCTGCAAAATAGTTGTCCCCGACGGGGACTACGCTGGCGAGGTATTTCCGGACAAGGTCCGGATGTTCCTTGACAGCCTCCGAGAAGGAGCAGAAGATGATGCCTTTCTCGGAGAGGGCCTGGCGGAAGGTGGTCGCCACGGAGACGGAGTCGAAGACTGCGTCTACCGCGACCACGCCGGCCAGGGCCTCACGCTCGCGCAGCGGGATGCCGAGCTTCTCGAAGGTCTCGGCCAGCGCCGGGTCTATCTCCTTGGGGCGCTCGCTATCCTTTTTGGGGGCGGCGTAGTATATGATGTCCTGATAATTGATTTCGGGGATGTCGAGGTGGCCCCAGCGGGGCTGTTCCATGGCCTGCCACTTACGGAAAGCATCCAGGCGGAACTCCAGCAGCCACTCCGGTTCGTCCTTGCGGGCGGAGATCATACGGATGATGTCCTCGTTCAGACCTTTAGGGACGTACTCCTGCTCGACTTCGGTGACGAAGCCTTCCTTGTACTCCTGCTGGGTGATGTTCTGCAGCAGGTCTTTCTCTTCCATTGCGTCCATAGAATACAAATATACTGATTTTTGTCAGAAAAAACGTATATTCGCACTGGACCAAAACGGACTTGTCATGAACACATTCGGAAGGATATTCAGGGTCAGCATCTTCGGTGAATCCCACGGGGAGGCCATAGGCATAGTGATGGACGGCGTTCCCGAGGGAATGGAACTGAGCGCGGCTGATTTCGCCGCGGACATAGCCCGGCGTTCGCCGGGCAAGCGCGGTGCCGAGGCCCGGGGCGATTTCGCCTCCGCCCAGGCCGCTCCGGGGGCCGCAGCCCCTGCGGCCTTCGGCACGACGCCACGCGTCGAGGCCGACGAGCCGCAGATACTCAGCGGCGTGGTCGACGGCCACACCACCGGCGCTCCCCTGACCATCGTTTTCCGCAATGCCAATACCCGTTCCGGCGACTACGGCGAATTCGATGCGATGCCCCGTCCGGGACACGCCGACTACGTCGCTGCCGTCAAGTGGGACTGGGCCAACGACCCCCGCGGCGGCGGACACTTCTCCGGCAGGATCACCCTGCCGGTCGTAGCCGCCGGCGTCGTCGCAAAGAAAGTCCTCGAAGGCATTGACATCAGTGCCAAACTGATAGAAGTCGGCGGCTGCCCGGACAGCGCACGCTGGCCGGAACTCCTCACCGCAGCCACCGCCGAAGGCGACTCGCTGGGCGGCGTGGTGCAATGCACCGCCACCGGCCTTCCGGTCGGCCTCGGCGAGCCCTTCTTCGACTCCGTCGAGTCCCTGGTCTCCCACGCCGTATTCTCCATCCCCGGCGTACGCGGCATCGAGTTCGGCGACGGATTCGCCGCCGCCCGCATGAAGGGCTCGGAGCACAACGACCCCTTCGGACCCGAAGGCCCCGTCAAGAACGGCGCCGGCGGCGTCAACGGCGGCATCACCAACGGTGCGCCGCTCGTCTTCCGCGTCGCCTTTAAGCCCACCTCCAGCATCGCCAAGGCCCAGCAGACCTGGAATTTCGCCGAGAACCGCGAGGATACCCTCCGCATCAAAGGCCGCCACGACGTCTGCTTCGCGCTCCGCACTCCGGTCATCGTCGAGGCCATGACTGCCATCGTCCTCGCCGACCTCCTCTAGCTCCCCCTCCTCCCTCCGGATTCCCCCAGCGCCTCTCCCGAATCCCCCCAGATTTCCCCGGGGGTGGCGAAGATGCTGGGCTAACGAGGCCTCGTCGTACGCGAGTCCCCCCCTCATCCTTCGGGCATTTCCCGAAGGATGTCACTGAAATCGCCACTACCTTCGGGCTTTTCCCGAAGGATGTCAACGAAACTGCCGCTACCTTCGGGCTTTTCCCGAAGGATGATTCAGAAATGAAGTCTTTAGTTACGACGGCCGCGGGCCGGGTCAGTGACGGCGGGAGGGGAGGAAGATGGCGGCAAGGGCGACGAGGCCGAGGGCGAAGGGGTAGTAGAGGTAGCGGATGATTGCTGCGGCGCCGACACCGGCCAGGCCGGAGGCCATTAGGAGTTGGGCTCCGTAGGGGATGAGGCCCTGGACGAAGCAGGAGAAGGTATCGAGAATGCTGGCGACACGGCGGCGGTCCAGGCTGAAGCGGTCGGCGATGTCCTTGGCAATGCCGCCGACGGTGATAATGGCTATTGTGTTGTTGGCCGTGCAGAGGTTTGCGAGGCTGACGAGCGCGGCGATGCTGAGCTCGGCGCCGCGCCGCTGGCGGCGGGAAGGTGCGCCGGGGGCAGCAGGGCTGGCTGCGACGGAGGAAGAACCGGCGGCGGGGGCATCATGGACGGCGGAGGTGGGGGCGAGGCGGCGGGTGAGGGCGAGGCGGCGGGTGAGGGTGCCGACGATCCACTCGAGGCCGCCGCCGGCGCGAATGAGCGCCATCATGCCACCGGCGAGCAGCGTGACGATGATCAGGCTGCCCATGCCGCCGATGCCTTCGCCGACAGACGAAAGCCAGTCCGCCCAGCCGAGGCTGCCGGTAAGGAGGCCGATGAGCAGATTGACTCCTATGCCCAACGAGAGAATCATCAGTACATCCATTCCTGCTAGGGCCAGGACCAGTACCAGCAGATACGGTATGAGTTTGACAGGTTCTGCAGCACCCGGATCGACGTCCACATCAACGCCTATTCCCTTGATGACATATATTGCGAATACCAGCAGGACTGCTGGGGCGACGATGCGGATATTGGCCTTGAACTTGTCTTTCATGGCACAGTCGAGCGCCTTGGTGGCTGCAATGGTCGTATCGCTGATGAAAGACAGGTTGTCTCCGAAAAAAGCACCGCCGACGATGATCGCCGCCATGAAAGCTTCTGAGAAACCAGCCTCCTGCGCAATCCCTGTGGCGATGGGGGCCAGTGCCACGATCGTTCCAACGCTGGTACCGACAGACATCGAGATGAAACAGGCGGTAAAGAAGAGCCCGGCGAAGAGCATGGAACTGGGGATGACTTTGAGGGTCAGATTCACCGTAGCATCTATGGCCCCGATGTCCTTGGCTGTCTGTGCGAAGGCACCGGCCAGGATGAATATCCACACCATCAGCAGGACCTTGGAGTTGCCAGCGCCTTCCGAAAAGATATCGATACGCTCCCTCAAACTCCCCCTGGAGATAAGTACGGCATAGACCGAAGCGAGCAGAAAGGCCGATGCCACAGGGACCTTGTAGAAGTCCTTGATCAAGATGGACGTGACCAAATACACTCCAAGGAATACCAGTAACGGAGTCAGTGCCAGCAGGCCTTTCTTATCTTTCATAGTCTATCTGTCGCAGAACAATGTCAGGAAATCGGGGAATGATTTCGCTACGCATGCCTCGTCGTCGATGACAATAGGGGACGAGGCTCCGAGCGAAGCGACTTTCAAGGCCATGACCATTCGATGGTCGTGGTTGGAGGTATATTCTCCTCCTTTGAGGAGCAGGCCGTTCAGAAGGCGGCTGGTCAGGGAATGGCCGACAATGACCATCTCATCGCCTTCAATGCGACATTCTACACCCATCTGCGTGAGCATATCAGTGATCGCCCTGGCCCGGTCGGACTCTTTGTTGGCCAGGCGGCCGGTGCCGGCGATGCGGCTTTCGCCAGGGCAGAAAGCCGCCAGCACGGCCGTTATCGGGAAAAGGTCAGGGGCATTGTTCAGGTCGAATTCGAATGCATTCAAGGGGGACTTGACCACGTTGACGGCGCCAGTGTGAGGGTTGACGCCGGCGGCAGTGGCCGCAGCCTGGACCTCATCGACGCAGTCGTTGTCCAGCTGCGACACGGAGGCGCCGGCCTCAACAAGGATGTCCATAATGGTCAGATCGGCCTGGAGCGACTGCGTATCAAGGCCTTCTACAGAAGCGCTGCCGAAAATGGCCCCGGCCACGAGGAAATTGGCCGCGCTGCTCCAGTCGCCTTCGAGACTGAAGTCGGCGGCCTTGTAGCACTGCCCTCCCCTGACCTTGAAGGTCAGGCCGGTGCAGCGGCTCCAGTCCTGCGTCTGCAGGAACTCCTCGTCTCCCTCCATCTCGTTGGCTATGCGGATTCCGAACTTCTGGAGCACATCCAGCGTGATGAACATATAGGGAATGCTCTTGGGGTCGCTGACATAGACCGTGGACGGGCCGGAGGCCATCGGCAGGGCCATCAGGAGGCCGGAGATGATCTGCGATCCTCCGGCCCCCGAGATGTCCGCCCTGCCGGGCACGAGGTGCCCGTCCACGTGCAGGGGCACATATATCTCCTTTGAAGTCCTGGCGGCATTCCGCAAAACGACGCCGAAGGAAGCCATTATGTCGGACGCCCCTTTCAGGGGCCTGTTCACGAGGGTTTTCTCGCCGGTAAACAACACGGAACCGGGACCGGTCTGTGCAAGGACAGGGATCATCATCCTCGTCAGCAGGCCGGACTCCCCGCAATGCAGGGAGTTGATCTGCAACGGTTTGTCTATCGGACCGATACCCTTGATGACCAGGACTTCACCCTCCTGCACCTCAGCGCCCAGAGCCCTGGCCACGGCGATGGCGGCCTCGCTGTCTGCGCACGGCGAATAGCCGCGCAGATGCGAGGTGCCCTCAGCCAGGGCAGCGGCGATTATCGCCCTTTGGGCGAAACTCTTGGAGGAAGGCATTGCCAGATGCTCAGCATAGAAGCCCTGCGCGCCTTTGTAGACCGCCTCGTTCATCTCGGCGGCGGTCCACTGGCCGGGCGCAGTGGCTTCGGCCGCATCCAGCGCCGCGTAAGTGAACGGGGAGCCCTTCCGGAGGCAGTCCAGTCGGGACTCCCGGCCAGCCTCTCCCATACAGAAGGCAACCAGTGTGCCTTCTTCCTGCACGCGGCCGTCGGGATAAGTCATCCCGTAGAGGGACATTACGCGCCCGACATCCTCCGCGTCGTGTGCGAAAGTCGCTACCTTGATGATATCCGATCCGAAGATCCGGCATTTGGTGACCATCTCTCGGAGAGTCTCCATATCGGGCGTACCTTCGTAATCGTGGTAAGAACGGATGAGGGTGGTCCCGCAGTCCCGGGCGGCGCGGCGGATGCGCTTGCCCATCGGGGCGGGGGCCTCCAGTTCGAGGTCCACATACTTTGCCCCGGCCTCGATGGCGACCTTCAGACGCCGCTCAGCCTCCCGCATGTCTGCACTGCCAGCGATGCGGCAGGTCGCGACAAGCGGGACGTCAGTCCCTGAAAAAAGGCTCTGGATATCTTCATCGTCCAATTCCGGACAAAGGTCCAGGCGGATCTCAGCCATCTCGATGTCATCCCGCTCGAGGATGGAGAATATCTCCTCAAGGTTTTTGTTCTGTATGCTGGTACAAATCATAGATTCGCAGTTTCAAGCAGTTGGATAATGGTGTCGACCGGCAGCAGCCTGACCTCGACCTTGCCGATGTCGCGTATCAGGACGAAGTGGACCGAACCGCCGTCAGCCTTCTTGTCCTTTGCGATGGCCTCCCGCAGGCCCGCCACCGGGACAGGACACGCGGTCGGCAGCCCGACGGAGGCCAGGTCGGCCTCCAGCTGCGCGGCCAGACCCCTCCGGCATACGCCGAGGGCCTCCGACAGCCGCGCCGCCTGTACCAGGCCGATCGCGACCGCCTCGCCGTGCGACACCCGCAGGGTAGGCCCGCTTTGGGGGTACCCTGCGGGAGTTTGCCCGCAGGGTAGGCCGCTTTCGACGGCACCCTGCGGGAATTTGCCCGCAGGGCAGGCCGTTTCGGCGGGTACCCTGCGGGACTGCCACCACTCGACGGCATGGCCGACGGTGTGGCCGAGGTTAAGGACGCGGCGCTCGCCGGTCTCGAACTCGTCGCGCTCCACGACGCCGCACTTGATGGAGGCGGCGGCGCGGATGAGCTCCGCGTCCGGCCGGGCGCCGCTGCGCAGCAGCTGCAGAGCCCGGCGGTAATGCGGCGCGTCCGAGATGATGAAAGTCTTCAGCATCTCGGCCACGCCTGAGCGCAACTCCCGTTCCGGAAGCGTCTCCAGCGTGTTTCCGGCAATGTACACAAACTCTGGCTGCCGGATGACACCGAGGATGTTCTTGTAACCGTCGAGGTTGACTCCGGTCTTGCCACCGATGCCGGCATCCACCTGGGCCAGCAAAGTTGTGGGCAATGTGGCGAAACGTACACCGCGCTTGTATATGCAGGCGGCGAAGCCGGCCATATCCGTGGTTATCCCACCACCGAGCGCCAGCACCAGCGCCTTCCGGTCCGCACCTGAATCCAGCAGGAAGCGGCAGATATCGGTAACGGTACCAAGATTCTTGGCGGACTCGGAGGCGTCCACGGCCATCGCGCCCCGAAGGGCGCACAGCCCGCGGATGCGCTCCGCCGCCCACGACACGTTCCGGTCGTAGACAAGGTAAACTTCGTTTTCTTCACGAAGCAATCCGGGCAGGTCGGAGAAGTCCTCCCTGACGTATAATCTAATTTCTTCCATAAAGCACGACAAGATAGGGATTTTATTTGATAATCGTGGATTTTTCCATACCTTTGCACCACCTTGCCCGAGTGGCGGAATGGTAGACGCGATGGACTCAAAATCCATTGTCCTTTAAAGATGTGCGGGTTCGAGTCCCGCCTCGGGCACTGGCCCGGCCTTTCGGCCGGGCTTTCTTTTTTCTACCCCTACCCATAATACTCCAACTGCAAAAAGTTCAAAAAAAGTTGCAAATAAATTTGGTTTATAACATAAACTGGTTTATATTTGCAGCAGAGTTCGGACGGACTGCGCAGCCGATGCCGGACCCGAAACAAACATAATTTATTGACACAATGGAATTTAACAAAGAAATGACGGCTCAGGAGAGCCTCGCACTCATCAGCGAAACGATGAACAACTGCCGGAGGGCCATCCTCCGGAACAACTCGAAGGGATTCTTCCTCTGGGGTATCCTGCTCACGGTTTTCTCCCTTGTCATCTATTTCCTCTGGCACACGACAGGCAGCCCCAACTGGAACCTTCTCTGGTTCGCCATGCCCTTAATCGGCTATCCCCTCGCTGCGCTGGCCTACAAGAAGAAGGATGCGGTTCCCCAGAATGAGGTCGGCCGCATGCTCGGACAGATCTGGGCTGTATTCGGAGTGTTCTCCATCAGCATCAGCGCCCTGGCCGTGTTTGCAGTGCCGATGAACATCACGCTCATGATCGTCGTGCTCCTCGGCATCGCGGAATGCATCTCCGGCGTTGTGCTCCGCAACTGGCCCATCATCGTCTGCGGCGCCATCCTGGGCATAGGCGGAGCCGTAGCCGCCGTCCTGCTGAAAAGCGAAGCACAGCTTCTGCTTTTCACCCTCGGCGGCGTGCTCCTCGCCGTCACCGGCCTGATTGTCAAATCCCAGTACAGGTAGCGCCATGTTCCCCAAACTCGACCCGCTCCTGCACTCGGAGCTGAGGCTCGCAGTAATGTCGGTCCTTGCGGGGGTGGAGTCCGCAGACTTCACCTTCCTCAAGGCCCAGACCGGCGCCACCGCAGGGAACCTCAGCGTCCAGATCGACAAGCTCGCCACCGCCGGCTACATCGCCGTGGAGAAAGGCTACAAGGGCAAGATGCCCTGCACCACCTGCCGGATCACCCCTGCCGGCGTGGAAGCCTTCGACACCTACGTCGCCGCCCTGAAGGAGTATCTCTCCGGGGGGCAGGCATAGAATCACAGCAAAACGGGAATGGAAAACGCAATTCCATTCCCGTTTTTGGTAAAATATCCGTAACGGGAATGAAAATGCCGTTTTCGTTCCCGTAAATTGCTATATTTGTTCGC
The DNA here is from genome assembly GCA_017519865.1 of Bacteroidales bacterium. Taxonomy (GTDB): domain Bacteria; phylum Bacteroidota; class Bacteroidia; order Bacteroidales; family UBA932; genus Cryptobacteroides. The sequence continues at coordinate 53,385 of JAFWRQ010000014.1, read as the reverse complement.
TTATCAAATTGAATGATATGGCATCCTCCATTTCGATGAAATCGCTGTCGCGCCTGCAGTTCCGCCAGTTCTTCCGGGGTAAGAAGGGGCGCGACATGCTGGGACCGGCCATCCTCGTCGTCTATTTCTGGATCCTGGAAATCGTATTGGCAGTGCAACTGGGGGAAAAACTGCCGCCGCTGGTGGGAGTCCTCATCTTCGCGAGCTTCCTCATTCCGGATTTCCTGATGAAAGTCATCTTCGAGCGGGACCATACGGTCATGGACCCGTTCCTGAAGACGAGACCCGTTCCGCAATCACTTTGGGACAGGTTCCTGACCGTCTCCCAGTTCTGGAACCCCTCCAACCTGCTGATGCCGGCCATAATTGCGCCGGCCTGCTTCCTGTTCCTCGCCTTTCCGCTGAGCCTTGTCGTTTTCGTAACGCTGTACCTGGCCTCGGTTTTCGGCGGTTTCCTGGTGATGCTCATAAAGCACAGGGGGACGTACCAGTCCGAGAAAAGTGAAACAAAAAAGGCAGCCCGGACGTTCAAGTCCACTACGGGGCACGCCATTTTCGGCCTCCAGACCAAGAGCGTCCTACGTTCAAAGAGACTGAAGACCGCCATCATCTATATGTCGACATTAATGCTGTTTTTCTTTGTCATTAATGCATTGAATGGTGACAGCGAAACGGTAAGGATGTTCCTATTCTACTTCATTATCCTGTCTGCCAGCATGTTGACCCAATACGGACTGGGCGTCGAAGCCGGCTTCTTCAGCGCCATCTGGACACGCCCTGTCTCCATCAGCAGGATATTGAGGGATAAGTTCAAGATGTCTGCTGCCATGGGTGGAATATCCGCACTGATCACCATTCCCGTGTGCATCTGGACAGGTATTCCCGTTTACATCCCGGTGGCCTATGCCCTGTTCACGGTCGGTTTCGGTTCGCTGATCCTTCTGATCGACGCATATAAATGCAGCCCTTTCGACCTGTTCGGAAAGTCTTTCTTCAACTATCAGGGCACAAGAGCGACATTCAAGGCCAGCACCATGCTCGGAATCATTTTCATAATGGTGGTCGCCCTGGTCCTGCCCTTCCTCCTGTCCGACCTGACCGCATCCGTCATCCTCGGCGGCCTGGGTCTCGCCGGCATCATCTTCCACCGGCCCTATTTCGACTGGGTGGAGAGCAAATTCCTCAAGAACAAGCATAAATACATAGAAGAATACCTGTCGAAATGATAACACTTACCGAACTCAGAAAACTTTACCACCAAGTAGCTGCGCTGGACGTCGATACACTTACCATCGAGGAAGGACAGATCGTAGGCCTTGTCGGCAACAACGGTGCGGGCAAGACCACGATGATGCGCCTGATACTCGACATCATCCGTGCGGACAGGGGAAACGTCACTATCGACGGGATGAGGGTGGACCAGGACCCGTCCTGGAAGGCATTCACCGGCTCCTACCTCGACTCGACCTTCCTCGTGGACTTCTATACTCCCGAAGAGTTCTTCGACTTCGTCGCCGAAGCATACGGGATCCCCGGGAACGAACTCGCACGACGGCTCCAGGCCTACGAGACACTTATGAACGGGGAGATTATGGGCAAGGGAAAGCTCATCCACGACCACTCTAACGGCAACCGACAGAAGATAGGAATCATCGGGGCGATGCTGGTCAACCCGAAACTGCTCATCCTGGACGAGCCCTTCAACTACCTCGATCCCAGTTCGCAACTTGTGGTCGCGAAACTCATCCGCGAGATGAACCGCGAGCTCGGCACCACTTGCCTGGTTTCGAGCCACAACCTCACTTCCATCAACGACTTATGCAACCGCATCCTTCTGCTGGAGAAGGGCAGGCTCCTTATGGACAAGACTCACGTACCCGGCAGCACCGACCCCGGGCTCGAAGCCTATTTCCTCGACGCGGTGAGATGATAGCCTAAATCTTATACGGCGGCATCGCACGGCCGCCTGAGTTGTTGAAGCGGTAGGAGATATCCAGCACAAAATAGCGTCCATATACGGGCGTCCATGCGTGGGTGACGTATGACGGGCCCATAGTCAGGGTATAGACCGAGCCGCTGCGCAGCAGGTCGATGCCCCGGATGCAGACCTTCAGGTCTTTCTGCAGGAAGTTGAGGCCCAGAGCCAGGTTCAGCTGCTGGAAGTTCTGGCTCATATCCTTCACCGACAGGTCACGGACGGGACGCCAGGAGTAGTTTCCGGTGAAATATGCGTGCTTCAGGAATTCCGTCGAGAAGTCCAGGTCGAACTGCCCGCGGATCGCTTTGCGGTCCATCGACCCCTCCTGGCTCGTGGCCCGGATATATGCGACATTCCCTGCCACGGAAGCCTGCGCCCCCTTCCACAACGGGGCAGTCATCGTGGTGTTCAGCGATGGAGTCCATTCCGTCGTGCGGTCCAGCACTTCTCCGAAATACTGTGGCATCTGACGATAATCCAGTCGCGGCACAAACGTGACTGTGGGCTTCAGTTTCCCCTTCAGCAGGCTCAGCCGGGACGAGGCATTCATGGTAAGATAGCCCGTCAGGGCATGATCGGCATTCTCGGTGCGGTTGAGCGTCGCGCCCGCCGGCACGAGGTAGCCGTAATAGTCGTCCAGGACGGTCTCCTCACGATAGAATATGGTCCTCTGCACCCTGGGATGTCTTTGATACTGGAAGTTGACATTCCAGGTGGTCGTCCACTTCTTCGCCTGCATATTGCGCCCTTTGCTGATTCCGAACACATAGGTCTGGCTCTTTTTCAGGTCCGGATTGCCTGCGGTCAGGAAGAGAGGACGGGTATCGTCAATCCGACGGCGAAGTTGTTCCACATATGGAATGCTGTACTGCGAGTTGAAGGTGAAAGAAACCCTACGAGTCGAGAAAGAGATCATGGGTATGATCCCGTAATATGTCTTGTCCCCTGAATAGGCCTCCGGGATGCGCTCCTTGTCTATGACCCGGTCCATCTGGAAAGCCACGTTTAAAATCAACACAGTGGTATTGGAATTGCTCCAACGGCCGAAACGGGAACGGAGCCTGAGATTCTGTTGAAGGGTGGAATAGGTGTAATCGAAAGTGTTCGCCGGATTAAGCGTCGGGCCGGCGGCTCCATACAGGTCGTAGGCCTCCTGCTTCTGGTCCTGATTCTGATAGAGAATATAATATTCTGCCGAAAGCTGAACATCGCGGCCGTCCGTACGATTACTATATAGGGTTTGCGCCAAATTACCCATCCAGTCCTGAGACAGCCCGTTTCCTTCCTTTGTCAGGTATCGCTTGGCATAGGTCGACGCTAGCGTATCAAGATTCCAGGAGGCCAGGTCGTTCTGCCGAAGCGAGACATTGAAGGACAGGTTCGGCCCGGGCTTGTTGTTCCTTGCCTTGAATCCCACATTGACGTTTTCGGTCAGCATCCAGTTCTTGTCGCCGGAGAATGAAGTCTCATCCCGCAGCATCGGATCCATCCCGCTATAGGACGTGGAACTTCTCGTACGCCCGTCCGTGTCACGGTGCGTCAGGCTGAACATCTGGCGCCACGTGACTATGGCAAGTTTTCCGGTACGATAGGCAAAGCCAGTCTCTATGCGATGCTGTTCCGAACGCCCGGAAGTGGAGGTCTCGTTCTCCACGTCGTGCTCCGGTATCCCGGCAGTCTCGAAATACTCCTGCAACGTGCGGTTGCGGCTGCGCATCCGCTGACGGGAATAACTGTAACGTATATCGAAGCCATTGCCGTAGAGCGGGCTCTCCCAATACTTGTTGAGGCCCATCGTGAGGTCGGTCATAGCCCGGTAGTTGGTCTGCGGACCGGGTGTGGCTGTGATGCTGCTGGAGTTCATGCCGACGTTGTTGGTCATGACATCGGCGTACAGCTGGATCAGCTCCGAGAAGAAATGTGCGTTGGTGCCGGCACCATAGCGATACTGCGGCCTACCGTCTTCCTGCTTAGTCTCATCCATACCGGCAATCGCACGCACCTGCAGGTCCGTGGTGCTGAAGATCGGGTCCTTGGTCTTGATATTGACGACGCGCTGCTTATCCCTGACAATGTTGTCCAACACCTCCAGAGGGTTTTTCTCGTCGTAGACCTCCATCGTCACGACCTGTTCCGCCCGGAGGTTCTCCATCGGGTCCATAGGATTGAGGCCGAAGACCAGCGCCCCGTTGACATAGGACCTGGCGACTTCCTTGCCGGAAATACGGATGATCCCCGTCGTCCTGTCGACCTCCACGCCGGGCATCTGCTTCAGAAGGTCGATGGCATAATCTCCTTCGTTTACAGTCAATGCGTTGGCGTGATAGACCAGCGTGTCACCCTTCATCGTCATCACCGGGACTTCGGCGGTGACAGAAGCCGCATCCAGGGTCTCAGTCTCCCGCTGCCGGGGGACAATCACGACATTTTCACCGGGCATCAACACGAATGACTCCGAGAAGGGAGCATAGTCGTCGTCCACCATCGAGAGGGTTACCTGCCTGGTTTTTATCCTGGAGAAACTGAATCTTCCCAGATTGTCCGTCTTAGTTCGGGCCGTATCCTTTCCGGCGACCAGGACTACATCAATCCCTGAGACCGGTACATCCACGTTGTCCAACCCTCCCATCCCTATCTCCATCCGGTAGAAGGTCTTGCCGACGATGGATGACAGGGTATCGGCGGCTTGACTCTGTCCCCGGAGCACTTGGGGCAGGCACAGACCTGCAATAAGCAGCAGGAAAAGGATGGGACGGTTTCTCTTAGACATGGTATTCTACTGCGACGACGGCTTCAGGGCAAAGACGTAGATGCCGTCAGACTCAGACCGGTATATACCTTCGCCGGGAATAGAGATTGTCCTATTTCTTTTGTTGATTGTGACTCCCGGCAGCTTTTTAAGCATTTCCGCGGTGAAGTCCTCGAACGGAATCGAGTCACTCTGATCGTAATTCCAGGTATCTCCGTCCAACGTCACAAGCGGAAACGGAGGTTCGTAAACAGGGGCAGGTGACCATGGAATTATGACAATGTTTTCCCCTGGAACAATCTCGAAAGACCCTGTAAGATATACTCTCGTCGTGTCTCTCTTAGTAAGGGTATTTGTACCGCTCCACGCAATGGTGATATCAACATGTCCGGAATCAATCTCCGAAATATCGAATCTTCCTGAACGATTCAATCTCGTACGTAGCGTATCACCGTCAGCAACAAGCGTGACATGAAAAGCATCTCCTTGAGGGACTTGATAGACTTCCACTACGTCACCCGTAGATGAACGATTTGCTATGCGCCAAAATACCCTGCCAACTATTGAGGATGTAGATGAACGGGGTTCCTCCTGCCCGTAAAGCGCCAGGGGCAGGCACAGACCTGCTACTAAAAGCAGGGACAATCTCAATCGGAGGTGGGTAATAATACAAGGCATAAAACTTTCATAGTGTTATATTTATGGGTGATACAAATATAATAGTTAATTATGAAAAAAAATTATATTCATCTAGTCGATAATTGGTTATACCTTACAATGTTATCGACAAATTCTCTAGAAAAGAATCAGGTCACAATTGATTTTGTAACCAGCTCATTATTAAGGTAATACAAAAAGTGAAGGTAACAACCGACGCTTGGCGTCAGCTCATGCCGCGCTGGCGCTTGATGGTCTCGTAGGCTTCCTGGACCTGACGGAATTTCTCCTCTGCGGCCTTCTGGACCTCGGGGCCCAGGGTGGAGACCTTGTCGGGATGGTTCTTCATCGCCATGCGACGGTAGGCGCTCTTGACTTCGTCGTCGGTGGCGTTCGGGGAGATGCCGAGAACGGCGTAGGCGGACTCGTCGGTCTCCTTGTAAAACATCGAAATGACCGAGTTGATGTCAGAGTTCTGGAGTCGGATGACGGCTCCGATGGCTTCGAGGACGGACTTTTCGGACTTGCTGAAGTTGCCGTCGGCGGTTGCGATCTGGACCAGATAGTGGAACAGCTGCAAACGCTGGGAATAGTTCATATTGTCGGCGATCTGAGGGCCGACGGAATAGATGTTGACCTGCTGGCGGTTGAAGCCGTCCAGCATGCGCATGGCCTCGTCAACGACTGAATCGCCGAAACTGCGGCGGATGAATTCTCGGACGCAGTTCAACTCCGACTGGTGGACCTGACCGTCGGCCTTGACGACCGCGGACGAAAGGACCAACAGGCTGACGAAAAAACTGTTGCGCTGCTCGTCGGCGGTATAACCGCGGCTGCCGGAAGATGTAGTGTAACCTCCGGTGGATGTGCGGTACGGGCCGTACTGGCCAGTGTAGCCGCCATAGCCGGAGCCGTCGCCACCAGGCAGCTGACGGGCGACGTCGATGAATCTTTCAACGGCCGAACCGAGGAAATATCCGAGCAGGGCCCCGATGGGCCCTCCTGCCACCCAGCCCAAAAAGCCGCCTATCCATTTACCGGATCCCATACTTCTACCTGAGCGCCTCCGGGTCGTTGTAACGGATGGTCACGCCGTAGTCTGAAATACTGCGGTTCAGGCCGTTGGCAGTGTCGGGAGTGCCTTTGCGCTTCCTGGAAAGGACCTCCTGCGCCATTTTCTTCTCGTCGAGGACACGCTGGAGGGTCTCGGGATTGTCTCCGTGATAATGACCGGGATAGAGCTTCACGATTCCGTTCTTCTGCATGTACTCAGCCGTGCGGGTGCAGGTGTTGATGAGGGTACTGAACGGGCCGGAGAAGAGCAGGAGATTGGTCGAGCCGAAGGCGTCGCCGCTGAAGCCGTAGTGGCGCTCCTTGTCGAAGAAAGTGATGGAGCCCGCGGTGTGGCCGGGGGTATGCATCACTTCAACCTGGCGGCCGCCGAGGTCTATGACCTGGCCGTCCACGAGGAGGTTGACCTTGCCATCATAGTTGCGCAGCATGCCCCTGTCGTCGGGATGGATCCAGACCTCGGGGAAGCATCCTATGCCTCCGATATGGTCGCCGTGGCCGTGGGTCAAGGCCATGATCACGGGCTTGTCGGTGAGCGCGGCGACGGCCTTGTCGAGGTTGGGCACGCGGGAGCCGGCGTCTATCACGAGTGCCTTGTCAGTGCCTTCCAGGACATAGATGGACTCGTTGTAGACGAGGTGGCCGTTGCCCTCCCAGGTGCAGTCGTCGATCTGGCGGAAGACCACATCTTCGTCGCGGTAGACGAGTTTCTCGGCGTAATGGCTGCGGTACGCCTCGGCGCCGGCTGCGCTCCATGTGACGATGGCGCTGCCGTTGCGGAAATAGGTGTCAAGGCCGCGCTGGGCGAGGCCTGACGGTTCGGTGGCGGCGGTGCCGTTCTCCATCTCGGTCACCAGCTGCTGCATGTCGCGGAGATAATCCATGTCCAGTTCGCGGCCTTTGGGCAGCTCGAGCCAATCCTTCTGCCAGTAATGGCCGCCGTAGATCTGCAGGGCGTCGAGGTTCACGTCGTTCTCCGGATCCTCGAGCCAGGCTATCAGGTGCGGGATGGCAGAGACGTAGCTGGTGAAGCCATCCTCATTGAAGATCCAGACTCCGTGGCCTGAGCCGACTGCATCGCCGGTGAAGAGAAGGTCATGGCCCTTCAGGAAGAACACCACAGAGCCGGGAGTGTGGCCGGGGACGGCGATGGTCTCTACGACCATACCACCGAGGTCGAAGACCTTGCCCTCGTCGATGAACTCGCGGCGGTCCTCAGGGATGCGGGCGGCGATGCGCTGGAAATCGGCCTGCGGCAGCGCGAAGCGCACGCCGGGCGTTTCCAGCATCGCCGGCAGCATGCCGGTGTGGTCCCCGTGACTGTGGGTGAAGGTCACGGTCACGGGCTTGTCGCCGGCGCGCTCGGAGATGATGGTGCGGAGCGACTCGTCGGCGTTGTCAGCCCAGTTGATGGGATTGGAGAGGTCGATGACCAGGGCTTCCTTATCTCCCACGATAAGATAGATGTCGGAACAGTTGTTGAAACTGACGACCTTGCCGTCCGCGTCGCGGTTCTCACCGGCGGGATTGGTGCTGTTGTAGTCCTGGATATGGTATACGTTCTTGTCTATGACGGAAACGGTGTAGGGGCCTACTTCGACGTCCTTGGGGCTGGAACAGGCGGAAAGCGCCGCAAGGGCAGCGGCGGCGAGAATCCTCAGGAAATTGCTATGGCTCATATCGGAAAAGGTTATCAATTAATAATCGGCGTATCTCCAACAAAACAAATTTAATTCTTATTTTTCAAAGGAAGCGCTTTTCCACAGCCAAATCCACTTGAAAGATGTATATTTGTATTATGAAAAGATTTATCCTTCTCCTTACTGCCCTTCTAGCTTCGGCAGCCCTGGTCTTCGCGCAAACCCCCGAAGAGATCGTAAAGAATATGGAAGCCCAGATGGACAAGGCCGACCAGGCCGGCCTGCAAGTCACGATGGAACTGAAGATCCCCATCATCGGCACTACCGCCGCCCGCATGCACGTCCTTGGCAAAAAATCCCGCACGGACATAGCGTTGAAGGACCACAAATCCACCATGTGGACGGACGAAAGCACCATCTGGACCTGGACCAACACCCCCACGCAAAACGAAGTGGTCGTCGAGAGCAAGAAGGATTCCAGTTCTTCCAGCGAGGATAACCTGAAACTGGCCGAAGGCATAACCGAAGGCTATGACGTCACCATCTCCAAGGAAACGGCTGATGCCTGGTACTTGAACTGCAAGAAATCCAAGTCCAACACGGACAAGGATGACCCCAAGACGATAACCCTCGTCGTCGAGAAGGGCACTTACATGATGAAGGAACTCTCCACCAAGCTCAAAGGCATAACCGTAGCATTGAAGGATGCAAAGTTGGGCGTCTCGGAGAGCGACGTCACCTTCGACATCTCCAAGTGTCCCGGCGCAAAACTCACTGACAAGCGATAACTGGGCAGATGCCTGAAGACAGATCACTCCTGATCCTTGCGATCATCTTTGCCGCGGCGCTCATAATCGTATGGGCGCTGACCCATGTCATAGTGACGCTGCGCTGGAAGGGCCGCACCCTGCAGGCCCTGTCCGAGAAGCGCGTGGAGGAGGCCCTGCGCAAGCAGCAGGCGGAAAGCCTGCAGCAGCAGATGGCCTCGGTGCGCGCCGAGATGACCGCCCGCACGGAGGAGATCCTCAAAGCGCGGGAGGAGGAGCTGAGCCGCAAGGCGCGCGAGACCTTCGAAGGCATCAGCGGCGGGCTCTCCCGCGACCTTTCGGCGATGAAGGATGCTTTCGAAGCGGGTAAGAAAGCGCAGGCCGAGGACGCCGCGACGCTGCGCGAGCGCTTCGACGCGGCGGTCCGGGACCTGGAGGAACAGAGCCGCGCCATAGGCGGCAAGGCGGACCGCCTCGCCGACGCCATGCGCGGCCAGAAAAAGCTCCAGGGCTGCTGGGGAGAAACCGTCCTGGCCAATCTGCTGACTGCCGAAGGCCTTGTAGAGGGCCGGGATTTCGACAAGGAGTCCACCCTGCGCGACGAACTTGGGTTCGCCCTGCTGGGCGAAGAGTCAGAGAAGAAAATGCGTCCCGACTTCATCCTGCACCTCCCCGACAACAATGACATAGTAATAGATGCCAAGGTCTCCCTTTCGGCTTTCAGCGACTATGTGGAGGCCGAGGACCCGGAGGTCCGGGCCGGGGCGGCGCGGCGCAACGCCGAAGCGGTGCGCGAGCAGGCCCGGCGCCTTGCCCGCAAGGGCTACGAGCGCTATCTTCGCCCCGGCCGCCGGATGCTGGACTATGTAGTGATGTTCGTTCCGAACTATCCTGCCCTGCAACTGGCCTACAACGAAGACCCCTCGCTATGGCGCGACGCCTACGAGCACGGCGTGCTGATCACCAGCGAGGAAACCCTGATGCCTTTCCTGCGGATGATTTCCATTGCCTGGACACACGTCGAGCAGGTCCGCAACCAGCAGCAGATCATCGCCTCGGCGCAAATGATGATAGACCGCGTGGCCGACTTCGCCAAGGCCCACGCCGAGATGGGGCATAAGCTTACCGAGGCACAGGAGTGCTATGACCGCTGCGCCGACAAGCTCAAGGACTCCGGACGCAGCATAGTCCAGTCGGCCCGCCAGATCGTCAAACTCGGCGTCCCCGCCAATCCTAAAAAACCGCTGCCCGAAGAATAGTCTCCAGGCAGCGGGTCACATAATCTTTGATCGATACTATTCTTCGGAGGGAGCCTCGGCAGGGGCGGCCTCGGGGGCGGCTTCTGCCGCCACGGCCGCAGCCGCAGCCTCCGGCTCCGCTACGGGCTCAGCGACCTTCTCAACCTTCGGCTTGCGCTCTATGCCCATGAACTTCAGGTTGTTGGTGAAGTATCCTACCGCGAAGGCGACCACGAGCAGGAAAATCAGCCAGCGGAGAAGGCGTTTCCAGAGCGGAGGACGCATCGAGTACGGATCGGCTACGTGTACCTTGGGATACTTGGCCACCGAGGTCAGGGTCTTGCCGAAGAGGATATTGACCAGGACGGCGGAGTTGATGGCCCATCCGTTGGCGTTGAGGACCGGTCCGAGGTTGCGCTTGCGGAGCTTGCGCCACGCGATGAAGCAAGCAGGACCGGAAATGATGAGCATAAGGACCGCGATCAGGATCAGCCATTTCCACCAGACCAGGCCCTTGAGGGCCTTGAGTATCATCGTGAGGACGCCTGCGACCGCCGCCACGGCCATCGTCACCATCGCCGCGATGCCGGCGAACTTGGCTACGTCGAACGGGGCGGCCTTGGCGGCTGCATTCACTCCTTCGGTCGGTTTGTTGGTGGCGCTGTCCGAGATGTTGGACAAGGTGCTCATACCCTTGGCGTCCTTGTCGGCTGCGGACTTGTTGATCTTATCGGAGATGAATTTGCCGAACTTGCGGTAAGGGCTCCAAAAGGCCTGCCTTACGCTGATCGGGTTGTCGACTACCTTGGTGATGACGGCGTCCCAGTCCTGGCCGTCACGGTCATAGAATACGCCGTTGACGCCGGGACGGAGATTGCGGATGCTGCCTGCCGTCATAACGGCGGCGATGTTCATCGTCTCGGCCTTGACCTTGGAGGTACAGGTGCAGTAGATGAGGAACATATTGCTGAGGCCGGCCATATCGGCGTGCTTGCCCATATCCTCGACGCGGACGCAGAGGTCGCAGCAGCGCTCGTCGATATAGAGTTTGCCGGCCTCGAAAACCGCGAGTTTCTCCGGATCGCGGGTGTAGAAGTCGCTGAGGATGACGTAGTTGTTCAGCAGTTTCGAGAAATTGGCATAGTAGCGGACGAGCTTGCAGACCTCGTCGATGCCGCTGGCCTCCTCCTCTAGGGCCTTGTCGGACTCGATGAGGGCAAGCAGGGCCGGCTTGGAGTCGGCCGCGAGCAGGGCCTTGACTTCGTCAAGCCCGAGCGGCTCGACCTCGGCGCCGGCCTTGGCAGCCTTCCACTCGTTGTAAGGGGCAAGCCCGGCAACGACAGCCTCCCATTCGGCCTCGGTCACGCCCTTCTTGTCCGCGAAAGCGGGAACGAGGGCCTTGACGGTGTCTACGGCCGCCTTCCAGGCGGGGTTGATGCCCGTGAACGGGAGCACCTGCTCCTTGCACGGGCGGGCTATCGGGTATTCGGCGATCTCGGCGGCCTGGTCGGCGAGGTTGCCGCCGGCGATGGCGACGATCTTCTCGACGTCGACATCCACGGCGGGGGCAGCCGCATCGTCGAAGGCGATGAGTTTGCAGCGCATGAAGAAGTCGCGGACCTTGGCATTGACGGCCTCGACGGCGGCGTTCACCGCCTCGGTATCGGCGCCGTACGGCAGGACCTCGGCCCCGGCCGCCTGCCAGGCGGCGTACGCCTCGGCCGCCGCGAAGAACTGCTCGATGAGCTCGGCGTTCACGCCGGGCTCGCCGCTGCGGTCTTCGACCTGACCGATCAGCTCTATGATCTGTCCAATCGTTTTCTTGAGATTCTCATCATCAGTAGAAACCGCCGTGATGACGCCGTCGCCGTTGAACTTGGTTCCGGCGAAAATCTTGGTCGTATCCTCGATGTCAGCAAGGGCGACCTCCTCCTTTTCGAGGCCAAGGTATTCCAGCACCCGCTTGGCGGAATCGTACAGTTTCTGCCCGGCTTCATTGCCGGTATCGATAACGGCCAGCGGAAGTGCCTTGCGGCCTTCGAGGATGGAATTGCGGTCCTTGATGACCGTGGTAAGCCATTCGGCGGCGGAAACGACCTCCGGGACGCGGATCTTGCCGTCGCCGTCGGCGTCCAGGAGTTCAAGGGTCTTGGAGTCGAACTCCAGGCCCTTGGTGGGCAGGCTGAGCACTGTCCAGAGTTTCTGGTCCAACTCTCCGAGATGGGCGAGATCCTCGCCGCTCGATACTTTCACTCTGACCACTCCACCTACGGAGCAGTACTGCCAGTTGTATTTGTTCTTGTCTTCCATGGTGAGAGAATTTGCTTGATTCGTAAAGATAATAAAAAACTTTCAGGATGCCCGTCCGGACATCCTGAAAATAACGTTGTCTTATGTAATTGCCGGCATTCCGCCCTTTGGCGGCCCCGTCTGTTACTATTTCACCTTGTGCATCACCACGTCGGCTTCAGCCTGGAAGGCGCCGTTGTACCAGTTCTTGTCGCCCTTCTTGGTCTGAGTGACTTTAGGATTGGCTTCGGCCTTCTCGAACTCTCCTCCGTTCTCCCCACCGTCGATGTCCTCGAAAACGACGGTCACCCTGTTCGGCGCACTGAAAACGCTCCTCACCAACTCGTATCTTCCTTTGGAATCCGTGAATAAGGTATCGTTGTCATACCAATCGTTCTGATCGTAGATGACCGACTCGGAATTCTCGTAGTGCCTGTGCTGCTGGACGGCAACACGGATGCCCTCGATGGGTTTTCCAGTTTCGTCGCTCACCGTGCCTATGGCCTTGAAATCGGCATGCGGCTCGCCGTACATGCACAATCCTATTCCGAGCCATTCACATGACGAGAAGCCCAGCAGACCGAGGACGGTCGATGCCAGGAATCTCCAGATTCTTTTTATCCTCATACTCATATCTTTGACATTTTTTGCATCAAACATTGGACCAGCCTGCCGTTTTCATCGCGCAGGTGCATGCCGTTGCCGCGGCAGTATTTCCAGTAGCGGCAGTCGGCGCATTCGTCCTTCTTCATCCACGAACGGTCGCGGTAAGGCTGGAAACGTCGGTTCCATACCTCCATGAAATCGTCCTCGTAGATATTGCCCTGGACATAGTCCGCGCGGATGCTCGGGCAGGCGGAGATGGACCCGTCGGCCAGGACGGAGCCGACGGTCACGCCCGCCTGGCACATATAGAACTGGTCGCGGACCTCCCCCTCGTAATTGCCCAGGAAGCCTTCGCAGGCGAAAGAAGCATGGATGCGGCCTTCCTTGCGGGTGGCCTTGATGAAATCCATCAACTGCCGGAGCTCCCTTCCGTCAAGGAGGAGCTCCGGGTCTCCGGCCGCCCGCCCGACAGGGAAAATCGTGAACAGGCGCCAGGACTTGAGGCCCAGGCCGATGAGATACTCCTTCAGGTCTTCGAGTTGGGGGAGGCTGCGCCTGTTCACGCAGGTGACGACGTCGAACTCTATCTCACCGGAGTCTATGACCATCTTGATAGCCTCCGAGGCCTTCTTGAAGGTGCCCGGCCGGCCGCGCATCCAGTCGTGGACCTCGCCGAGGCCGTCCAGGCTGATGGTCATCGCTCTGAGGCCGCTTGCAAGCAGGCTTCTGTAGCGTGCGGGAGTGAGCGCGAGGCCGTTGGTGACCATCCCCCAGGGGAATCCGCGCTCGTAGATGGCGCGGCCGCAGGCCTCGAGGTCAGCGCGGACCAGCGGCTCCCCGCCGGTGATGTTCACCATCACCTTGTGCGGGTCGCATTCCCGCGCGACGGAATCCAGCGCCCTGCAGAAGTCCTCCACCGGCATATCCTTGACCGCTGACTGAGTACGGCAGTCGCTGCCGCAATGCCTGCAGGCAAGGTTGCAGCGCAGCGTGCATTCCCAGAACAGCTGGTTGAGCCCGTGCTTCTCCACCGCCTCGTCCTGCAGCCGCTTCACTATGTCCAGCGCCATCCTGCGCCTGAGCAAGATTCTCTCCATTCTTTCTTTTTCCACTGCTTTAAACGCCCTCCCTTCCCAAATACTGCGCAAAAATACAACATCCTTCGGGCATTTCCCGAAGGATGCAGGCATTTCGTGCACTTCCTTCGGGCATTTCCCGAAGGATGCGGGCGTTTCAGACACTACCTTCGGGCGTACTCGCCGGTATGAAAATATTTAGCCAATTCGACGTCTGAGGGATTAAGGCTGTAGACGGCCATCCCGCGAAGACGGCTTATCTGGGAAGGATCAGCGTCTTCGCTGTCGAAACGTCGCCTTGACAGATTGAAACCAGCCTTGCGGACAAGCACATTCATCCTTTCGTAGTTACGGTAATCCTCCCGTGAAAGGTCCTCGTTCAGATCATATTCCAATCCCTTGACCAGGCCAAGCATTTCGCACAGCGATTCCCTTGACTTCCATTTTGACTGTATCAGGCTGTAATCAATGACATTAAATACCGATACTATGTGGTCCAGGAGCTGCAGATACTGTTCATCATTCAAACCTTCTTTCAATGAGTCCAGGACGGCATAGTCGATATACTTCCCGGAACTGTGGATCCTCTCCACCATTGAGAATCTCTGTTTCAGGAGGGTAATGTCTGAAGTATTGTTGAGTGGAGTGGAAAAAGGGTTCCTGGAATCCATATAAGCAAGGAAATTCCATCGGTATGCGACTGCGGTCTCCCTGGCCTTTTTGGGGATAGGATTATTGTAAATGTATATTAAACAGCCATATATGTCATCGCCGTACTTCGGGGCATTACCATATGGTTTTCTGAATAGTTTACCTTTTCTGTTGTATCTGAAATTGTACTTCCGTGCAAAGACGGAACAGAGGGCGTTCAGGAATGATTCCATATTGTCCTTCAATACGAATTGAACAAGGATATGGAAATGGTTTTTCATTATGCAGACCGCTACGATGCGGACGCGGTACTTGACCGCCATGCTGCAGAGTATTGTGAAGAATACAATGCAATCCTCATCAGTGTAGAAGATGAGGCCACGGTCGACGGAAATCTGGAAGATGTGCTGGAAGCCGTTCCTGTAGAATTTTCTTTCGGGTGTCATAGTTTTTAGATTTAGGGATTATTTGATTTATTCAGAACTGACGTAGGCCAGGGTTGCGACGGAGATGCGGGTAGGGAGAGGGAATGCCTGCCTGAGCACGGCGCGGCAGGCATTCACCGTCGACCCGGTGGTGAACGTGTCGTCGACCAACAGCACGTGCTTCGTCCGAAGCACACTGTCAGCCGCGTCACATCCTTCGGGAAATGCCCGAAGGATGAAGGCGCCGCGGACGTTGGCGGCCTTGGCGTCGGGGGCGAGGCGGACCTGGGAGCGGGTGCGGCGGGCGCGGCGGAGGATGTCCGTGCGCAGGTCTGCGCCGAGGACATCCGCCAGCTCGCGCGCTATGACCTCCGCCTGGTTGTAGCCGCGCCGCCATCGCCGCGTCCAGTGCAGCGGAACGGGGATGACAATGTCCACGTCGGCGAACTGCGGCGAGCCGGCGAGGCGCTCCCCCAGCATGCGGGCGAAAAACCGCCCGGCCGCGAGCCCGCCTTCGTATTTCAGGTGCCAGGGGATATGGCGGTAATCCGAGTCGGCGTTGTAGAAGAAAAGGGCAGCGGCGAAGGCGTATGGCTCGTGAAGCGAAGGGGAAGGCTCGACTGACGAAGAAGGCCCGGTGGAGGTATTGGGGTCGGGAGATGAGGGGGGCAGTGAAACCTCACGCATAGTGGGAGAAAGGACAATCGGGTCGGCGGAGATGGAGGGCACGGAAAGGGCGTCAAGGTCCTTCTGGATGAGGGCGTTGAACTTGTCGGCCATGGGATTGTGGGAGCGTTCCCAGAAATGGGTGAAAGGAAAGTCTGCCTGACATTCCAGACAGAGAAAACGTTCGCGAAGGCCAAGGGGGCGGCGGCAAGCGACGCAGTGGCGCGGCATCGCGAGGTCCAGCAATGCCGTGCCGGCGTCACGCAAGGTGACTTTTGACAGGAGAGGGTCCACGATGATAGAGAATGATTGGGCACAAGAGTCCCTGGAGAACGACAATCCATGCCGCCTCTGGAACCAGAAGTGGTAGTAACAACAGCCTGGGCTATCGAAAGAGAACTAGCAGTTCATGCCGCCGCAGCAGTGGATGACCTGGCCGCTGACATAGGCGGAGAGGTCGCTGGCGAGGAAGAGCGCCACCTTGGCGACGTCCTCGGGAGTGCCGCCGCGACGAAGCGGGATAGTCTTGACCCACTGCTCGCGCACGTCGTCGGGAAGGGCGGCCGTCATGTCAGAGATGATGAAGCCCGGGGCGATGCAGTTGGCGCGGATGCCGCGCGGCCCCATCTCCTTGGCGATGGACTTGGTCAGGCCGATGAGTCCGGCCTTGGAGGCGGAATAGTTGCACTGGCCGGCATTGCCGGAAACACCGACGACAGAGGACATCGAGATGATGCAGCCGCTCCGCTGGCGCGCCATCACTGGCGTCAGTGCATGGATGAAATTGAACGCGGACTTTAGATTGACAGTAAGGACTGCATCCCACTGCTGCTCGCTCATGCGCAGCATAAGGCCGTCCTTGGTAATGCCGGCATTATTTACAAGGATGTCAATGCGGCCGAACTCCTTCTGGATCTCCTCCACTACCGCATGCGTCTCCTCGAAGGAGGCAGCGTTGGATGCATAAGCCTTGACCTTGTGCCCGAAAGCCTCGAGCTCGGCCACGGTCTGTTCCGCCGCTTCGTTGATAACCAAATCAGTAAAGGCGACATCTGCACCTTCTTCGGCAAATTTGAGGGCGATGGCCTTGCCAATCCCTCTCGCTGCGCCGGTAATGAGCGCAACCTTTCCGTCAAGCAATCCCATATATTGATTTACAGATAGACAATTATATAATACATCATTACGCCGGAGGATATGAGCTTGATGCCCGTACCTCCGAGAAATCCCAGAAAAGCCCCGATGGAGGCCTTGAACGACTGCCACGCGCCCTTGTCTTCGATAAAGAAGTCGGCAAGGAAGGCTCCGAGGAGCGTACCTACTATGATGCCGATCGGCGGGACGAACAGGCCGATGAACAGGCCCGCGATGGCACCGCGGGCTGAGGCCTTGGTCCCGCCCGTGATCCTGGTGAAATACGCCGGGATGACGTAGTCGAGTATGGTCACGATGACTGTGATGACCAGCCAGATGATCAGGAACTTGGTGGTCATCGGGTCTCCGGCGCCGTTGGTGCCTTTGGCGAGATACGCCAGCAACAGGCCCACCCAACTGATGGGAGGACCGGGAAGGCCTGGAACGACGCTTCCGACTATTCCTACTACGCCGGCTACTACGGCAAGGATGGCAAGGATGGTCATAGGCCTATCCCTTGTCGGCCGCCATGGCCGCTTCAACGTCGTCCGGAGCGATGGGCAGGCGGTCGGAACCTAGCCTGCGGGCACCCCCTTCCGTAATAAGGACGTCATCCTCGAGGCGTATGCCTCCGAAATCGTAATAGGAGGCGAGCTTGCCATAGTTGACGAAGCCTTTGTCGGTCCCTTCCTTCTTCCACTGCTCGATGAGGGCGGGGATGAAGTAGATGCCCGGCTCGTCGGTGACGACGTTGCCGGGGACGAGCGGCCTGGCCATGCGCAGGCTGCCCAGGCCGAGCTGAGCCGAGCGCTGCTGGCCCGGCCCGTAGCCGACGAGATTCTCGCCGAGGTCCTCCATGTCATGAACGTCAAGGCCCATGTTGTGGCCGAGGCCGTGCGGCATGAAGAGGCCGGCGATGCCCTGCTCGACCATCGCGTCGAGGTCGCCGCACACCAGGCCGAGGTCCTTGAGGCCCTCGAGCATCCTGCGGGCGACGCTCAGATGCACGTCAAGGTACGCAATGCCCGGACGGGTTATGCTGAAAGCGTGCTCATTGCACTCATAGACAAGCTGATAGATGTCGCGCTGCCTGGCAGTGAACTTACCGCCCGTGGGATAGGTGCGGGTGAAGTCAGATGCGTAGTGGCCGTTGGTCTCGAGGCCGGCATCGATGACGAGAAGTTTCCCGGGCTCGATGAGGGCCTCGTGGGAATGGCAGTGGAAGATCTCGCCATGCTGGGTGAGGATGGTGGCGAAGGATACGCCCCAACCCTTGGCAAGCGTGAGGGCTTCCATAGCCCCGACAATCTCCTGCTCCTTGACGCCGATGCGGATGCCCTGGCGGGCAACCGTGTGCATCTGCTGGCCGAGGGTACAGGCGTGGTCAAGCTCTGCGATCTCTATGTCTTCCTTGACGAGGCGCATCTGCACGACGGCACGGACCATCTCGAGGGATGCGGCCGGGCAGCCGGCCTTGCCTTTGCTGAAGGTCTCATAAGGGTTGACCCCCAGCAACTCTCCGAGTTTCAGCGCATTATAATACCTCGAAGCCGGCAGGAAATGGACCTTGCGGCCGAGGTTGCGGGCGCTGGCGACGGCGTCGCCGAGGGCGCCGTAAGGCGCCGAATGCGCGACGCCGACTCCGTCCGCGACCGAGGCCACAGAAGGCATGGGCCCCATCCAGATGATATCGTCTATCTCTACATCGTCGGCAAAGACGGTTTCCTCGCCGCTGTCAAGGTCGAGGACGGCAGCATAGCGCGGCTCATCGATGCCGAAGTAATAAAGCCAGTTGCTGTCCTGGCGGAACTTGTAGCAATTATCCCTATACTGTGCCGGAGATTCGACATTGCCGAGGAAAAGGGCGATGCCGGATGCTCCCTGTGCCTTCATGCTGCCAATCAGCGTCTGACGCCTCCTGACATAAACATCTTTTGCGAACATAGCACACAAATATAGGGATTTCCCGGCGCTTTGTCAAATAATACCGAAGGTCAGCCAGACATCGCCGAAATGCCCCTCAACGTCGTTGTTCTTCTCAAAGTAGCGCCGTGTCAACTGGCCGCGCCAGACTATATCGTCCCTGGAATTGAACGGAATCTCGATGTCGATGCCGTAAGTCCTGGACTTGACCTTGACGTTGGCAGAGGCTTTCCAGGTGGTTAGGGTGCCGCCGTCATCCTCGGTGATCAGGAACGCCAGGGATTCAAGCTGCTCGGTCCACTCCGACACCAGCACGGCGTGAAAAGGAATCTTCTGCCCGATCTGGCTGCGCTTTACCACCACCATGAAGTCTGTAATCGATGGGGAATAGAGCCGCATCTCGGCCTCCGTGCTGGCATTGAAATCCTCAACGGCACCTGCCTTCACGAAGAACTCGCTGCCTCCGGCGAACCAGGAATCGTAGTTGCGCGAAGCCTCGAACTCCTTAAGGATCAATGTCTTGGTCCCAGAATAATCACCCGATTTCGTCTCTTTTTGGACAACGATGGTGCCGCCTTTGCCCCAGTCGGGGTCCTGACGGCGGAGCATCTCGATGGTCTGATACTCGCTGTCGTCGTTGCGGTTCATCACCCAGACAGGCCTCTCACGAGCCGTCTTCTCCGTAACGACAATCTCCTTGACGGACCCGTCGGGACGCATCTCGTAACCGTAATTGGCCTCCATCGTGCCGCCCGGATCGAAGGTGATCACTGGCAATGATGAGCCGTCCCAGTCTTCGGAATAAGGCCAATAGATCTGGACGTCGGACTGCGTAAGAGCCGCGATGTACTCGGAGGCGCTTCCGGGAGTGTCGCCGGCACGCGTGGCGTAAGCCTGCTCGAGATAATCCTCGAGCAGGGTGCGCAGCGGCCGCGACCACCGGTCCGCCTGGGCCTTCGTCCCGGCGGACCGGGACCCTACCCCGGACCCCGGCGATGTAAAGAGGTCCGCCATCGTATACTCTTCGTCATAGCCATACTCCAGGGACGAGGATACTGCAGTGTGTACTTCATCGAGATGCTCCTGCTCCAGCGGCAGGCGTGAAAAGATCTTCGCCAATTCTTCAAGGGATACCGGCGAAGGGTCGTCCGGCTCATCGACTGCTGGGAATCTCTCGCAGGAGAAAAGTGCCGTGAGCAGCAGCGCCTGGGCCGCCACTCGGATAAAAGACTTGTTCTTCATAGCATACTTCCTTTAGTTATGCAAAGGGAGCGATATTTATCCGTTTGCACAAAATGGAAACGGATAAAAAGGAAAAACAAGCCTGGAGGCCTCTCAGAAGGCGATTTCGGAATACTTAACGAAACGGTTTCTGTCAAAAATGTCCTTTTCGACAGCGGTATGGGTGAACCCTGCGGCGCGGAAGACCCTGGCAGTCCCGTCACCAAGACGTTCATTGATTTCGGAAATCCCCATCCCGTCCGGTACCAGGAAACGCCTCGACCACTCCGCAACAGCACGATAGAAAACCAAAGGGTCGTCATCGCGGACGAACAGCGCGATGCCGGGTTCGAAGTCGACCACATTGCGATGCATACGGTCCCTTTCGGAATCCATTATGTAAGGAGGATTGCTGAGGATCAGGTCGAAAGGGCCATGGCAGAAGTCCCGTTCAGTATCAAGGACGTCGGCTTTGATGAATTGCGGAGGGACGGCTCCACAAGCCTCGCATTCCCGCGCAAAATCCTGCGCCCGGGCCACTGCCAGGGCTTCCTCCGAAACGTCGACACCTATGACTTCCGTCCCAGGAGCCAGCAGGGCTACGGACCAGGCGATGCAGCCGGACCCTGTACAGAGATCCAGTACCCGCACCGGGGATGCGTCGCGCCCGGAAGGGCCGCGCATCCCCCGCAGGCGGGAGATCTCCGCCACGGCTTCGCGGACCAGCTGCTCGGTCTCCGGACGGGGTATGAGCACGTCCGGAGTGACCCAGAAACGGAACCCGCAGAACTCCGCGAAGCCCGTGACGTACTGCACGGGCTCGCCGGCCAGGAGCCGCGCCATCGCGGCTTCGAGGGCCGGCACGGCGCCCGACTCAACGACTGTCCCCGGCTCGACTATATGAGTATAACTGCGCGTCCCCAGAAAGGCCTCGCACAGCATCAGGACGATGCTGCGAGCCTCCCTTTCAGGGTACAGGCCCCCGAGGGACCGTGTCCCTTCACGTATGAAATCCGCGAGAAGCATTCCTTAGGAATTCTCGATGATGATGGACAGGAAGGATGTCATGTCCATCCCAGCCGTACGGACCATGCGCGGCACGAGTGAAGCGCTGGTCATGCCGGGGATAGTGTTGACTTCCAGGAAATAGAGGCCATCCTCGGCCAGGATGAAATCCACGCGCACGACTCCGGCGCAGCCCAGCCGGCGATATATCCGGGCCGTCGTGTCCTGTACCAGGACCCGGACGTCCTCGGACACCGGCGCCGGGCAGATCTCCTGGCTGCGGCCGTTGTACTTGGCGTCGTAGTCGAAGTAGTCGTTCTCGGTGACGATCTCGATAAGGGGAAGCGCCTTGACTTCCTTGCCGTCAAGATAGGCGGCGCAGGTGAGTTCGCGGCCGACTATACCCTGCTCCACGAGCACCATCGGGCCCTCGGAGAAGGCGAACTGGATAGCGGGGATGAGGTCTTCGGGACGGCTGACCTTGGTGATGCCGAAACTCGAACCTCCGTCAGTGGGCTTGACGAACACGGGGAAAGCGAGCTTTCCGACGACCTTCTCAGCGAAGGCTTCGAGGTCGGCGCCCTTGCGCACAAAAGCGTCGGGCGCACATTTGACAAAGTCTACGTCACGGAGATAGTTCTTGCAGGAGTACTTGTCGAACGAGACGGCGCTCACGAAAGAGTTGCACCCGCTGTAAGGGACTCCCAGCATCTCGAAATAGCCCTGGAGAAGACCGTTCTCACCCGGCTTGCCGTGCTGCATGATGTACACGAAGTCGAACTTGACCTTCTCGCCGAGGACACGGACGGAACAGTCGGTCTTGTCGACCTCGGGGCGCGACCCTTCGGGGAAGATGACGCGCATGGAGTTCCTCTTGCGATATGCGACCAGCTGCCAGCGGCCGAAACGGGCAAGGATCTCATAGACATCATATACGTTCTCGTCGATGCGGGACGCGGTAAACTCCCCGCTCCGGCATGCGACCTCCCACTCGGAGGAGTCGCTGCCGTAGAAAACTGCGATCGAACTATACTTGGACATATCTCATCAATCGAAATAATACTCTTCTTCCTTCTTCTCCGAACTGGTCTTCGGCTCCTCCACGTGGCCGATTATCTCGGGCAGCAGGGCCATTCCGGCCGGTTCGATGAAAGTGTCGGCCTCGTTGATGCCGAGGGTGCCGTCGGCAAGGACCTTCTTCATCCAGATGCCCCAGATGGGCAGGGCGGCATTGGAGCCCTGGCCGAGGGAAGTGGACTGGAAGTGTACCTGACGGTCTTCGCATCCGACCCAGACGCCGGCGGTGATGGACGGCGTATAGCCGATGAACCATCCGTCGGAGTTGTCGTTGGTCGTTCCGGTCTTGCCGGCAATCTGCCCGCGGAGACCGTACACGGAGCGTATGCGTCCTCCGGTACCGCCGTTGATGACGTTCTGCATCATCTGAACCATCGTGTAGGCGACGTTCTCGTTTAGGGCGTCGCGCTTGCCGCTGGTGAACTCGCTTATGACGTTGCCGAGGTTGTCCTCGATGCGCGTCACGAACAGAGGCTCGCAGTAAACGCCTCCCGAAGGGAAGGTGTTGTACGCCGCGACCATCTCATAGATGGAGAGGTCGGCGGCACCCACGGCGATGGACGGCACCGGCTCGATATGGCCGGAGATGCCCATGGAGCGCATCAGGCTGATCATCTGCTCGGGGCCGCGCGAGAAATTAGGGTCACCCTCGCAGAGTTTCTTCATTATGGAGGCCGCGATGTTGTTGCTGCTTATCTGGAGACCCTGGCGCATG
This sequence comes from Bacteroidales bacterium, assembly GCA_017519865.1. Taxonomy (GTDB): domain Bacteria; phylum Bacteroidota; class Bacteroidia; order Bacteroidales; family UBA932; genus Cryptobacteroides. Next base: position 30,497 of record JAFWRQ010000014.1, on the reverse strand, counting down.
GTCAGGGCGCGCCCCCTGTACTGGGCGGCATCGGTGGTCTTGGGCGTCCACTCCCTACCGTCGGGGAACACGAACGACACGGGGTTGTTCATGAACTGCTCGTCCGGCGACATGCCGCTGAGGATGCCGGTGGTGTAGAGGAAAGGCTTGATGGTGGATCCGACCTGACGGCGTCCCTGGCCGACGTTGTCGTACTTGAAGAAACGGTAGTTGGGACCGCCGACATAGGCTTTGATGTGGCCGGTGGCCGGTTCGATGGCCATGAAGCCTGCCCTGAGGATGGACTTGTAGTAGCGGATGGAGTCGTCGGGCGTCATCGTGGTGTCGATGACCGTCGGCTTGCCGTCCTTGCCCCAGGCGAAGATCTTCATGTTCTCCGGCTCGGAGAAGCCCTTGAGTATCGTGGACTCGGACACGCCGGCGTTCTTCTGCAGGCGGTAGCGGTCGCTCCATCGGCGGGCCTGGTTCATCAGGCGGTTGCGCACCGCCTCGTCGACGTCGTTGGCGAAAGGCTTGTGAGCGAGGTTGCGCGACTCGCGGTCGAAACTCTTCTGCAGGGTCTTGCCGAGGTGCTCCTCGACGGCTTCCTCGGCGTATTTCTGCATCTTGTAGTCGATGGTGGTATAGATGCGCAGGCCGTCGCGGTCGAGGTCGTAGGGCTCGCCGTTTGCCTTCTTGTTCTTGTCCAGCCAGCCGTAGAGTTCGTCCTGGATCCAGCGGATCGAGTCGGCGGAATACAACTCGCGTTCGGAATAGTCCGAGCGCTTGGGCTTATGCGCGGACATCACGCGGCGGAGCATGTCGCGGAAATAAGGGGCGTGTCCGGCGTTGTGGTCCTGGACCTGGTAATTGTCGACGTTGATGGGCACCAGGCACAGGGAGTCGCACTCCTCCTTGGTGAGGTAGCCGGACCTCTCCATGCGCTCCAGCACGGTGTTGCGGCGCTGGAGGGCCTTGTCGGGATTGAGGCGGGGGTTGTAGCGCGTGGGTTTGTTGACCATGCCCACGAGCATGGCGCTCTCCTCGACATTGAGTTCGGAAGGCTGCTTGTCGAAGAAGGTGAGCGCAGCGGCCTTGATGCCGTACGCGCTGCTGCCGAAGAAGATGGAGTTGAGATACATGTCCACGATCTCCTCCTTGGTATAGTTCCTCTCCAGTTTGACCGCAGTGATCCATTCCTTAAGTTTGGTCCAGACCATGACGACTTTGGACCATCCGGGGATACGGCTCTTTACTTCCCGACGGGGATACAGGGTCTTGGCCAGCTGCTGGGTGATGGTACTTCCTCCGCCCTGGCTGGTGTCGGTCATGAGGAGGGTCTTGAAGAAAACGCGTCCAAGGCCGATCATGTCTATGCCGGAATGCTTGTAGAAACGCTTGTCCTCGGTGGCGACCGCCGCCTGGACAAGGCTGGGAGCCAGTTCGTCATAGCTGGCGTAAGTGCGGTTCTCGATATGGAAGGTGGTGAGGATCTCCCCGTCGGCGGCTATTACCTGCGTGGCTAGCTTGCTGTCGGGGTTCTCGAGCTCCTCGAAGGAAGGTATCTTTGCAAAGATCCAAACCAGGCAGAGGAGAATGAAGATCAGCACCACCGGAGCGGTGATGAGGACCCAGAACCACTTGGTTATTTTCTTGCGTGTCGTGTCTTTCATATTATATATTTTTCTCGACTACGTCGAGCCCTTTTGGGCAGTGTACAATCCCGACAAAATTACGCATTAAAATTTGGAAAATTGCCCTGTTTGTGATTTTCTTTGCAGTCAATTTTGAATTTAGACAGACTAGTGATGGAGAATTTGGTTATCGTGGAGTCGCCGGCAAAGGCCAAGACGTTCCAAAAGTATTTGGGGAAGGATTTTACTGTAAAGGCAAGTTTCGGGCACATCCGGGACCTGCAGGACAAGAAGTTGAGCATCAACGTGGATAAGGGCTTCGAGCCGGAGTATGTCATTCCGGCCGACAAGCGCCGCGTGGTCAACGAACTCCGCAAGGCTGCCGCAGAGTCCTCCATCGTCTGGCTCGCATCCGATGAGGACCGCGAAGGGGAGGCCATCTCGTGGCACCTCTGCGAGACGCTCGGTCTCGACCCTTCCAAGACCAGGCGCATCGTCTTCCACGAGATCACCAAGGACGCCATCCAGAATGCCGTCAGGAATCCGCGGACCATCGACATGAACCTCGTGAACGCGCAGCAGGCGCGCCGCGTACTGGACCGCCTGGTCGGTTTCGAGCTCTCTCCCGTACTGTGGAGGAAAATCCAGCCGAAGCTTTCCGCAGGCCGCGTACAGTCCGTCGCACTCCGCCTGGTCGTTGACCGAGAGAAGGAGATCATGGATTTCAAAAGTGAGCCTTTCTACCGCGTCGAAGCAGTGTTCCACCCGCAGGGCGCGCCTGCTTCCGTCAAGGTAAAGGCCACTCTGGGAACCCGTTTCAACACTCTCGAAGAGGCACGCAAGTTCCTTGAGGACAGCATCGGGGCCCGCTTCACCGTCGGTTCAATCGAATCGAAGGAAGGCACCCGCTACCCGGCTCCTCCGTTCACGACCTCCACGCTCCAGCAGGAGGCTGCCAGAAAGCTCCGCTTCCCGGTCAGCCTGACCATGCGCCTGGCCCAGAGCCTCTACGAGCGCGGTCTCATCACCTACATGCGTACCGACTCGACCAACCTCTCGTCGCTGGCGCTCGGAACATCCAAGAAATTCATCGTGGACAATTTCGGTCCCGAGTATTCCCGCTCGCGCCAGTTCAAGACCCACTCCAAGGGAGCGCAGGAGGCCCACGAGGCCATCCGCCCCACCTTCATAGAGAATACCGTGATCGACGGTACCGCCCAGGAGCAGAAACTGTACAGCCTCATCTGGAAGCGCACCGTCGCATCGCAGATGGCCGACGCCCGCGTCCTCAGCACCTCCATCAAGGTCGACTCGGACAAGAGGGAAGAGAAATTCAACATCCAGGCTACGCAGGTACTGTTCGACGGTTTCCTTAAACTATATATGGAAGGCACCGACGACGAGAACGGCTCCGAGGAGGAGACCGTACTCCCTCCCGTCGCCATCGGTGACACAATGGAGAACAAGGGCATCACGGCGGAATGCAAGTTCACCCAGGCCCCCCAGCGCTACTCCGAGGCCACCCTCGTCAAGAAACTCGAGGAACTCGGCATCGGCCGCCCGTCCACTTATGCCCCTACCATCAGCACGCTGACCACGGGACGCGGATATATAGTGAAAGGCGATAAGGAAGGAAAGAAGGTTCCGGTTACGAATCTGACCCTGAAGAACGGCACCGTCACCGAGAGCGCGCGTACCGAAACCGTCGGGGCCGAGAAGGGCAAGCTTCTGCCTCAGGAGATCGGCATGATAGTCTCTGACTACCTAGTCGGGCATTTCCCCGACATCCTGGACTACGACTTCACGGCCAACGTCGAGAAGGACTTCGACCAGATCGCAGAGGGTGAGAAGGTCTGGAACGACGTCATCGGTACTTTCTACAGCCCGTTCCATCACAAGGTCGAAGAGGTCCTCGGAGACGGACAGTTCAGCAAGGTCAGCCGCGAGATCGGCATCGATCCGTCGGACGGGCAGATGGTGGTCGCACGCTTCGGACAATACGGCCCGTACGTCCAGAAGGGCGAGGGCGAAAGCCGTCAGTTCGCGAGCCTGGACAAGGGACAGCTGATAGAGACCATCACCCTCGACGAGGCCTTGAAGCTTTTCCGCCTGCCGCGCAACGTAGGCTCCTTCGAAGGCCAGGACATCATAGCGATGAAAGGACGCTTCGGCCCGTACATCAAGCACGGTGACAGCATCGTCTCCCTGCCCCGGGGAACCGACCCCCTCAAGGTATCGCTCGAAGAATGCATAGGCTTGCTCGAAGAGAGCAGGAAGAAGACTCCGGCAAATGCCACGCTCGCCGAGTTTGCAGGGAGCGGCATCAGCATCCTCAACGGTCGCTACGGACCGTACATCAAGAAGGACGGGGCCAACTACAGGATCCCCAGGGGGACTGATGCTTCCAAGCTTTCCGAAGCGGATTGCCTGGCTATCATTAACAATTCGAAACCGACCGGAAAGTCGTACAGGAGAGGCCGGAAATCCTGAAGATAGATTGACTTATAACGATTTAAATATTTTAAACGTTGCGATTTTAAATTATTATTGTTTAAATTCGCAACGTTTAGCTTTTGAATCGTAAGTACTATGTCTACAACCTACCATATCGACGAGATAGACCAGAAGATACTTTCCTTCCTCGTCAACAATGCCAGGATGCCTTTCCTCGAAATAGCCCGCGAGTGCGGAGTGTCCGGAGCAGCCATCCACCAAAGGGTTAAGAAACTGGAATCCAACGGTGTAATAACCGGTTCGCGTCTCCTGGTCAAGCCCCAGGCCCTCGGACTCAATGTCTGCGCCTTCATCAGCGTAGTCCTCTCGGAGGCGAACAAGTATCCCCAGGTCGTAAATTCACTGAAACACATTCCGGAGATAGTGGAGTGTCATTTCGTAACCGGAAGGGCGGCACTGTTCGTGAAGGTGTACTGCTTCGACAACGACCACCTCATGGAGGTCCTTCTCAATACAATCCAGAAGATCCCTTACATCCAGTCGACGGACACGATGATCTCCCTGGACGAGGCGTTCGAGCGCCAGGTCTGGGTCAAGGACTATTCCAGCGTGAGTTTCACCGCCAATTCTTCAGAGACAGAATAGCCTCCGCGAAGTCCAGGTCATCCGGCGTGGTGATCTTGATATTGTACCTCTCTCCTTCGACATAGGAGAGAGGTATATTCTTTTTGGCGGCGACGGAGGCGTCATCCGTGAATGCGGTATCGAAGGCCAGGCCGTAAGCGTCCTTGATATCTTCGGAAAGGAACATCTGCGGGGTCTGGGCGCGATAGACAGTACTACGGTCCAGGACAACGTCCGGAATGGTCTCCAGCACTTCCTCTCCGGCGGCGTTCCTGACCGTCCGGACGGCCTTGAGGGTGTCCACGGAAGGCAGGACGGGAATGAGCGCGCGGCACGAGGACATCATCCCGAACATCCTGGCGATGAGTTCCGGGGTGACCAGCGGACGCACACCGTCCTGGATGGCGACAACGGCCCCGTCAGGGACTTTCCTGAGGGCGTTACGCACTGAATGGAAGCGTGTTATGCCGCCCTCTACCAGTATCTGTGGATAGTAGAAATTGTTCTGGGAGCAGAGATTCTTCCATCTGGGCATATAGTCCTTGGGAAGGACGGTGACGACCCGGATGTCGGGACAAGCATGCACGAAGCGTTCGATGGTACGCTGGAGGATAGGCTTACCTCCCAACTCGATGAACTGTTTGGGAAGCGCCGACCCCATCCTGGAACCATGTCCGGCGGCCATTACGACGACGTATTTTTTTCTATCCATTAATGTATCGAAAAATCATCAGCAAATTTAACTATTTTTCGTACCTTTACATTTCAATTGCAAAAACAATTTTTTGACAGAATAGAAAGCACTGAATATGGGACTATCCTTTTTGACTCAAGAGCTGGCAATGGACCTCGGCACGGCCAATACCATCATCTTCCAGAACGACCAGATCGTTCTGGACGAGCCGAGCATCGTCGCCATCGACAATAATTCCGGAAAGTGCATCGCCATCGGCCAGAAAGCCAAGCTGATGCACGAAAGGGCCAACCCCGGCATCAAGACCGTCCGTCCCCTCCGGGACGGCGTGATCGCCGACTTCAACGCTGCGGAGATGATGATCCGCGGCTTCATCAAGCAGGTGAACTCCAAGCACAAGTCCCTGTTCACCCCCAACATCAAGATCGTGGTCGGCATCCCCTCCGGCAGTACCGAAGTCGAGATCAGGGCCGTGCGCGACTCTTCCGAGCACGCCGGCGCACGTGACGTGTATCTGATCTTCGAGCCTATGGCCGCAGCCCTCGGTATCGGTCTCGACGTCGAGGCCCCTAAGGGCAACATGGTCGTCGACATAGGCGGCGGCACCACCGAGATCGCCGTCATCTCCCTCGGCGGCCTGGTGGTCCAGGACAGCATCCGCACCGCCGGCGACGTGTTCACCAGCGACATCCAGTATTATCTCCGCCAGCAGCACAACATCAAGGTCGGAGAGATCACCGCGGAGAAGATCAAGATCGCCGTAGGTGCAGTCATCCAGAACCTCGACGAGGAGCCGGAGCCGTTCGTGGCCAGGGGCCCGAACCTCATGACCGCGCATCCGGTCGAGGCCACTATCACCTACCAGGAGATCGCCCACTGCCTTGACAAGTCCATCGCCAAGATCGAGACCTCCATCCTCCACGTGCTCGAGCAGACTCCCCCTGAGCTCTACTCCGACATCGTCGAGAACGGCATCTTCCTCTCCGGCGGCGGCGCACTGCTCAGAGGCCTGGCCAAGCGTTTCTCCGAGAAAGTCAACATCCCGTTCCACGTGGCGGAGGATCCCCTCCATTCCGTCGCCCGCGGCACCTGCATCGCCCTCAAGAACACCGAGAACTATTCTTTCCTCATGAGGTAGAATGGTCGACGAGCGGAAGATATGGGCCAAGGTAATCGGCACGGTTATCTTCATCCTTATGGAGATAGCCGCGCTGAGCATGCTCAAGCATTCCGGCAGCCTTCAGGACATCTGGATCACCAAGGCCTCGCACAGGGTGATGGCCTGGGTGTGGGGCGGCTTCGACAGCGTCGGGCACTACTTCTCGCTCAAGACGGAGAATGAGAACCTCGCCCGGGAGAACGCCATGCTGACCGAGGCTCTCAGGCGCAGCCAGGACAGGGTCCAGACCGCCATGGAAAACGGTCTGCTTACCGATACCACCCTCATATTCTCCGGCTACGAGCATGTCCCGGCCAGCATCGTCAAGATCAGCCGCAACAAGCAGCACAACTACTTCATACTCAACAAGGGATATGAAGACGGAGTGCGTCCGCAGTCGGGCGTCATAACGTCGTCCGGCATAGTCGGTATCGTAGACGCAGTCGACAAGCATTACTCCTACGGCATGTCTTTCATGAACACCGGCATTAGCATCAGCGCCCGCCTCGGCAATGAAGGAGCGGTAGGACCGCTTACCTGGGACGGCATCACCATGGACGGAGCCGTACTCAAGGAGATTCCACTCCAGTACAAGTACTCGCCCGGCGATACCGTCTGGACCAGCGGCAACTCCATGCTCTTCCCGCCGGACATCCCGCTGGGCATCGCAGGCTCGTCCAAAGTCGTGAACGGCGCGGTGAACGAGATAGAGGTGGAGTTGTTCCAGAGTTTCGCAGCCCTGCGCTATGTCACCGTCGTGTCCAATTCCGGACGCGAGGAGATCATGTATCTCGAGAATCTCGAAGAAGGACAAGGGGAGGAATAGGCCATGAAACAGACGAGGTTCCTTATCAATTTCCTGTTGCTGCTGATCGTACAGATCTGCATTGCCAACTTCTTCCGGCTGTCGCAGTATGTAATGATCTCCATCCTGCCCGCCATGATACTCCTCATACCGATCAAGCACGGCACGATCCCGGCACTGTTCATAGCCTTCGTAACAGGGCTTGCCGTGGACCTGCTCTCCGACGGACTGCTCGGGCTCAACGTGCTCGCACTGGTGCCCGTAGCCTTCTGCCGCCTGGGCATCATACGCCTGATCTTCGGAGACGAGATTTTCGCGCGCAAGGAAGACATCTCCGTGCCGAGGCAGGGCATCTGGAAGATGTCCGTAGCCATCATTATGGCCATTGCGCTGTTCCTGATCATCTACATCTGGGCTGACGGCGCCGGTACGCGGCCGTTGTGGTTCAGCGGCATCCGCTTCGCCGCATCCCTGGCCAGCAGTTACATCCTGTCGCTCTTCGTGGCCAGCATCCTGGCCCCCGAACGCACCAGCGGATCCAGGAGGTAGCACATGGACCTGAGCAGGAAAAACAAGCTTCTCATAGGCCTGGGTGCGGCTACGGCCATCCTTCTGGCCAAGTTGTTCTCCATCCAGATCGTACATGACGAGTACAAGATAAGTTCCGACAACAACTCGATGGTCTACGAGACCATCTACCCCACCCGCGGCATCATCTACGACCGCAATGGCGAGATAATGGTCGGAAACAAGACCGCCTACGACATCATCGTGACCCCCCGCGAGGTCAAGGCCTTCGACACGCTGGCACTTGCCGCCGCACTGGACGTGGACGTACAGTTCATCCGTGACCGGATGGCTTACTACCGCAGATACCGCTCCACTATCGGCTATCAGTCCCAGACCATGATCAAGCAGGTGCCTCCCCAGACATACATGAAGTTCGCGGAGATCCAATACAAATTCCCCGGCTTCAAAGGCCAGATACGAAGCATCCGTGACTACCCCGTCGATGCCGGAGGCAACCTTCTCGGCTATGTTTCAGAGGTCGACGCCGACTACCTCAAGCAGCATCCGGGCGAGTACCGTTCCGGCGACTACATCGGCCGGACCGGCATCGAGGCCGCCCGGGAGAAGGAACTGCGCGGCGTCAAGGGCTACCACGTGTACCTGCGCGACTCGCACAACCAGATACAGACGGCGTACAACGACGGCGAAATGGACGTCGAGGCCATTCCCGGAAACGACATCGTGACGACCATCGACGCGACGCTGCAGAACTACGGGCAGCAACTGATGCAGAACAAGGTCGGCAGCGTCGTGGCCATCGAGCCCAAGACCGGAGAGATCCTCGCCATGGTCTCCAGCCCCGGCATCAGCGTGGACCAGCTGGCCGACATCGGCCAGCATTACAACGACCTGATCAACGACCCTTACCGTCCGATGTTCAACCGTACGGTCATGGCCTCCTACCCTCCCGGATCCGTATTCAAGCTGGTGAACGGACTAATAGGCCTGGAAGAAGGCGTCCTCCAACCGTCGGACCGCTATCCCTGCAGCCACGGATTCCCGTACGGCAACGGCAGGCGCCTCGGCTGCCACGGCCACGCCTCGCCGCTGGCGCTCCTGGACGCCATCGCCACCTCCTGCAACGGCTATTTCTGCTACGTCTTCCGCAACATCCTGGAAAACAAGAAGTACGACTCCATCCAGGACGCTTTCGACAAGTGGCGGGAGTACGTGCTGAGCTTCGGCTTCGGCCGTAAGCTGGGCAGCGACTTCCCTTCCGAGCTGGGCGGCAACATCCCGACCTCGGCCTATTACAACAAAGCCTACGGCCGCAAGGGCTGGCGCTTCCAGACGATCATCTCGCTGTCCATCGGACAGGGTGAGATCGGCGTGACGCCGCTCCAGATCGCCAACCTCTGCGCCACAGTGGCCAACCGCGGTTGGTACATCATCCCCCACATCATCAAGGACTCCGAGAATGTCAGCATCGAGGACAAATACCGTGAGCGGCAGTACACCTTGGTCGACACTACCAACTTCAAGAAAGTCATCGACGGCATGTACATGGCCGTGAACGGCGGCGGCTCTGCCGGAGGCACCGCCTTCGCCGCCGCCATCCCCGGTCTTGACGTATGCGGCAAGACCGGCACCGCACAGAACCCGCGCGGAGCGGACAACTCCGTTTTCATCTGCTTCGCGCCCAAGGACGACCCGAAGATCGCGATCGCAGCCTATATAGAGAATGCCGGATTCGGCGCCACCTGGGCCTGCCCGATCGCGTCGCTGATGGTTGAAAAGTACCTCACTGGCGACATCAGGCCGGAACGCAAGTACGTGGAGGACCGCATCCTCCAGGCCGACCTCATGTCGCGTGTCAAGACCGACTAGGATATGCTGGAGCCGAGCAGTCAATACAAGCGTGGCCTGAAGCAGGCCGTAGACTGGAAGCTGGTCATCTGCTACCTGGTCCTGATACTGATCGGATGGATCAATATCTACGCGTCCATCCACTCTTCAGAGCCCTCCAGCATCTTCGCATGGTCCGCAAGGAGCGGCAAGCAGTTCATCTGGATAATCACATCGCTGGGGCTGGCCGCAATGATACTTTTCGTCCTGAATCCACGATTGTGGGAAGTCATTTCGATACCTTCATACGTGGTTGTAGGCGCCCTGCTGGTCCTCGTGATATTCGTTTCAAAGGACGTTAAGGGCTCGCATTCATGGTTCGAATTCGGCCCGGTGAAATTCCAGCCGGCCGAGATATCCAAGATCACGACGTCGCTGCTGCTGGCGGCGACCATGAGCAAACCGGGCTTCAAGATAACCAAGGTAAAGGACTTCCTGACTGTGGCGCTGATCATCGGCCTGCCCATGCTGACCATCGTGGCCGAAAGCGAGACAGGATCCGCCCTCGTGTATGTCGGTTTCCTGTTCGTACTCTACCGCGAAGGTCTCACCGGATGGCTGCTGGCCATCGCGGGACTGTGCATCCTCCTGTTCATCCTTACCCTTACGGTCTCGTCATACGCGTCAGTACTGGTCCTTGCCGGCATAGTCACGCTGGCTTACTTCATCCATACGGGGCGCTTCGGCACATGGCTGAAGCGATGCGGCCTGCCGCTTCTCTTCTTCGCCTTCTTGCCCCAGATCTGGCGTGAAGTCTGCGAATGGCTGGTACCGGGCGCATCGGTCCTCGGATCCGTGGACCCGTCCGTGGCCGACGCCATCACCGGCGCAGCCGGGCGCTGGACCATCCTGCTGAAGTTCAAGCCTGCCTACCTGCTGCTCGCCGTCTGCGCCTGTGCCCTTCCGATATGCATGGTGCGGGCTTACCGAGACAAACATATTTATCTCTGGGCCGCCATCGGCGCATTCCTGCTGGGCATAATACTGACTTTTTCTACGGAGTTCCTCTTCAATGAGGTCCTTCAGGACCACCAGCGCGCCCGTATCGAGGTACTGCTGGGCATGAAGGAAGACCTCGCAGGAGTGGGCTACAACGTGAACCAGTCAAAGATCGCCATAGGCTCGGGCGGACTGTTCGGCAAAGGTTTCCTCCAGGGCACCCAGACAACCTATGGATTCGTACCTGAGCAGAGCACGGACTTCATTTTCTGCACCGTGGGAGAGGAGTGGGGCTTCATCGGCTGCGCCGTCGTCATCCTGCTGTATGTGTTCATGATCTCCCGTATAATCATAGACGCAGAAAAAAGCCGTGAATCCTTCACGAGGATCTACGGCTATTGTGTGGCGAGCTGCATATTCATGCATCTCTTCATAAACGTGGGAATGACCATCGGGCTGATGCCGGTCATAGGCATACCCCTGCCCCTGCTGTCGTATGGCGGTTCTTCCCTCTGGGCCTTCACGATCCTGATATTCATCTTCATCGCTCTGGACCGCCAGGAGAAAAAGTACTTCTAGAGGACGGTGCAGAACTCCTCGAAAGGCTTGGGATCGTGGTGCAGCTCGTAAGGCGCGGCTTCTTCATCCGGCTGGCCTACGGCCAACAGGCCGGTCACTTCGTAGCCGGCGGTCTCGGGGAACTTATCCGCAAGCTTTGCAGGGTCGAAATCGCTGATCCAAACCACTCCGAGACCGAGGTCGGAAGCCTCAAGGACCATGTGAAGCGTGACGACGGCGGCGTCGGTATCTGCGCTGCTCTTGTTGTCATAACTGCGGACCCACGCTTCAGAAAGGTTGGCGCCCACGATAAACACTGCGGGTGCGTCGTAGGACTTGTGTACCTCGCGGATACGTGCGAGAGCCTCGTCGCTGGTGACAGCCCAAACGTGGATCGGCTGGCGGTCGTGGGCGGAAGGGGCGATGTGGGCTATCTCGAGTATCTTTTGGATCTTCGCAGGATTAACCTTTCTGTCGGAGAAGGACCTGCAGGTGTAGCGTGAGGTCACCATATTAGAGAAGCGTGTCTCGAAATTGAGGTTCGAGATGTGCTTGTCTACGCTGGAAAACGCTGCGCGATGGGTGATTTTCGTCAAGTCGCTAATCCTTTCTAGAAATGATCTTTTGGCCATATCAGTGATTCGTTATGCGGTTTATGCTGGTAAAACGACCGGTAAGTTAGAAAAAAAACTCCGGATTTCCAAAAAAGCGTCATATCACGCGTTACGGGATATTGGAAGATTCCCGACATTTCGGTATATTTGGAATTGACTGCGAATTATGAAAAAACACCTACCGGCCTTATCAGTATCATTCCTCCTCCTGCTTCCTTCAGGATTGCATGCACAGCAATCCGGAGGATGGTTTCATCCGGATTTGTCCGCATCGTCCTTTCTGACAGGCAGTTACGTACCCGAGACTGAAGAAGGCAAGATCTCGGCACTCTCCGCGCTCTCGGCGACTTTCGGCCGCGGAACCACACTTGAAGCATCCCTTTCCTTCGATGTCGTCCAGAAGAAACTCATGGGCTACGAACTTGCCTGGCATCCGGTTCCCGCCCTGCGTGTCCGGGCCGGCATACAGAGGATGCCCTTCCTGATGGAGACGACATACTCCCCCAGGACCCTTGAAGCAGTTGGATACTCGCAGTCGGCTTCCTATCTCGGAGGGTATTCCCGCGACCTCACCGGCGTCAATTCCAGGAGCCGTGACTGCGGGGTGCTCATCGAAGGCATGTTCTGGCCGAAGGACGGCTTCAATGTCCTGAATATAGTCGCAGGATTGTTCATCGGCAACGGGTATTCGTTCAAGGACGACAACCGCGCCAAGGATTTCCAGGGCAGGGTCGTCCTGCAGCCGGGCCGCAGATGGAAATTCTCCGCAGGCACGATGATCGGACGTTACGGCGGGGAGGCGCTCGTACGCAACCGCTTCACCGCCGGTTTCTGGTATGATGACGGGCGCTGGTTCGCCCGTGGCGAGAACATCTACGGCAATACCGACGGGCTGCTCAGCGACGGATTCTTCGTGATGGGAGGCTGCTGGTTCCGGCCGACAATGGCGCTTTCAGCGCGCACCGACCGCTTCCAGACCGACCTGTCCGACTCCGGCACGGTCACGACCCTTGCCCAGGTCTGCTTCTCCCACATACTGAGCGCCGACCGGAACTTCAGTTACCGCCTCCAGTATGGCCATACGTTCCATTCAGACCCGTCGGTGGCAGGGAACAGCACCCTCTCGTGCTGCCTGATCTTCCGCTTCGGTGCCAAGCTCTGACATTTCGCAAAGAAAAACCGCGGCCCCTCGAGGGAACCGCGGCGATTCAATACCATTTAACCAACTAATAACCACTATTTCCAGTTAGTATACTGAGCGGTGGACGGGTCGGTCCAGCCTTCGTTCTGCTTGAGAACTCCGGCCGACAGGCTGACCTCGGACTGAGGGAACGGGCGGAAGCCCCAGGTGGCCTCGTAGCGGGCCTTGTAGCCGACACCCTGGTCCTTCATCACGGTCTTCGAGGAATTATTGCGGATAGGCTGGCCCAACTGGGTCTCGAGGGCCTTGATGCAATATGCCTTGCCGTAGCGGCGCATGTCTCCCCAGCGGATGCCTTCGAAGGCAAGTTCATGCTGGCGCTCCAGACGAAGGACGTCCACGCTGTATGCCTTGTCAGGCAGGCCGACGCGGGCACGGACGGCGTTCATGCCGCTCTTGCCGTTATAGACGACCTTGCCGTCAGTGAGTTCGGAGTGCATCAGGAGCACGTCGGCGAAGCGGATGATCTGGACGTTCTGCAGCGAATGGCCGCGGCCGAGGTCGCTTCCGGATCCACCATACTCGGGAATCGAGGAGAACTCATAGAAGAACTTTCCGTTCACCATTGCTCCCCAGGCCTGGTATTTCTTCTGCCAGTAGCCGGTCTCCTCCATCTGCTGGTCATTGCCCCAGGTATAGTCCTTGTCTGCATTCTCCATTTCATCATAGATGTAGTAGATGGATGCGGCCTTGCGGATGTCTCCGGGCTCGTCCTTCTCCCACTGCTCCCATACGTAAGGGTTGACGGTGGCCATACCGTAGCCGCGGCCGAACGGGAAGGCGTTCACCTCGTAGTTGGAACGCTTGCGTACGCCGAGGTACTGGTCGAACTTGTTGCGGTTGCGGGACGACTCGGCGACATTGGAGAAGCAGATGCTGAACATCTCCTCGGGATTGACGTCGTCGGTGATCCAGGTGCCGGAAACGCCCTGGGCATATTTGTAATCAGCCTTGGTGGCGGAGTTCATATAAGGCCACATCAGGCGGAAATCGGACACGAGCTTATGGCCGCTGTTGGCGATACAGTCCTCGAGTCCCTTGACGACCTCATCCTTGCCGATGGTGCCGGAAGCGAGCTCGCCAGTCTCAAGGTCGATGAGCGGGAGAGCGGTGATGCTCTTGCCCTCCTTGTCGCTGTAGAAGCCGGTGTAGAAAAGGTATACGCGTGCCAGCATGGCCTCGGCATCCCACTTCGTGGCGTGGCGAAGGCCGGAAACGCACTGGTCCCAAGGCTTGGAAGGCATGATCGCGATGGCCTTCTGCAGGCCGGCTGCGATGGTTCCGTAGATCTCCTCGATGGTACCGGGAGCGGGATATTCGGCAGCCTCGGACACCGAGTTCGGAATGGACGACACCAACGGAATCTCGCCGAACTGCTGCGTCAGGTCGAACAGGAGATAGGAACGGAGGAAATATGCCTCGCCTAAAAGCTGGTTGCGCAGCTGCTCGTCCTCGACCTTGTCAAGGTTGGCGATTGCCATGTTCGCACGGGTGATGCCGGAATAGAAAGGCTCCCAGTAGTCAAGCTGGGCATTGGGCTCGAAATAGAGCAGATGGTCGTAGGCCTGAATCTCATAATCGTCCTGTCCGCCACCGCCGAAACACTCGTCGGAAGCCGTCAGATTAGCGATGAAGGAGTGGGCGCTGGGCTCGTATGCGGCCTGGTTGAGGACGCTGTAGATACCTGTCACGAGCTGCAGGGCATCCGTTTCGGATGCGGGGAAGTTACTGGTGTTGCTTTCGGTATAACTGACCGTGTCCAGGAAGTTCTCGCAGCCTGCGAGAAGCAAGGAACCCGCAACGACAGCCGAAAGGTATTTGATGAACTTTTTCATAACGCGCTAGAATTGAATGTTGACACCAACGAGGAAGGTACGGGCGCTCGGATAGTAACCGAGGTCGATGCCGGACACCCAGTCCTGATCGAAGCCGTAGCCGATCTCCGGATCCATACCCGAATACTTCGTGATGGTCAGGAGGTTCTGGGCAGAGAAGTAGAGGCGGGCCTTGCTGATGAGGTTGCTCCGCATGAGACGGCCGAAGTCATAACCGACGGTGACGTTGGAGACTTTGAAGAAGTCGCCGTTCTCGATGTAGATGTCGGAGATGTTGGACCAGTTGCGGTCGGCGCAGGTGGTCCAGAGGGGCAGGCGGTTGGAAGTGCCCTCACCGCTCCAGCAGTTGAGAAGGTCGCGGGTATAGCTGTCGGTCGGACGGTCGAAGAACGAACGGTAGGACCTGGCGATCTGCTGTCCGAATGCACCATAGCCGGTGACGTTGAAGTCGAAGCCCTTCCAGGCCATCCACAGATTGAGGCCTGCGGTGAAGTCGGGATGAGGGTTGCCGATCATGGTGCGGTCCTCCTCGGTGATCTTGCCGTTCCCGTCAATATCAACGAAGATCAGGTCTCCGGGCTTGGCGTCCTCATACTTGGCGGCGGTGGAGTTCACCTGGTTCTGGTTCTGGAAGACTCCAGCGGTCTTGTAGCCGTAGAAATAACCGATGGGATAGCCTACCTGGGCGCGATACATCTCGGAAGTACCCTGGCTGAGGACGTCGTCTTCGCCGTGGATGATGCCCTCGGCATTGGCGATGCGGGTGACGATGTTCTTGTTGTAGGCGCCGTTGAGTTTCACGCCGTAGGTGAAGTCACCGGTGTGCTTGCCGTAGTCAATGGAGACCTCGACACCGGTATTGCGCACGTCACCGCCGTTGACATAAGGAGCGGAGAAGCCGTACACGCCGGCGATGGGGGCCTGGACCAGCCAGTCCTTGGTATCCTTGACATATCCGTCGACGGTAAGGCCGAGGCTGGAGTTGAAGAAACGGGCGTCGAGACCGATGTTGGTCTGCTCGGAAGTCTCCCAGCTGACGTCGGGGTTGGCGAGGACGCCGGGCTTCGCGCCGGTGGTAAGGGCGGCCTTGTTGGCGAAGTAGTATCCGGCGCTGCTGGACAGGGAGATGGTGGTCAGGTACTGGAAGTTGTCGATGCTGGCGTTACCGTTCTGGCCCCAGCTGGCGCGGACCTTGAGGAAGTCCAGCCATCCGGAGGTGCCGGACATCCAGGGCTCGTTGGAGAGGATCCAGCCTGCCGACACGGAGGGGAAGATGCCCCAGCGGTGTCCGCGGGCGAAGTTGGAGGAACCGTCTGCACGGACCGTGGCCGAGAACAGGTAGGTGTCCCTGAAGCTGTAGTTCACACGTCCGAAGAAGGATGCGAGGGCACCCTGGGATGAAGGCGACCCGGAAGCCGAGATCTCGTTGAGCAGCGAAGGCTTGGTGTTGGAGAGCCAGGCGCGGGTGAAGTCGTTGGGGAAGATGCTGTTGAATGCGGATGCGTTAACGCTCTCGCCGAAGCCCCACTTCTCGATGGACTGTCCGAGCACGGTGTCGAACACATGGTCGGTGTTTATGTCGAAATGATATGAGGCGGTATTCTCAAGGGTGTAGCGATGGTTGAGCTTGAGATTCTGGGTGACCTGGTCGTTGACGCTGTACTGAGAGGCGTTCAGGTAGTATATCATCTTGTACCTCCTGGTGGAGGAGGCAGACATCCGGTAACCGAACTGGGTCCTGAACCTGAGGTTCTTGATTGGCTGAAGCTCGGCGTACACGCTGGCGTGCATCGAGTAGAACTTCTGGATGTTACGGCCGCGGTTGAAGTAGTCGAGGCCGATAGGGTGCTTGGAATCGCTGAAGAAGTTCCAGCCGTCGGCTGCACGTGCTTCCTCGTCGTAGAATCCGGTTATATTGCCATTGGCATCCTTGACATAGACGGGGAGGAGCGGGGTGGCGCCGATGGCGTCGTGCAGGGAACTCTCGTAGATGTCGCCCTCGCCGATGCCGCTGTTCTCGCCGTAGCTGAAGTTTAGGGTTTCGCCGAACTTCAGGACATCGAGGTCATGGCGCTTGATGGCGACGTTATCGCTATTGATGCGGAACGTGTACCTCTTGTACTTGGCGTTCATCGGCTCGATCTGGTTCCATCCGAGGATACCGTCCTGTCCGGTGTAAGAGAGACCCATGGAGATCTTGTTGTCAGCGGAACCGCCGGCGATGTTCAGGGAATGATTCTGGGTACGTGCGCCCTTGTTGTACATCTCCTCGACCCAGTTGGTGCCTTTCCAGCTGCCGTTCACGATGGACTGGTAGAGGTTGGCAGGAAGGACGGAGGCGAAGTCGACGGGAGCGACGCCGGAGTTCTCCCTCGCAAGGTTGTAGAGCTGCATATACTCCTTGGCATCGACCATGTCGGGCATCTTTGCGATGTACTGTGCTCCGACATAACCGTCATAGGAGACGACCATACGGCCTTCCTTGCCCTGCTTGGTGGTCACGAGCACGACGCCGTTGGCGGCGCGCGCACCGTAGATGGCGGCCGACGCAGCGTCCTTCAGGATGTCGATGGACTCGATGTCATTGGGGTTCAAGGTGTTGATGTCACCTCCGGCAACTCCGTCGATGACATAGAGCGGTTCGGAATCGCCCGTGGTGCCGATACCGCGGATGTTGACCTTGTAGCCGCGGCCAGGCTGGCCGGAATTCTGGGTGATGGAGACACCGGGGCTCTGGCTCTGGAGGGCGTTGAGGGCGGAAGTCGTGCTGAGTTTGGCCAGTTCGTCACCCTTGACCTGGATGGTCGAGCCGGTGACAAGTTTCTTCTGCTGGACACCGTAACCGATAACGACTGCTTCGGAGAGCTGGTCGAGCTCAGGCTGGAGGACGATGTCCACCACGCTGCGCGACTCGACCGCGACTTCAGCGTCCACGTAGCCGAGGATGCCTACGGAGAGGATTCCGCTGGCGGGAGCCTCGATCGTGTATTGACCGTCGGCATCCGCCGTGGTCCAGGTCGTCGTACCCTTGACGACGACCGATGCATAAGGGACAGGAGCCCCTGTAGCACCGTCTGTGATCGTTCCCTTGACGGTCCTGTTCTGGGCGCCGAGGCTCAGCGTCGCAGACATCGCCAAGAGGAACAATATGATTCTGTTGGCTTTCATAAAAATGATTTTGGGTTAGTTTTTTTGCAAAATTACTTATTCAGGATTTTCGACAAATGCAATTTTGCGCATTTAAATACGCAATTTGCGTCAACATATTGAAACGGTTTAGTTTTTTTGCCATCTTTGTATTGAAGTAACAAACAGACCATACCATGAAGGTACAGCACCTTTTTTACCTCTTGTTATCGTGCGCGCTATACGCCTCGTGCTCCTCACCGTGCAGGGTTGTATGGACCGAAGGCCCCACCGACCCGGAGAGCGGAACAGCCCTCCACACCATGCAGATACTGAACCCTCCGGCCGGAACGGACTGGACCATCTGGTTCGGCCAGTTCCGTACCCCGGTCACGATGCAGGAAGGAGCGCCCGCGGCCATCGAACACGTGAGCGGGACCCTGTACCGGGTCATACCCGGGACCGATACGGACGGGAAGACGATGTCCCTCTCCTATTCAGCCCGGCCCCTGGTGAACCAATGCCGCGCCCCTGAAGGATTCTACCTGCAGAAGAAGGGTGAAAAGCCCGTGCCTCTCAAGGTTTCATACAGTTTCCTGCCGGCGGAAAAGGCCAGGACTTTCGAGTGGCATCACGTCGCCACCGGAGTCTTCGACATCATCCCCCGCCTGAAACAGGTGGAAGTGCGCGAGGGCACCACGAATATCCAGTACCTGGCTGTCAACGACACCAAATACGACCCGCAGCAGGTCCCGGGCTGGTACAGGATTACGCTTGACGGGGCCATCCACGTCGAAGCCGCCGACAGGGAAGGCGCCATCCACGCCGTCGCCACACTGAACAAACTCAGGCAGAACACAGAGGACTTCAATGTGCCGGACTGCGTGATCACCGACTGGCCAGACCTGGCATACCGCGGCCTCATGCTTGACATCAGCCGCAATTTCACCAGGAAGGACGACCTGTTACGGCTGATCGACATCCTGGTCGAATACAAGGTCGACCGGCTGCACCTGCATTTCGGAGACGACGAAGGCTGGCGCATAGAGATCGACGGACTTCCGGAACTTACCTCCTACGGAGCGTTCAGGGGCATACCGGAACTTCAGGAGGACGGCTCCATCAAGGAGCCCTATGCCCTGCAGCCGACATATTGCGGGTCACTCGACAGGGATGATGCCGCATCGCCTGCCAACGGGTATTATTCCCATGCGGACTTCGTGGAGATACTCGAACACGCCTGGGACCGCGGCATCCGTGTCATCCCCGAGTTCGATACTCCGGGACATTCCCGCGCAGCGGTCAAGTCCATGGAGGTCCGCGCAGCCCGCACGGGAGACCGGACATACCTGCTTTCGGAGCCTGAGGACAAGTCCGAATATGTCTCCGTGCAGGACTATACCGACAATGTCATCAACGTCGCTCTCCCCTCCACCTATGCCTTCATAGGAAAGGTCTTCGACTCGCTCATCGCCATGTATAAAGAGGCGGGGGCTCCGCTCGAGGCCATCCATATCGGCGGAGATGAAGTGCCCGAAGGGGCCTGGACAGGCTCTCCGGCCTGCCTGGCGCTGCTGGAGGCCAACGGAAAGGCCGACACCGCCTGGCTCATCGACTATTACATCAACCGTGTGCTGGACATCGCTGAAGAAAGGGGCGTCAAGATCGCCGGCTGGCAGGACATCTGCCAGGGTCTCGAACCCGCCACACTGGAAAGGCTCAAGCGCAACCTCGCCTTCGCCAATCTCTGGACGGTGTCCCACGGACAGGACGAGCTGGCCTATCAGTTCGCCAATCAAGGAATTCCCGTAGTGATCTCCAACGCTCCGAACTGCTACCTCGATTTCGCATACGATTACGGAAAGGAGGAAAGAGGGCATTCCTGGGGCGGCTTCGTCGATGAGCGGCGCACATTCTCGCTGCTCCCTTACGACACTTACCGTTCAGTCAGGTGGGACGATTACGGACGGATGGCGGACATATCGCAGGCGGATGCCGGCAAGACCCCTCTGCTCCCCGAAGCCCGCGGGAACATCATAGGCGTACAGGGGCAGCTGTGGGCGGAGACGCTCCGCAGTTTCGACCACGTGACATACTATATCTTCCCCAAGGCGCTCGGACTGTTCGAGCGCGGCTGGAACGCCAGCCCCGCGTGGGAAAAGACGACCGTCTCCGACGATCCTGCCTTTACGGAAGACTTCGACCGGTTCTTCAGCATCATTACCGACCGCGAATACCCCTATTACGAATCACTCGGCATCTCCTATCACCGTCACTGACATGCTCCGCCTGCTGATCATCACCGACTTCACCGAGTCCTTCGCCAACAAGCTCCTTAAGGGGATCGTCAGTTACTCCCGCTGCAAGGAACAGTGGGCGATATGCCGCATGCCGCCCGCCTACAAAGCGCAGATAGGCATCCCGGGGGTCGTCACGTGGGCCAAGGACTGGGGCGCCGACGCCGTGATCGGGCAGTTCGAGGAGACCGACGACGTCGGGCTGTTCGCCAGGAACGGGATCGCAGCGGTCGCCCAGGATTTCAAGAAACGCTTCACGACCATACCGAACATCACGGCCGACTACATCGGTACGGGGCGGATGGCGGCACGCTTCTACATCGACCGCGGATTCAGGCATTTCGGATTCTTCGGCTTCAACCACGTATGCTGGTCCGACGAACGCTGCGAAGGCTTCCGCAAGGAGATCGAGGAAGCCGGCTTCGGGGATTCATTCTTCCCGTACAACATGCAGGACATAGACCATCTGTGGTACTATGAGCGTGACCGGCTGGCGGAATGGCTGCGTATGATTCCGAAGCCCATCGGCATAATGGCCTGCGACGACAACCAGGGCAACAACCTCATCGAGGCCTGCCACTCCGCGGGGGTACGCATCCCTTCGGAAGTTTCGGTCATAGGCGTCGACAACGACGAACTGCTGTGCAGCCTAGGGAGCACGACGCTGTCCAGCATCCACGTGGACATCGAAGACGGCGGCTGGAAGGCCGCCCAGCTCATCGAGCGTATGGTCAGTTTCCCGGGAGCACCGGTCGAAGACGTCGTGCTGAAGCCTGTCAAGATAGTGGGAAGGATGTCGACGGCGGCTTTCGCGACGGACGATGCGCAGATACAGAAAGCCGTCCAGTTCATCCACAAGAATTACCAGAAGAAAATCTCCGTCAAGGACGTCACCGCGGAAGTTGCGCTGTCCCGGAGACTGCTCGAGCGCAGGTTCAAAACCGTGACCGGGCAGACCATATACCAATATATCACTGACCTGAAGATCAAGCATTTCGCAGAGATGCTCCTGAACACGGGAGACCAGGTGATCAACATCGCCCTGTCATTGGGAGAGAATGACACGAAGAGCATTTCACGCCGCTTCAAACAGATCTACGGATGCTCCCCCAACGAGTGGAGGGATAAGAACCAAAAAGAAAAGAAAGCATGAAAAGAAGAATGTTCCTTGCCATCATGGTCCTGCTGGCGGGCGCACTTTGCGCGGAAGCCCAGCGTACCGACGCGATCAGACTGCTCGAGTCGAACCCCGAATACCTCGACGGCACAGATTATCTCTGTCCAGCCGGACCGGTGGCGCTTACGCCGGCACCGGAAGGCTACGAACCTTTCTACATCAGCCACTACGGCCGTCACGGAGCCCGCTATGCCTGGCAGAGCGACATGTATTCGAGGCTGAACAGCGTCTTCTCATCGCAGGAAGAGGCTGGAAACCTCACCGCGAAAGGATTGGACTACAAGAGCCGCTTCGACAGCCTGTTCCCCTCCGTACGCTACCGCACAGGGGACCTGTCCAGGAAAGGCTGGCAGCAACAACAGGACCTCGCCGCGCGGATGTACGCCAACTATCCCGACGTGTTTCCGGACGGGGCCAAGGTCAGGGCGTGGACATCGACTTCGACCAGATGCGTCATGACCATGTCGGCTTTCTGCCTGGGTCTCAAAGGACAGAACCCGGGACTGGACATCATGGAGAACTTCGGAGTCTATTTCCTGCCCGCAATCCTTCCGATGGACAGGAGCAATCCTTTCCGCAGGGAGGTCTTTCCCCGTACTCCCCTCGCTTTCGACGAGACATGGGAGCAATACATCGAGAGAACCGTGGACTACAAAGGCATACTCTCGCGCCTGTTCAATGATCCGGACAAGGCCGTCCCCGAAGAGGAACAATGGGACCTGGTCTCTTACCTGTATTTCTTCGCAGCAGGAATGGCCAGCCTGGACACCGACCTGGACTTCACCGACATATTTACTCCCGAGGACCGCATAGCGCTCTGGAAAGCCGACGATTTCCAGTTCTATGCCAATGCCTGGCCGGACCATCTCGGCTACCAGCCCATCGTGGACGACATCATCGCCAAGGCGGATGAAAGGATAGCCTCGGGAGAGGTTGGAGCCGACCTGCGTTTCGGCCACGACTACACCTTCCTCCCGCTGCTCATGACACTGGGAGTCAACGGTTACGACCACTCCGTCCAGAACCCCGACGACATACCGGTATGGTGCCGCCTGCAGGACGTCCCGATGGGCGCAAACCTCCACTTCGTATTCTTCAGGAAACCAGGGACCGGGAAGGTCCTGTTCAAGGTCCTCCTGAACGGCGAGGAGGCCAGGCTTCCCCTCGACACCGACTGCTGGCCATACTACGACTGGGACGCTTTCAAGCGCCAGGCATACCGCCCGGTGATGGGCGAGGTCGAAGAGGAGGTGTCCACCAAGGTTCCTGAGGTTTCAGGCCTCTGCCTCGCCCCCGACGGGAAGGGCCTTCTGGCCGCTTCGGACGAGAACGGAGTATACTATGTCACCCTGGCGGGCGACACCAAGCCGTTCTATGTGGAGAACAGGATGGACTGCGAGGGCGTCACCCTCGACCCTGACACCCGCGACGTCTACTACATCGTAGAAAGGAAACAGGAGGTCAGGAGGCTGAAAGCCCCTGACTACAACGTTTCCGAACTCATCTGCGTCATCGACGAGGTGGGCAAGGGGACCAACTCCGGCCTCGAGGGCATAAGCTGGTACAAGGACGGAAAACTGTTCATCGGCAACCAGATGGACCCCACCATCCTGTTCCAGTATTCACTCAAGGACGGCATCGTGTCCAGGACAGAGATCACGGGCACGACGGAAATCGCCGCCCTGTGCTACGATCCGGTCCGCGATGTATTGTGGATAGCGGACAGCGAGCAGCACAACATCAACCTGTGTACTACGGACGGAGAGGTTCTGATGACCTATCCCGTGCCTTTCATCGATAACGGTGAAAGCCTGTACGTAGACCACGCGAACAACTGCATCTGGATCGGCGACGACACCACCTCAAAGATCTACAGGATCACTTTCGCCAATCTCTAGGCTGCTTCCTCAGCGAAGTTTCAGGAACACCTCCAGGGCCTGGTATTCGGCCATTCCAAGACGGTCGTACAGCCTGGCGGTGTTCTGCGTACGTTCCTCGGCGCGCTGCCAGAACTCGCGAGGATCCTCGCCCGGGAACGGGACGATATCCTTCTGCGAGAGATGGCGGAAGATAGCGTGGCGCTTGAGGACGACCTCGTCCGGGCTGAGCGGCACGGCCATGTCCACACGCCCGGGCTCCCACTCCATCCAGGCGCCGCGGTACAGCCAGACATTTGTCCCGGCAAGCCAGGCCTCCCCTTCCTCCTGCAACTGGTCGAGGGCCTCGAGGGCGGCCTCGGTGCAGACCCGGTGCGTTCCGTGAGGGTCTGCCAGGTCGCCGGCCATGAAGACCATATCAGGTTTCAGACTGCGGACCAGATCCTTTATGATGTCTATGTCGACCTGGGTGCAGGGATTCTTCTTGATGCCTCCCGACTCGTAAAAGGGAAGGTTGAGGAAATGCACGTTCCTGTCGGCATCCAGGCCGAATGAGCGGACGGCGGAGCGGGCCTCGCTGCGCCGTATGGCGCCCTTGAGGTCCAGCAGCGCCCGGGGCTCCGGCTCGCCGGGGATCCTGGCGTCCACGAGCGCCTTCACCTCGGCGAAACGGTCGGCCATGCCCAGCTGGAAAGCGGTGTCCATGTGCTGCAATACGACGTCGTCGTGCACGGCGACGTTTCCGGACGTCTGGTACGCGACGTGGACGTCGTGGCCCTGGGACACGAGACGGATGAACGTTCCGCCCATCGAGATGACGTCATCGTCGGGATGGGGCGAGAAGATCAGAACTGTCTTGGGGAACGGTGTGGCACTTACCGGGCGGAACCTGTCGTCCGCTCCCGGCTTGCCGCCGGGCCATCCGGTTATCGTATGCTGAAGGTCGTTGAACACGTCGATGTTGACCTTGTCGAAACTTCCGTAGTACTCTAGCAGACCACCCAGGGAATTCTCCAGATAGTCTTTCTCCGTGAGTTTCAAGATAGGTTTTTCGACGGTAAGGCAAAGCCAGACAACGGCTTTGCGCACGAGTTTCGGCGTCCAGTCGCACGGGCCGACGAGCCAGGGAGCAACAGCCCGCGTCAGGAGGCTGGCGGCCGTCTCGTCCGTGAAGAAACGGATGTGGTCGTGGCGCTGCAGGAGTGATGCCGGACAGGCCGTGGTGATCTCGCCTTCGACGACGGCCTTGACTGCCTCGGCCTTGTCTTCTCCCCAGGCCATCAGGATGATGCGGCCTGCAGTGAGCATCGTTCCGATGCCCATGGTTATGGCACTCTCCGGCGTGGACGAGAAATCGTGGTTGAAGTTCCGCGACTGCCGTTTCCTCGACTTGTATGAGAGCCTCACAGTACGTGTCCGGGTCTTTTCATTGCTGCCTGCTTCGTTGAAGCCCACCTGACCCTCCTCGCCTATACCTATGACCAGAAGGTCGAGGTCGCGAGCCTGGCGGTCGAATGCCGCACAATAGTCGGAAACGTCTTTCTGCGGGACCGTACCGTCGGGAATGTGGATATTTTCGGGAAGGATGTCTACTTGGTCCAGGAGCGCGGTATGCAGGCGGTGATTGCGGCTCTGGAGGTCATTCTCGGACGCGGGATAGTACTCGTCGATGGAGAAGATCTCGACCTGCTGGAAAGACACATCCCCGGCACGGCAGCGACGGGCAAGTTCCTCATACAGCGTAACCGGCGTGGCGCCGGTGGTCAGTCCCAGGCGGAAAAGCCTTCCCTCGCAGGACTTGATGGCGTCGACGACGAGGTCGGCGACGGCGATCGATGCCTGGCGGGACTCGGGGTAGATGTCCGTCCAGATCTTTTCATAATTGTGCAGGATGCCGGCAGGCAGGTCGGTCTCGATCAGGCCGCCTTCGTAAGGGAGAGTGAAATGCTTTTCCATAAAAAATGCAGAACGATGGCTTCGTTCTGCAAATATAAGAAAAGTCGGAATCAAAAGGGGACGGGATTTGCGGAATCCTATACCCCTTTTGCGTATGATGCTATTTGTACGACGGCTTTACATAGGAAGAGTTGCGAAGGAAGAGGGCGCTCTCGCGCAGACCCTTCAGGATGTTCCTGGTGCTGGCATACTCCAACTCGACGACATACTCTTTCATGCCCGCTCTCGCGGCGTTGTTGAAGATGGCCTCGAAGCCCACCATTCCGCTCTGGCCGATCTCGTACTTGTCCTTGATGTGGAGAACCTCGAAGCGGCCGGGATATTTGTTGAAATACTCCACCGGGCTCGCCCCACCGATGACCGCCCAGTAAACGTCCATCTCGAAGAAAACGTTCTCGGGCTTGGTGTTGGAGATGTATCCGTCCATCATGGTCGTATTTCCGACCTTGGCATATTCATGGTTGTGGCTGTGATAGCCGAAACGTATGCCGGCGGCATTGCACTTCGCGCCGATGGCGTCGAGATAGGCCGCATAGGTCTTGATCTCGGCTTCGGTCTTGAGGGGAGGAGAATAGGACATCGCCAGATAGCGGACTCCCGCAGCCTTGTGCGCCGCGATGCAAGCGTCCCACCACTTCAACGCCTCGGTGAAGTCGCCGGAAGCGAGCTCCGATGCGCTGAGGGCGTGGCTGGTGTGCGACGAGACGAACTCCAGGCCGGCCTTGTTGAGCTCGCGGCGGAATGCCGCCGGCTCAAGGCCGGAGAACTTCCCGTCGGCATAGCTGGCGGCCTCGACACCTGTATAGCCCATCTGCGCAAGCCGCTGGAACACATACTCGTGATTCTTGGCGAAAAGCTCGGGCGTGCCTATCAGGGACCGGGCGGAGTAGAGCTGGACGTTCATCTCCTTCTTGGGGGCCTCTACCTCCTCGGTAAGCCTGTAACTGATGTAAGCGAACTGCTTGCTGTCGGGGCTCCAGGAGTTGACATTGATGCTTCCCTGGCCGCCGAAGAACTCGACGAGCACTTCGGGTTCACCTCCCGTGGCGGGAATCATCCGGAGCTGGACATTGAGGTCGGCGATGTGCGAGCCGGGATCCACCTCATAGTCGTGATAGGCGATGTAAACCACCTTCTTCCCGTCGGGCGAGATGTGCGGGAACCAGGAATTCATATCCTCGTCGAAGGTCATCTGGGTCTGCTCCTTGCCATTGGCCTTCATCCTCCAGGCCTGCATGCGGCCGGTGCGGACGCTGTTGAACCAGATGTACTTGCCGTCGCGGCTGTACTCGGGGCCGTCGTCGAGGCCGGGGGCATCGGTCAGGCGGGTCTCCTTGCCGCCCTTGACGGGCATCACCCAGACGTCCTGCTCCTGGCCGGGGCCGCGGAAGGCACAGTAGGCGACGGTCTTGCCGTCGGGGCTGATGCCGTGCAGGTAACTGGGGCCGAGAGGAGTCAGCTTCCTGGGTTCACCCCCCTCGAAGGGAACGATGTAGACGTATGAACTGTACTGGCGGTTGGCCGGGTCGTTGCTGCTGATGCCTATCCACTTGCCGTCCACCGTGATGACGTGGTCGTTGTTGCAACCGACGATGGAGCCTGTGTTTATCTCCTGAAGGTCCGTGGAGCCGTCCGGGGCGATCTTGTAAAGCTTTCCGCCCCTGTTCACGACCAGCCATTTGCCGTCAGGCGTCCAGTTGGGAGCCTCGACCACGAAGGGAAACTCCTTGATGACGCGATGGGTGCGGCTCTCGACATCGTATATCTCAAGATAGCTGATGGTTGGGTTCGGGTGCTGGGCCAATGCCTGTACAGCCAGACCCGACAGAAGCGCCAGGCATACTAGGACTTTGTTTTTCATGCTTGGTTATGTTTATGGGTTGTTACTCTGTTCACGGTCAGTGCATATGTAAATATACGAATTTTCGTGTAAATGCAAAAAATCACTATCTTTGGAATATTGTACGCCGACTTTCAATACATTGAAATGAAGAAACTCGCTTTTGCATGGGCCCTCGCCCTGCTGGCTCCGGCCATCCTTGATGCCCAGACCGTCATACCCCTCAACCGGGAGTCTGACGGCAGATACACGATGAACGCATCCGTCAACGGCGTAGGCGTAAGGACTTACTATACGCCGGACAGCTGGTATGCCAGCGTGTCGTCGACCACATACATGTTCCTGTATGAGAACGGTTATATCGCCGACGCGGACGTAAACGGCATGACTACGGTCAAGATGCCCAACGGCACATCGACAAAGGCTGCTTCTTTCGTCATACGCAACCTCAAGATCGGCAAGGTCATCGTCCAGAATCTCCCCGCCTTCGTCGTCACCAAGCAGACGGTACCGCTGCTGGTAGGGAACTCCGCTTTCGACTGCTTCGGAACCGTCTCGCAGGAAGGTGACAGGCTGATCGTCGACGACCGCTTCGAGGAGGACCTGCAGGTTGCCTCCGCACCGGCCGAACCTGCCGAAGAGGAGCTCAGCCCCGCCGAAGCCCTGGCTCAGGAACTCAAGGGACATCTGGACGCCAAGGAATACCAGCAGGCGGCGAATATCTTCGCAACCCTGAAGGAGATGGACGTCCTCACGATGTACAGCGAGTATCAATATGCGATGGTCCTGAACATCCTCCGGCGCAACGACGACTGCATTGCCCTCACCAACGACTGGCTGGACGAGAACCTCGGAAAGTCCCTGACTCTCGATTACTGGATGTACGACGCCCTCGGCGACTGTTATGCCCGCAAGGGCGACAAGACGCGCGCCATACAATTCTACGAGGAAGCAGTAGCCGCCTACTGCCGGATGTTCAATACCACCGAAAAGGAGATACGCAAGAGCAAGTTCAAGGACGAGACCCTCGGGTACACCCTCTACGACCTGGCCATGCAGTACGCTTCACGCGACATCAGCCAAACCTACTATTACGCTTCGCTGGCTGCCAAGAGCGGCAACGCAGCAGCCATCGACTACTGCCTGAAATCCAAGATCAGCTTCTAGGCAGCAACACGACTCATTCCCAGAAGTCCCTCAGCAACCTGTTGAGCATGCTCTCCATATCCCTGCCGTCGAGAGGATCATTCTCGAGGAAAGGCAGAGGATGGATATAGTGGACTATCTCATCACTCTCCGTGTCTATCACCACGCAATACATGTTGCAGTCATAAGGTGTCTTGTTCTGAGGGTTTGAATACGGCTCGTATGAAGACTTTTTCTTGTCGTCCTTGTCCTTCTTGCTGAATATCGCGTCAAGGGCGGCTCCGATTACGTTTCCAATGGCCTCCTGAGTCTCCTCATAACGTATGGCCTCCCTGGAACGTATGTAACCGGAAGAATAGATTACAACGCCATACCGGTGACCGCTGCGGTCAATGGCATCGAGGAGATCATTCGGGACCCTCACCCTGTTCAGGCGGGACGTCGAAACGGAACCGATGTTCTGGATCCACTTGCGGATCTCACGGTCCGACCCGTCATAATCCATGCGTATGACCCCCGAGAACGGATACCTTTGTGCAGACACGATGGAGGTGACAAGGTCTGAAGCCGCTTCGGAATACTCATAATCATAAACCGGCTTATTCTTCTTGTCGAAATAAAGAATGTCCGCTACAGGCTCGATGAAGGCATATTCATCTACGCTTTTCAGGTTGAGATTCTCGGAAGAAGAATATTTGACAGGACCGCAGGAAGATACGGCGACCACCGCAGACAGTGCTGCTATAACAAGACGGATTCTCATTGGTTGTTTAGTTATTATTGTTGTTTGACGCTGCGAATATAGTACAATTTTTCAAATACGGATCACGGGGCCTGGTTTTCAGAGATTAATTATTATTTTTGTTCACATATTCGATATATTTATGAAACTGAGTAGTGACCAAAAGCGCCTGATCAAGTCATTTGCATTGTTTACGGGCATTTATATCGTGGCTATTCCGCTGATGACGAGCGTGGCCGGCAGAGACTGGACCTGGAGCGATTTCTTCCTGTTCGCCGGGGTTACCATTCTTCTCTATGGGTTGATTGGATTCTTCTTTGTTCTCGGTTCCAAGATCCCGAAGAAGGACAAATAAAGTAACTATGCCAAACAAATTCTTTGACAGGAACTGGTGGAAGAAATCCAGACTCCTACATCTGCCTATGCCGGGCAACTGGATAGCCTTCTAAATCATCATTGACACCCTCAAATCAGACTTTCCCCAAAACATGGAATATATAAGAGTTACAAAAGACAACCTGGAACAGGAGCATATCTGCTGCGCGATATCAAATAATAAGGATGTACAGGTATCGTCCAAGAAAGCATGGCTGTACGACCGCTTTGACGACGGTCTGGTTTTCTTGAAGAGCGTTGAACGGGGGAAGTGCTTCATCGAATTCATTCCGGCCGAAAATGCCTGGAACCCTATCGTGGCTGACAACTATATGTACATTGACTGTCTATGGGTATCCGGATCTTTCAAGGGCCATGGTTATTCCAACGACCTTCTTGAAGAGTGTATCAGAGACAGCAAAGGCAAGGGGAAGATTGGGTTATGCATCCTTTCTTCTGCCAAGAAGAAGCCTTTCCTTTCCGATCCGAAATTCTTGGACCATAAGGGATTCAAGGTCTGTGACGAGGCCGGCAACGGCATCCAGCTTTGGTATCTGCCGTTCTCTGCCGAAGCCATTGCCCCCAGGTTCAAGGAGTGCGCGAAGCATCCTCATCTCGACGAACCGGGCTATGTACTGTATTACACCAGCCAATGTCCCTTCAACGGTAAATACGTTCCTGTCCTTGAAGCCGTGGCGAAGGAACAGGGGGTACCGTTCAAAGCAATCCATCTGCAAAGTAAGGAAGAGGCACAGAACGCTCCTACGCCCATTACGACCTATGCATTTTTCAGTGACGGCGAATACGTTACTAACGAGCAGATGAACGATAAGCGCTTCCTTAAGGTGATCGGCAAGCGATAGTCCTCGAATGTCCTGTCCCCAAAATGGTTACCTTTGATAGTTAGAAAAATCGGAATTCCCAGTTGGAATCCAAATAAAAGTAGTAAATATTTTCAGCCTTTTCAATAACTTGCTCTAAATCAGTCGTTTTAAGAATAATTGATTTGGGACAAGGCAATAATTATCCATCGGTCTCGTAGAGATCGAT
>JAFWRQ010000013.1 GCA_017519865.1 Bacteroidales bacterium | reverse complement strand
TCTTCACCGTCTACGGACCCTGGGGACGCCCAGACATGGCCCCTATGCTCTTCGCTTCGGCCATCTCCAAGGGAGAGCCCATCAAGGTCTTCAACGGCGGCGACATGATACGTGACTTCACCTACATCGACGACATCGTCGAGGGCACCATCCGCACGCTGGACCACGTTCCCGCAGCGGAAGACTGCCCGAACGGAGTCCCGTACCGCATCTACAACATCGGCTGCTCCAACCCCGTGAAACTCATGGACTTCATCTCCGAGATAGAGCAGGCCGTCGGGCGTCCCGCCGAGAAGATATTCCTGCCCATGCAGGCCGGAGACGTCTATCAGACCAATGCCGACACGACCCGCCTGGAGCAGGAAGTCGGCTACAAGCCCCACGTGCGCCTGCACGAGGGCATCGCCGAATTCATAGCCTGGTACAAATCCGACAAGAACCCCCTGAGATGAACTGCGTAGAGAAATTCGAAGAGATATACCGGAAAAGTCCGGATGCGGTGGCATTCTGCCCGTACCGTATATGCCCGATAGGGGCGCATAGCGACCATCAGCACGGCAGGATCACGGGCCTGGCCATCGACAAGGGCATCAGCTTTGCCTACCATCCCAAGCGCAACGGAGTCGTTGAACTGGCTTCGCTCCAGTTCGACAAGCGCGCCCAGTTCCATATCCGCAGCGTCCCCGAGAAAAGGCAGCTCGACTGGGCAGACTATCTCCGCGGCGCCACCATAGAACTGTCGCAGCGCTACACCCTCTCCACGGGCCTGTGCGGCGTGATCGAGGGGAGCCTCCCCATCGGGGGCCTGTCCTCGTCGGCAGCCGTCACGATAGCGTTTCTCTCGGCCCTCTGCCGCGTCAACGACATCACCCTCAAGCCCCTGGAAATGATCACCATAGCCATGGCGGCGGAGAACAACTACGTCGGCGTGAGCTGCGGCAAGCTCGACCAGAGCTGCGAGATATTCTCCCGCAAGGACCACCTCCTGTACCTCGATACGCTGGACGACAGTTACGAACTCATCCCGACCTCGCCGGAAATGGCCTCCTACGAGATCGCCATTTTCTTCAGCGGCGTCGAGCGCACCCTCGCCGGCTCCAAGTTCAACATGCGCGTGGACGAATGCCGCAGTGCGGCTTATGCCCTCAAGGCGTTCTCGGGCATGGAGTACGGCAAGTTCGGCGAGACGCACCTGCGCGAAGTCCCGAGGGAGGTCTACGATGCGTACAAGGACCGTCTGCCCGAGACCTGGCGCAGGCGTGCCGAGCATTGGTACACCGAGTACGACCGCGTAGTGAAGGGAGCGGAGGCGTGGAGAAGGGGAGACTTGGCCGCTTACGGCCGTCTCAGTTTCGAGTCCGGCCGCTCGTCCATCTACAACTGGGAGACCGGTTCGCCCGAACTCAAGGCCCTGTATGAGATAATGGAGCACACCGACGGCGTCTACGGCGGACGCTTCAGCGGCGCCGGCTTCAAAGGCTGCTGCATGGCCCTGATCGACCCGTCATACCGCGAGTCCATCCTTGCTTCCGTCGAGCGGGAATACCTTGCGCAGTTCCCGGAACTCAAAGGTCACTATAGCGCCTACATCTGCCATTCCTCTGACGGCGTTGCCTTATAATCGACTGATATGAAATGCCTTATCCTGGCGGCAGGCTACGCTATCCGCCTCTATCCCCTGACGGAGAATTTCCCCAAACCCCTGCTGAAAGTGGGTGACAAGACCATACTCGACTGGCTCGTCGACGATATCGATTCTGCCGGCCTGGTCGACGGATTCGTCGTCATCTCCAACCACAAGTTCGCCGGGCATTTCCGTGAGTGGGCGGCAGGCCGTCCCGCTTCGTCCGCGAGCTTCACCGTGGTGGACGACGGCACTTCTACAAACGAGACACGGCTGGGGGCGGTCCGTGACATACAGTTCGCCGTCGACAGCCTCGGGCTCGACGACGACATGCTCGTCATCGCAGGGGACAACATCCTGGATTTCAGCCTTGTAGAGTTCATCCGCTACGCTGAGGCCAAGAAAACCTCCTGCATAATGAGGTATTATGAAGCCGATGGGAACAGGCTTCATAAATGCGGCGTGGTCGAGGTGGACGCCGACGACAGGGTGGTCGGAATGGAAGAGAAACCGGCTGAGCCGAAATCGCACTGGTGCTGCCCTCCGTTCTACTTCTACAGGAGGGAGGACGCCGGCCGCGTGGCCGAAGGCATAGCGGCCGGCTGCGGCGTGGATGCGCCCGGCAGCTTCGCTGCCTGGCTCAGCACGCGCGTCCCCGTGCACGCCATGGAGATGCCCGGACGGCGCTTCGACATCGGTGACATCGACAGCTACCGCCGGGTCTGTGCTCATTTCGGATCGGCGTAGAGGGCGCCTCGGCCGTGGGTTCCGACATAGACTCGGCCGTATTTCTTAGGATCTCCCGTGATATGCAATACCAGCCCGTACTGGTGTGCGTCGTCGTTGATGCGCACCCAACTGCGGGCTTTGTCGTCCGAACGGAAGAAGCCGCGTACGCCGTTGACCGTACCTACCATATATAGCGCAGGGTAGTCCGATCCCGGGGCCGGGGCACCGAGCCCGAAGGCGTGCATCTCTCGTACCTGGCTCATTATGTGGAAGTTGACACCGTCCTCCGCGTGCCAGAGGCCGTCGAAGGCGGCTATCCACAGGTCGTTTTCCCTTCCCGGGACGGAATAGACCCTGTCCTGGCCGCCGCGGTTGTCACCCCTGTTCGCGATGCGTCCGTCGCGTCCCGCAACCGCTTTGATGCCGGTGTCGATGCTGGTGAAGGTTTTTGCCCCGTCAGTGCTGGTGTACAGCAGTCCCGAGGTGATGTCAAAAGAGTAGAACTTGTTGGGATTGACCTTGTCGGCGATTACGCGGAGTCCCCGGGGGATGCCCTCGGATTCGGCCCAGGTGCGTCCGGTGTCGGAAGTGTAATATACCGGCCTGCGGTCCGGGGTCCAGACCCAGACGCGGCCGTCGGCGCCGACGGCTATGTGCCCGTTGCGCCCGGCCGGGTCCGGAACATTCTCCGGCTCCAGCCAGGTGTCACCTCCGTCCAGGGAATAGGAGATGTTCTTGCCGGTGTAGCCGCCGTGGATGGTGCCTACGCGGACGACCAGTTCCGGCTTGAGTTCCGCGCCGGCGACACCGTTGGTGTTGCCGAAGCGGGGATCGTGGTGCGAGTCGGCCGCCGGCTTGTCCAGGTCGCGGTGCGTAAATCCGCCGTAGTCTCCGACTCCGGTGATGAGCCAGGCGCCCTCGCGGGGGCTATAGAGTTCGAGCGGAACGGTCTCCTCTATGCCTGTGGCCATAGGCGTCCACAGAGTGGGCCTGCCCTTGTCCATCTCGCTCAGATTGTATGTCTCCCAGCCGCCGTAGCCGCAGGTGAAGATGGCGTGGTCGGCGTTGCATGGGTCTATTTCCACGTCGAAGAGCCAGTGGATGCCGGTGTTGATGATGTACGGGGCCTTGGTCTCGTCGTATTTCCCTCCTTCGGCGAATACGGCCTTCCAAGTCTTGCCCCCATCAATGGAGCGGAAGACTTCCTCGCTGGAGTTCACTCCGGACATCGGCCGTCCGAAGGTACTGGTAACCAGATGCTTGGGATTCTTTGCGTCCACGCTGACGCCAACGTAGGCGAAGGGCCTGTCCCCGGATGGCTTGTCCGGGGTGATCTCGGTCCACTTGTCTTTCGCTATGTCATATTTCCACAGGCCTCCGTCACGCATCGTCTGCGGTCCGGGATTGGTGCCGTAGGTGACGTACAGGCAACGGTCGGAGGAGATGGCGGCGTGGTTGGGCATATACTGGAGCGGGGCTCCCTCCATCGCTTTCCACGATCTGCCGCCGTCGCGGGAGACGAACATGTTGGCGCGGTTCATCTGCGAGTAGCCCACGAAGATGGTCTGCGAGCCGTTTCCGGGCTTTCCGCTCTGCGGGTCGAAGACCACGAAAACCACCCCGCAGCCTATGCTCTGGCGTATCTCCATTGAAGTCATTTCCTTGGGAAGATACGGGGCCAGGGCCTCGTCGAAGGAGTCCACCCGTCGGAAACTGCGAGCCTTGTCGTCGCTCATCCAGAGCCCCGCCTGGCGCGTACCGACGTAGATGACATCCGTATTGTTGGGATCTACCATCATCCTCTCGCCGTTGCCGCGACCGTTCTCGTTGCCTCCCATCTTGAAGGGGACGTCGGTGCGGCCGAAGGTCAGGCCCCCGTCGTGGGAATAGAAGATGGCCCCGTTGGTCGATGAGGTATAAGTGCCGCAGTCGAGATAGACCGTCTTCGGGTCCAAAGGGTCGACGGCGATGCTCTCCACTCCGACAAGATTGTTGTCCGCGTAACTGACAAAGTCCAGCAGCGGCATCCAGCGGTCCGCGGCGGCGTCCCAGCGGTATGCGCCGCCCATGTCGGTGCGCGCATACCGCACGCCCGGCGCGGTCGGGTGGAAGATTATGCCGTCGCAGAATCCTCCTCCGACGATCTGCACGTTCTTCCATTCATAGGGTTGGACAGTCAGCCCGTTCTGGCCCTGGCATACGCCGGCGGCAATGAGCATCGAGGCTAGAAGAGTTATAGTCAATCTTTTCATATCGAGTAGGTTATCAGTTTCTTACCATTGATTCCCAAAGGTCGGCCATCCTGCGGTGGCCGGCGGGGGTGGGGTGGACTCCGTCCCAGATCCAGTAGGTATCCGACGGACCGTCGGGAACGAGCCCGTCGAAGAGTTCGTCAAAGGGAACGAGCGTAGCGCCGTATTCGGCGGCGAGGGAGCGGACGACTGAGGCTTGCGCGCGGACGCGCGCCAGGATGTCGTCCGCGTCACGGCGGCTGCCGTGGCCGCCGACCTTGGCGAAGAACGGAGTGCAGAGCACGAGGCGACATTTGGGCAGCGCCTCGAAAGTCCTGTCCATAAGCTGCCTGTATCCGGCTTCCCAGGCGGCCGCGTCGTAGTTGCGCTGCATGGCATCGTTGATGCCGACAAGCAGCGTCAGGACGCCCGGCTTGAGGGCAAGCGCATCCTCGTTCCAGCGCTCCAGGAGGCCGTTTACGGTATCACCGCTGATTCCTCGGTTGTAGAATGTCAGGTCCTCTTCGGGGTGACGGGACTGCAGGTCGCTGGCGCAGAGCATCATGTAGCTGTGGCCGTAGATGTGGTTCCAGTCGGTGTGGTTGCGCTGGGCTGAGGGGGCCATGCTGCCCCCGCTGTTGCCCCAGCCACCGTCGGTGATGGAGTCGCCTATGAACAGGAATGTACCGGAGTTGTCATTGCCGTCTTTTACCCAGATCTCGTCGATAAAGATGAAGCCCTCGCTGCCGGCTCCGGGATGCCACTCGGGGATGGTCCCGAAGTTCTTGGCGAATACCTTGATGTAACGGAAAGGACCGATGGAGTCGGGGACGCGGACGCTCAGGTCGTGGACCTGCACGACGTAGTCCTGCGGGTCCACGGTATTGTCGACGCGTCCGACAGGCACGAAGTGCTCGCCGTCTTCCGATACGGAGAACTCCACGTATCGGGGCATCCATATCCATGAGCGTGCATCCTGGCAGAATCCTGCACCTATCTCTTTGATATCCTTCTGTTCGAGCAGTTCGACAACCGCCGTGAAGTCGGTATCCTGGTAGCCCTGCCAGCCGCCAGTCCTCCAGTTGGTCGTACCCCTCAGACCGTCGATAAGGCCCTCGTCGCCTCCGGCGGTATACTGCCTGCTGTAGCGTGAACGGATGTCTATCTTCATGTCATTGTGGATCTTATGGACCGAACATGAAGTGACGGCGCTGGTCTGTGAGCCCATTCTGGTGAATGCCCGGACGGTGCAATTGTCGGTCAGGGTGAAAGGACCTTCATAGGGAATGAAGCCGTAGGTCGAGTCGGATTCGGGGGCCCCGGCGGGGAAGATCCTGTAAAGGATTTCCGCGCCGTCGGGGGCTCCGGAGATGCTGACGGTCAGCGGATCCAGGAAGATGTCGTTCTCCATCTCGAAGGCCGGGGAGGGGAGTACGCGGGCGTTGAGGCGGGTGTGCGGGCGGTCGGCCGGAGCGGTGCCGAAGGCATGCGACGGAGTGGCAGCCAGGACGAAGTCAAGGCGGCCGCCCGCCAGCAGCGCGCCCGCGTCGATGAACGACTTGGCGTATGCCGAGCCGTTCAGCCTTGCCGAGGCGATGTAGCCGGCCTCCGGGTGTTCGGCCGTGACGGTGAACGTACGACCATTGCCCACGTCTATCCTCGCCTCGGCGAACAGCGGCGCGCTCAGGCAGATCTCGTTCTGCCCGGGGCAGACGTTGTAGAGGCCGAGAGCGCTCATAACGTACCAGGCCGACATCTGTCCACAGTCCTCATTGCCGCAGAGGCCGTCCGGAGCGGAGGTGTAAAGCGTCGAAAGTATCTGACGCACACGCTCTTGCGTCTTCCAGGGCTGTCCTGCGTAGTTGTAGAGGTAGGGGATATGGTGGCTCGGCTCGTTGCCGTGGGCGTACTGCCCGATCT
The DNA here is from genome assembly GCA_017519865.1 of Bacteroidales bacterium. Taxonomy (GTDB): domain Bacteria; phylum Bacteroidota; class Bacteroidia; order Bacteroidales; family UBA932; genus Cryptobacteroides. The sequence continues at coordinate 7,653 of JAFWRQ010000013.1, read as the reverse complement.
GGCCGGTGATGTCGGCCTGCGTGCGGCCGGCAGTCTCCTCCGGCGCGTCGAAGAGGGCGTCGATCTTGGCGGCATACGCCTCGTCGCCGCCCAGCGCCGCGATGTGGCCGGAAATGTCCTGCGGCACGAAGAAACTGTACTGCCAGCTGTTGGCCTCTGTGAAGTGGTTGTTGACTTCGCGGGGGTTGAACGGAGTCAGCCAGCGCCCGTTCAACCTCGGTCTCATGAAGCCTGTTGACGGGTCGAATATGTTCCGCCAGTAGGAGGCGTAGCCCAGATACTCATCCTTCTCGGCATTCCTCCCCAGGGCTTCTGCGGTCTTGGCCACGCACCAGGCGTCGTAGGCGTACTCCAGCGACTTGGATACGGATTCGTGCTCCTTGTCGGCTATCACCGCCCTGTCGTCGTAGAAACTGTCCAGGCCGTGTTCGTGCTTCTTCGAGGATGCCAGCATCGCATCCAGGAGCCTGGCATAGTCCACTCCGGCGATGCCCTTCGAGAGGGCGTCTGCGATGACAGACACGGAGTTATAGCCTATCATACAGTTGGTTTCGTATCCCTGGAGCTCCCAAATGGGGAGCTTGCCGCATTCGTCGTAGACGGACTGGAAAGACTTCAGGAAGTCTGCCGTGCGTTCCCGCTCGATCAGGCACATCAGCGGATGCAGTGCCCTGAAGGTGTCCCAGATGGAGAATACGGTATAGCGCTCGAAGCCGTCGGCTTTATGTACCTGGCGGTCCATCCCGCGGTACTCCCCGTTGACGTCGGAGTACAGCGAAGGGTGGATGGCCGTGTGGTAGAGGGCGGTGTAGAAGACGCGCATCTGCTCGGCGGAGCCGCCGGTGACGGCTATCTTGGAGAGATAGCCGTTCCAGGCGGCTCGCGCTGCGGCGCGGGCCTTGTCGAAGCTTTTGGCAAAGCTTCCACTGCCCGCCGCGGCCGCGATGTCGGCCTCGAGATTCAGCCTCGCATTTTCGGTTGAGACGGAGGAGATGCCTACGCGGACATATATGGTGTTGGACTTGCTTCGCTTGAAATACAATTGAGCGCCTTTGTGCGTGCCGTCCTCCCTGGTAAAATAGCGGAAGTGCTCGATCGGCTGGCTGAATTCGGCCCAGAAATACACGTCCTGCCCGTCAGCCCAGCTCTTGGATTTGCGGAAGCCTGCGACGCTGTTATCGCCCGTCTGCCTGATGTCGGAGCCCAGCAGGTAGTCACGGTGCTCCAGGTCTATAATAATTTGAGGCTCAGCGCCTTTGGCGAAAGCGTAGCGGTGCTGGCCGGAGCGCCGGCCGACCGTAAGGGAGGCGCTCACGCCGGGGTCCTCGAGGTATACCTCGTAGTACCCGGGCTCCGCCTTCTCTTGCGAGTGGCTGAAATGCGAGCGGTAACGCTCCTTGTCCAGACTGCCGTCGTAGTCCCTTACAGGTACGAAGAGGATGTCGCAGAGGTCGTCGCAGCCGGTTCCGCTCAGATGCGTATGGCTGAAGCCGTAGATATACTCGTCGGAATAGTGATAGCCTGAGCAGCCGTCCCAGTTGCCGGACATAGGCCGGGTGTCGGGGCTCAGCTGGACCATGCCGAAAGGCCAGGCTGCGCCCGGGAAGGTATGGCCGTGGAAGTCGGTTCCGACGAATGGGTTGACGTATTTGGTATAGTCCGGTGATGCCGCCGCGGCCGTGAGGCCTGCGAGCAGCAGGGTGGCGAGCAAGGCTATCCTTCTCATATCTTATTGGTTATCAGAGTGTTTCAATGGCTTTAACTAGGGCGTCCACATTGGCCTCCGGAGTGGCCCAACTGGTGCAGAAGCGTACACCGGTACGTCCGTCCGGGAGCTTCTGCCAGGTCTCGAACCCGAAGGATTCCGCCATCGCGGCTTTCTGCCCTTCGTTCAGGATGGGGAAGACCTGGTTGGTGGGGCTGTCCACGAGGAATCCGATGCCTTTGGCCTCGAAGGCCTCGCGGATGCGGGCCGCCTGGCGGACGGCGCCGCGCGAGGCGTCCAGGTACAGGCCGTCCTCGAAGAGGGCGGCGAACTGGACGCCCAGCAGGCGGCCTTTCGCCAGCATTCCGCCACCCTGCTTGATGCAGTAGCGGAAATTGGCCTTGAGGGCGTCGTTCGTGATCACGACGGCCTCGCCGAACAGGGCTCCCTGCTTGGTGCCGCCTATATAGAAGACGTCGGTCAGTCTGGCGAAGTCCGCCAGGCTGAGGGCGTCGCGGCCGTGGACGAGCTCGCTCGCGGCGAGGCCGTAGCCTAGCCGCGCGCCGTCCACGAACAGCGGGACGCCGTGCCTGTGGCACACGTCGCTGATGTCCGTCAGTTCCCGGCGGCTGTAGATGGTCCCCGACTCGGTAGGGAATGAGATGTATACCATTCCCGGCATTACCATATGCTCGTGGTTCTCGTCGTCGAAATGCCCTTTGACCGCATCATCAACCTGCTTCGCGGTGATCTTGCCGTCAGGGCTCGGCAGCGCCAGGATCTTGTGCCCGCCGTGCTCGATGGCGCCGGTCTCGTGGACATTGATATGGCCCGACTCGGCGCAGAGCACTCCCTGGTAGGGCTTCAGCACCGAAGTTATGACGGTGGTGTTGGTCTGCGTGCCGCCGACCAGGAAATGGACATCTACGTCCTGCCGGCCGCAGGCGCTGCGGATGAGCCTGCGCGCCTCGGCGCAGTACTCATCCTCGCCGTAGCCGATGGTCTGTACCATATTTGTGTCCTGAAGGCGCTGCATGATCCTGGGGAGCGCGCCCTCGCAATAATCGCTTGTAAAAAGTGTTTTCATAGCACTTTGGCCCGTTTTATACTGTTTCGTTTTCAGAAGAAACGTCTTCGGAATAATCGTGATGGATAGGGTAGTCCTCAACCCGCGTGATGTAGATCCTGTCGGTGTCCAGGATCTTGTCGATCCTGGAAGACGCGAACTTCCTGAGGAAGTAGAAACCAATCAGGAAGATCAGCGTCAGGATGCCCGCGAGCCCTTCGTTCATCGCACTCACGAAGAGCAGGGCGTCGAAGACTCCGTGCGCGAGCACGGGCAGCAGCAGCGCGAGCGCTGCGTCCGATGCCCTGCTCCGCCCCAGGCGGAAATGCGCCAGCGAATAGTAATACCCCATGATGATGGCGAAGAAGAAATGCGCCGGCACTGAGATCAGTGCGCGCATTATGCCCGTCGCCACCCAATTGTCGATATTGCTGAACAGATACAGAATATTCTCCGTCGCGGCGAATCCCATTCCCACACAAACGGCATATACTACCGCATCCATGTGCTCGTCAAACTCCTTGCACTTCCTGAGGAACAGCCACAGCATGAACAACTTGGCCATCTCCTCCGGCACCGCCGCCGTCGAGAATGCATTCCCTATCTGGGCACTGATACTCGTCCCAGGCGTCACCGACACAACCCCGAAAGCCGGCAGCAGCAACACTATCATCGCCGAGCCGACTCCGTACACGAATGCCTTGAACAACTGCCTCGGCGGCTCCTTCTGCCACTTGTCCCTGTTGTAAATATGTATGATCAACACAATGGCCGGAAGGATGGCCGCAATCAGAACCAAGAACATAACTGAAAGTCTATCAACGTGCTGCGATACATTCTACCTCCACCATCGCCCCCTTGGGCAGTGTCTTCACCGCCACGGCGCTCCTCGCCGGGAACGGCGCCGTGAAGAACTGCGCGTAAACCTCGTTCATCGCGGCGAAATCTCCCATATCCGCCAGGAATACGGTCGTCTTCACTACATTCCCCAGCCCGAGCCCAGCGGCCTCGAGGATGGCCTTGGCGTTGGCCAAGCTCTGCCTGGTCTGCTCCTTTATGCCCCCCTCCGGAAATGCCCCTGTGGCCGGATCGATGGGCAACTGCCCCGAAACGAAAACAATCCCAGCCCCGCTGTCGATGGCCTGGCTGTACGGCCCGATGGCCGCCGGGGCCATCCCTGTCTGTATCGCATCCATATCTTCCTAAATAGTTAATACAACAAATATAATAATTACCCGCGATTAATCCACCCTTCTCCGCCGATAATCCCTTCCTCGATATCCTCCCCCGATACCCCCTCCGCCAATACTCCCTCCACCAATACTCCCTCCGCCCTCTCTCCCGTCTCACCTCTCTCACTTCCTCTTCCTCCCTCTTCCTACCTCTTCCTCCCTCTGTCTTCCTATGTCTTCCTCCCTCCGTATTCTCTTTTCGTCCACCAACTGCTCTCTGCCAGGTCTCCGCAAATCGTCTCGAACATGGATGTGCCACTGATGTGGCTGTAGGGCATTATCTTGTTCTAGACGTTTTGCCGAGCCCTTTCCCTCGTCTCACCCCTCCACCTCAGGTTGAGGGTTACGGGGGTTTTGGCTGGTTTTAGCGTTAACCCTCTACTTAAGGTTAAGGTTGAGGGTTACAGGGTTGTTGGTACGGTGGAAAAGAGACTAGTCGGGCCTGGGGAAGGTGTTCCTGGGCCCGTTACGAGGGAAAACGGATCGTTCGGGCCTTGGGAAGGTGTTTCTGGGCCCGTTGTGAGGGAAAATAGGCCATTGGGGCCCAGAGAAGGCGTTCCTGGGCCAGAAAAGTGATGTTAGGGAAGGGGGATGTTAAATGGGGGTTCGGGAGCGGTAGGAATGGGAGAAGCGGGAGGAGAAAGGAGGGGACGCGGTATAGTATTTGATGAAACGGGTGGACTGTATGTCCGGATAATACGGTGACTGTATGTTAAGGAGATTGGTATTGGTTTTTGCACTGATGGCGGCGGGGGCTGTTGGCCTCCGGGCGCAGGACCTGAAGGTCACTGTCCCGGACGGCCCGGCGCCGGAGGCGGACACGCTGGAGAGGCAGCCGGAGGGGCTGCCGGAGGCGGAGCGCCCCGCCTTCTTCCGGTTCTACCGGACTCCATCGCGCCTGGCGCCGTCTCCGTTCTCGCCCTCATTCCTGCCGCCTGGCCAGTTCGGCTACGAGACGAGGGAGGAACTGGCTGCGAGGGTCGACGCTTCGACGAAAGCCAGGGTGATGGCGTCGATCGACCAGGACCTGTACTGGCATAGGCTGCCGAAGCTCAGTCGGCCGGCAATGCTGGCATATTCGCTGGCCGGCCTTTTCCTCTCCAATCCTTTCGGATTCCGCGAAGGCTACGTCCCGCTGATGAATCCTTCATTCCCGTTCATCGATGCATACACTCCCGGTATGGCGCCTTATGAGCGCCAATACTCCACGGATTTCTTTCCTCAGGCTGTAGGTGTCGGATTCGACTTGTCCTCAGGGACTTACAAGCAGAAGACAGTGGACTGGACCGAGTTACAGAAGAATATGGCGCGGAGTTTCGGCGGTGCGTACAGGTACGAACCGGTGCCGCAAATCCCCGTCACACCGGTCGAACGCGCGATGCAGCAGCGGCATTAAATCCTTGCAAACACGGAAAGTTGGGATTATCTTTGTGTAGTTAAACACGAAGAAGATGAAAGAAACACCGGTATTGCTGCTGACCGGCTATCTCGGCAGCGGAAAAACCACTTTGGTCAACAGGATCCTCTCCAACAGGAAAGGGATTAAATTTGCCGTAATAGTCAATGACATAGGCGAAGTCAACATCGACGCCGACCTCATCGAGAAGGACGGCGTCGTAGGGAAAAGGGACGACAGCCTGGTCGCCCTCCAGAACGGCTGCATCTGCTGCACGCTCAAGATGGACCTCGTCGAGCAGCTCCGCGACATCATCGCGATGGACAAGTTCGACTACATCGTCATCGAGGCCAGCGGCATCTGCGAGCCGGAACCCATCGCCCGCACCATCTGTTCCATCCCGTACATGGGTGAGGAATACGTCAAGGACGGCATTCCCCGTCTCGACTGCATCGTCACCGTGGTGGATGTCCTGAGGATGAGGGACGAGTTCGGCTGCGCCAAGGACCTGCTCCGCGGCAATCTCGACGAGGACGACATCGAGAACCTCGTCATCCAGCAGGTGGAGTTCTGCAATATGGTCATACTCAACAAGGCCTCGGAGGTGTCCCCGGCGGAGCTGGGCAAGGTCCGCGAGATCATCCGCGCCCTCCAGCCCAAGGCGCGCATCGTAGAATGCGACTGGGCTGGGGTCGAGCTGGATGATATCCTGGACACCAGGCTATTCAACTACGACTCGGTGGCGGCTTCGGCGGCGTGGATAGGCGCGGTCGAAGGACCGGTGGAGGATGACGACGACGATGATGACGACCATGATCATGACCACGATGAGCACGAGGGGCATCACCACCACCATCACCATCATCACGACGATGAGGGTGAGGCGGAGGAGTATGGCATCGGCACGTATGTCTATTATCAGCGTAAACCATTTGACATCAATAAGTTCGACAACTTCGTGGCAAAGCATTGGCCGGTCGGGATCATCCGCGCCAAGGGCCTTTGCTGGTTCTCGGTCGAGCCTGACAACTGCTACCTTTTCGAGCAGGCCGGCACGCAGATTTCGCTGAGGAACGCCGGCAAGTGGTACGCCACGATGCCGGAGGACGAGCTGGAGGGCCGGCTCGCTGCCGACGCGGCGCTCCGCCGCGACTGGGACCCCGAGTACGGTGACAGGATGCAGAAACTCGTGTTCATAGGCCAGCGTCTTGACAAAGCCGCTATCCGCGGCGCTCTGGACTTCTGTATTGCGGAAGAATAATCACAAACCAATGACTTACAATATGAAGAGGACACTACTGACAGTCTGCTGCCTGCTGGCGGCGGCAGTCGCCTTCGCGCAGGGGCAGTACCGGGGCGAGTATTCGATAGAGAAGGACATCCCTTACCACGAGGATGCCGGTGAATATGCCCGGGAGCGTTGCAAGCTCGATTTCTACTATCCTTCTGACCTTAAGGATTTTCCGACCGTGGTGTGGTTCCATGGCGGTGGCCTTGAGGGCGGTAACAAGGAGATTCCTGCGGCGCTGAAGGAGTCCGGTCTCGGCGTCATCGGCGTGGGCTACCGCCTGCTGCCGAAGGCCACCGTGCAGGAGTGCATCGACGATGCAGCCGCGGCCGTGGCCTGGGCCTTCCGCGAAGTTGAAAAACGCGGCGGAAGCCCCGACAGGATCTTTGTCGCCGGCCATTCCGCCGGCGGCTATCTGACCGACATGGTGGTGCTGGATAAGCATTGGCTGGAGAAATACGGCATTGATGCCGACAGGATAGCCGGCGCATTCCCATACAGCGCACAGGTCATCACTCACTACAACGTCCGCAAACTGGAGGGCGTGGGAACGCTCGAGCCAAGGCTCGACGAGACCGCGCCGCTGTACCATGTTCGCAAACTCCCTATGCCGATGCTGGTGCTTTCGGGCGACCGCGAGCTGGAACTCTACGGCCGCTACGAGGAGCAGGCGTATTTCTGGAGAATGATGAAACTCAATGGGAATGAGAACATTTACCTCTACGAGTTTGATGGTCACGACCACAACACGATGCCGAGCCCGGCGCACAACGTAGTGAAGCGCTTCATCCGCGGCATCGTCAACGGACGGCTCCCTGCGAGGTAGGTCAGACGATTTTCAGAAGGACTTTGCGGTCCGCATAAGGGTACATCCCTGTGATGTGTGAGATGATCCGCTCCCTGGAGTCTTCCGGGGAGCGGATCGGCGTCTGGGCCGGGCCCGTAGCTTCTTCGAAGCGGCGGGCC
>JAFWRQ010000012.1 GCA_017519865.1 Bacteroidales bacterium | reverse complement strand
GAGGGCCAGGAGTGGGAGAAGGGATGGGAAGGGAAGGGAAGGAAGGAAGTAGGGAGTGAGGGGGATAGAGGGTAAGAGGGAAAGAGGGAAAGAGGAAGGCGGGGAGGAGGGAAAGGAGGAAGGAATAGAAAAGCCGGGAGAGCGGTGGGCTCACCCGGCTTCAGTCAGGTTTCATGAATGTGAATCAGGTCTCGGGAAAGGAAGCCCTGCCGAGAGACTATTTCAGCTCGCGGAACTTCTCGACGGAGATGGACTTCTTGTCGAAGGAGATGATGTCCTTGACGGCGGCGATGACTTTCTGCTCGGCGACCTGCTCGGAGAGGCGCTCGACCTGCTGGCGGTCGGTGAGCATCTTCTGGGCGGCCTCGTCGATGAAATTGGACGGGACATTGCCCATTCCGTACATCGCATACTGGTAAGCGACGTAGCCGTGGGCGGCCTCGCTGAGGTCGTTGCGATCGATCTTGAGATCGAACTTCTTCATCAGGAAGTCGCTGACGAGCTGCCACTTGTAGTCGGCAAGGAATGCGGGGAACTCCTTCTCGATCTCCTCCATGGTGTACTTCTCCTTGTTGATGCTGTAAAGCCAGCGCTTGAGGAAACCTTCGGGAAGATTGATGTCGGCCTTCTTTACCAGATATTCCTTGATGTCCTTTCCAAGGCGGTAATCGCTCTCCTGGCGGTAGTTCTCAGCCAGGCGCTCGGCGACTGCCTTCTCGAACTCCTCCTCAGTCTTGACCTTGCCCTCGCCGAAGATACGGTCGAAGGTCTCGGGAGTCGGCTGGGCAGCCTCGAAGTTCTTGATGTTCACCACAGTGGCGTTGAAGACGGGGTTGATGGAGGCGAGGTCTTCCTTCTTGACCTTGAGCAGCGTGGCGCGGTCGCCCTCGCGCTCGAGGGTCTCGTTGATATTGAGTTCAAGCTTGTCACCGGCCTTGACACCCATAAGGGCGGGCTTGACAGCCTCACTGACATCACGCATGGAGATATAGCCGTTCTCGACGGTCTTGTCGTCATTCTCCATGTCGACGTAGAGGTAAGACTCGGCGGTAGGGGTCTCGACTTCCTGGAGTTCGCCGTACTGCATCAGCATATTCTTCTTCATCTCCTCCTTGGCAAGGGCGGTGGACTTGATGGTATAGTTGACCACCTTGTCGGAAGAGGAAAGCTCGAAGTCAACCTTCGGAGCAATGCCGAGGTCGAACTTGAACACGAAGTCGTTGCCGTCCTTCCACTCGATCTCAGGCTGGTCCTCGCTGGAGAGGGGCTCGCCGATGAAGTTCAGGTCGCTCTCTTCCATATACTTACCGAGTTGCTCGGAGATGATGTCGTTGACGGCGTCACCCAGGCACTGCTCGCCATAGACGCGCTCGATGAGCGAAGCGGGCACCATACCCTTGCGGAATCCTTTGAATTCGGCGGTACGGCGGCGTTCGTTCAGTTTCTTCTTCTTGACCGGAGCATAATCCTCTGCTGCGATGTTCAGGGTGAGCTGGACATTCAGGTCGTCAATCTGTTTCTTTTCGATATTCATTGTATGATTGTTTTATTGTTTTCTCAAACGGGCGGCAAAGATAGCCATTAATTCTCAAATAATCAATTCGCTGGCCTCGCTTTCATCTTGGGATAGACCACCCTTTCGTGGTAAAGCTGCGCGAGATAGGATTTGAGGCTCTCCTTGACCATATTGAGCTCCCGGATGGAGATGGAGGACTCGTCGAACTGGCCGGCGGACATCTTCGCATCCACCATCTTCTCAACGAAGGCCGAGTACTCCTCAGGAGTCGATGCCTTGAGGGTACGCGAAGCGGCTTCGATGGAGTCGCAGAGCATAAGTATCACCTGCTCCTTGGTGAAAGGCTTGACGCCGGGATAATAGAAGTCGGCTGTGTCGTCGGGATCCCCTCCGTCGTTGATATACTTGTTGTAGAAATAGCCCGTGCGGGTGGTACCGTGATGTGTAGCGATGAAATCCTTGATGACCTGCGGCAACTTGTAGCGGTCGGCCAGTTCCAGGCCGTCCTTCACGTGGGCGATGATGTCCCTGGCACTCTGCCGTGCATCGAGGTTGGCGTGATAGCCTGTGGTCGAACCTTCGGCGGGCAGGAGTGCCTCGTTCTCGATGAAGCACTGGGGATTGCTCATCTTGCCGATATCGTGGTAGAGCGCTCCGGCGCGCACCAGCAGGACGTTCGCGCCTATGGAGCGCGCCGCTGCATCGGCCATGGACATGACCTGCAGCGAGTGCTGGAAAGTGCCCGGGGCCTTGGCCTCGAGTTCGCGCAGGAGTTTGTTGCTGGTGTCTCCCAGTTCGGCGAGACGGGAGTTGGAAACCAGGTTGAATATGTTTTCGAACAGGAATACCAGCTGGTAGCCCAGTACAGTCAGGATCGAGCCCAGGAACAGGAACGTGAGGGTCAGGGCGACATTGCCGCTGACGGAGTCTATGAAGCGGAATCCGAAATACGTAACCGCAAGCGCCACGAAGATGATGAGGCCTGTGATGAACTGCTGCCAGCCCTTGTAGAAATACCTGAACGCGAAGATGGCCACGAAGCCCGCGAAAAGGAACATCACGAAGAGCACGACCCCGTAGTGGGTAAAGATCAGCAGGGGCAGCAGGGTGATCATGTAGAGGGCCAGCACCGCCTTGTTGCGGAAGAATGACTGGTGCCAGAGGGCGGGCAGCGTGAAAGGTACAAGGAAAAGGTACAACGGCTGGGTATGGCCCACCAGGAGCGCGCAAACGGTGAAGATCAGGAACACCAGCAGGATATAACAAACCTTGTTGGGCTCCTGGAGGACCTTGCGGTTGGTGAAATAGACCGCAAAGTAGAGGATGAGCACCAACACCAGGGAGAGCAGGATATTTCCTGCCCACTGCATGGCCCTTGAAGTACCGTAGCCCATATTGTCCTCATACTCGACCTTGTATGAATCGAGCATCTGGGCGATCTCGGGAGTGACTATCTCTCCGTTCGACACGATCAGCTGCCCGGCATTCACAAAGCCCTGGGTAGGCGAGATGAACGTGCCCGATTCGGCATGGACGACCTCTGTCGTCTGCCTGTCGTAGACCAGGTTGGGGACTATGAGTTCATATATCGAATTGGCCTTGAAGATGGAGTCGAGGTTGTAACCCTTGTAGTTGCGGCCGAGCTCGGCTATCAGCTTTGACTTGGCATCGGACAATTTGTAGACCTCAGTGACCGGCATCTTTGTGGCCCGTTTGTCCTTCTGGACGTAGAGGACCTCACGCGAGATGTCGACGGCGTTCTTGTCCACCTTGACGCCTTCATCGGGGACTACGCCCTGGGCGTAGATGTCGCGGATGGCCGATACGATCGCCGGTTTGAGGGCCGCGTCCCTTCCGAGTGAAAGGGCCTCCGCAGCCCGGAGGTTCTTGTTCACGACATCCTCGGAATACTTGTAGTAAGGAATGACGCTAGATGCCGACCTGGAACGCTCCTCCTGGATCTGCTCCTCGGTCTTGAGGATCGGAAAGTCGAACTGGGCATAAAGTGTCTCATAATTCCACTCCGACCCCCGCTTGTACTCATATCCGAACTTCGGGCTGGTCGGCAGGATCAGTACAAGGATGAAGAAAAGGACTATGAACGGTAGCCAGACCTTCAGGGCAGGAGGTATTCCGGTTGTTTTCATGGGCTGTTATTTGAAGGGACTGTCAGCCTCCCTGGCAATATAGCGGTATGTCATCCTGTCGGTGAAACGGGGCAGGAAACGATGGGCGAAAATGGTAAGTTTGCCCAGGAACGTCAGCGTGACCTGTGAACGGCGACGGTAAAGCGCACGTGCGAGCTTCAGCGCCACTTTCTCAGCACTCATCAGCCTGCTCTCATCCAGCGGCGTCTCGCCCTGGGCACTGCCGTCGGCGGTGAGGGCATTGCGCCGGACCATCGAGGAGGTGTAGCCGGGAGCATAGACAAGGACATTCAACCCGTCCTTGAGATGTTCGATCCTGACCGTGTCGAGGAATCCCCGGATAGCATACTTGGAAGCAGAATATCCCGTACGTGCCGGAAGGGCCGAGAAGCCGGCGATGGAGACGATACCCACTACGGAACCCTTGGACTTGAGCAGCCAGGGCAGGGCAAACTTGGTGCAATAGACCGTCCCCCAGAAATTCACCTCCATGAGCGTGCGGATCACTTTCAGGTCCAGGTCCTTGAGCATAGCCCTCATGGACACCCCGGCGTTGTTGACCAGGATATCTATGCCGCCGAACTTCTCGACGGTCCTGTCTATGAGGTTGCGGCAGTCCTCCTCGACCGACACGTCGGTCTTGACACACAGCACCTTGTCCGGGTCGGAAGAGACCTGGGGGACCAGCGCCAGCATCTTCTCAATGGAACGCGCGGCCATCACCACCTGGGCCCCGTAAGACCCGAATAACTTGGCAGAAGCCAACCCGATACCCGAGCTGGCTCCTGTCACGATGACGACCTTGTCCCTGAAGTACGCGGGATCCATGGCTACTCAATCGTCATGGCTGCTACATCGTCGCCGTCGTATTCGCCGGCGTCAAGCTTGGCCTTGATCTCCTTGAAAGCGTTGAGCGTGTACTCCACGTCCTCCATGGTATGGGCGGCGGTGGACACGATGCGGAAGATGACCATTCCCTTCGGGATGACCGGGTAGATGACCATCGAGCAGAAGATGCGGTAGTTCTCGCGCAGATCCTTGGCCATCTTGGTCGCCTGGGCGACTCCACCCTTGATGTGCACAGGGGTGACGCAGGCCTGGGCCTCGCCGATGTCGAAACCTTCCTTCTTGAAGCCGTCCTGGATGGCGTGGGTGATGGTCCAGCATTTCTTGCGGAGCTCATCGCCTTCAGGGCTGTCGATGATCTCCATGCGCTTGATATTGCCTATGACGAGCGGCATGGGGAGCGACTTGGCGTACATCTGGGAACGCATGTTGGCACGCAGATAGTTGATGATGCTGTGCGGGCCGGCGACGAAGCCGCCGATGGAAGCCATCGACTTGGCGAAGGCGCCGATGTAGAGGTCGATGCCGTCCATGACTCCGAAATGCTCGGAGGTGCCGCGTCCGTGCTCACCGAGCAGGCCGAAGCCGTGGGCATCGTCGATGAGGATGCGGAAATTGTACTTGGACTTGAGCGCCACGATCTCGTCAAGCTTGCCGAGGGCGCCGGTCATGCCGTAGACACCTTCGGTGATGAGGAGCACTCCGCCGCCGTTCTCGTCCGCCTCCTTGCAGGCGCGGGCGAGCACCTTGTCGCAGTCGGCCATGTTGTTGTGACGGTATTTGTACTTGCTGCCGATGTGGAGGCGGATGCCGTCCAGCAGGCAGGCATGGCACTCGGCGTCATAAACGATGACGTCGTGACGGGCGGTGAGGGCGTCGATGGTGGAGACGATGCCCTGATAGCCGAAATTGTAAAGGAAGGCGTCTTCCTTCTTCTCGAACTCGGCGAACTTGCGCTCAAGCGCCTCGTGATAGCGGGTATGGCCGGTCATCATGCGTGCGCCCATGGGGTACGCGAGGCCCCACTTGGCAGCGGCCTCGGCGTCAGCCTTGCGCACCTCGGGGTGATTGGCCAGTCCGAGATAGTTGTTGAGGCTCCAGTTGAGCACCGGAATGCCGTTGAAAGTCATATGGGGGCCAAGTTCGCCCTCGAGACGCGGATACATATAGTAGCCGAATCCCTGCTCGAAATACTGTCCGATCGGACCTCCCGAATCTCTCTCGATTCTGTCAAAAATATCCAACATGTCGATCTATGGTTTTATTCACTGTTTATGCATCAATGTTTGCGTAGTGGGCATTCTCCTCGATGAACTGGCGGCGGGGCGGTACGTCGTCGCCCATGAGCATCGAGAAAGTACGCTCGGCCTGTGCCGCATTCTCGATGGTGATCTGGCGCAGACGTCTGCGTGCGGGGTTCATAGTGGTGTCCCAAAGCTGTACGTCGGACATCTCACCGAGACCTTTGTAGCGCTGGACGGTATAGCCCTTGTCAGTGCCCTTTCCGAGGCGCTGAGCGGCTTCCTCGCGCTGCTCTTCAGTCCAGCAGTAGATCTCTTCGCTGCCCTTCTTGACGAGGTAGAGCGGCGGCGTGGCGAGATAGACGTAGCCGTTCTTGATGAGGTCGAACATATAGCGGAAGAAGAACGTAAGGATGAGGCAGGCGATGTGCGAACCGTCGACATCGGCATCGGTCATGATGACGACCTTGTGGTAGCGCAGCCTGCTGAGGTCCATGTGCTTCTCGCCGGTCTCATCCTCCTGCGCCACGGTGACGCCGAGGGCGGTGTAGATGTTCTGGATCTCCTGGCTGTCGAAAGCGCGGTCGGTAGCTGCCTTCTCGACGTTGAGAATCTTGCCCCTGAGCGGGAGGATCGCCTGCGTGCGGCGGTCGCGGCCCTGCTTGGCAGTACCGCCTGCGGAGTCTCCCTCGACGAGGAAGATCTCGCACTTCTCGGGATCGCGCTCGGAGCAGTCGGCGAGCTTGCCGGGCATGCCGGCACCGGACATCACGGTCTTGCGCTGGACCATCTCGCGGGCCTTGCGCGCTGCATTGCGCGCGGTGGCGGCGAGGAGGACCTTCTCGACGATGAGTTTGCCGAGCTTGGGATTCTCCTCGAGATAGTTGTCCATTGCCGCGGCAGTGGCCTGGGAGACGGCCGAGGTGACCTCGGTATTGCCGAGCTTGGTCTTGGTCTGGCCCTCGAACTGGGGCTCTGCGACCTTGACCGACACGACTGCGGTGAGGCCCTCGAGGAAGTCGCTCTGCTTGAGTTCGTCGCCCTTGTATTTCTCCATCATCTTGTTCTTGTCGGCATAGTTCTTCAGGGAACGGGTCAGGCCCATCTTGAAGCCCTGGAGGTGCGTACCGCCTTCGATGGTGTTGATGTTGTTGACGTACGAGAAGATCTTGTCGGTGTAGCCGTTGTTGTACTGCAGTGCAATGTCGATGGGAATGATCTTGTCGGAAGTCACGCAGATGGGCTCGGGGATCATGTGGTCGGCATCGGCGTCGAGATAGGAGATGAACTCGGAAAGTCCCTTCTCGGAATAGAACTCGTCGCTGCGGAAGACCTGGCGGCCGGTGGCCTTGTTGTTGCCGTTCTCATCGACCTTGAACTCGTCGACCATCTCGCGGAGGTCCCTAAGCGTGATGCGGATGCCCTTGTTGAGGAAAGCGAGTTCGCGGAGCCTGCTGGCCAGCGTGTCGTATTTGTAGACGGTGGTCTGCGTGAAAATCGTGGGATCGGGATGGAAGGTGATGATGGTCCCGGTGTCGCTGCAGGTGCCTATGACCTCGACGGGCCCGAGAGGCTTGCCCTTGGAATATCTCTGCTGGAAGACCTGTCCCTCGCGGTGAACCTCGGCCACCAGGAGGTCGGAAAGGGCGTTGACGCAGGAAACGCCGACGCCGTGCAGGCCTCCGGAGACCTTGTAGCTGTCCTTGGAGAATTTGCCTCCGGCATGGAGGACAGTAAGGACGACCTCGAGGGCCGAACGGTGCTCCTTGGGGTGCATGCCCGTAGGGATACCGCGGCCGTTGTCCTGCACACGGATGGAATTGTCTTCTTCTATGGTGACGTCGATACGGTTGCAGAAGCCTGCCATGGCTTCGTCGATACTGTTGTCTACCACTTCATATACCAGGTGATGAAGGCCGCGCTCCGCAATGTCTCCGATATACATCGAAGGCCTTTTCCTCACTGCTTCAAGTCCTTCGAGGACCTGGATGCTATTGGCGGAATACTGCTCTTCCGCTACTCTCGTCTCTTCGTTCTCTATCATTATTTACCTAAAAAAAATTTGCCTGTATTAAAACAGACAAATTTACGAAAAAAATTACAGATTCAGGCAAATACCGGCGGTAAAATATGGCCCTTTCTCGGCGATCATGAAGTTCCTCATGACCGTTTTATTCAGGAGGTTCCGGCCCTCAGCCCATACCGAGAAACGGTTGTTGAGCTTGAACTCCGCCGTCACCCCGAGATCTATCCATCCCGGGACATGGATGTCCGCCTGTCTGCCGGAAATATCGTCAACCGACCCATCCCGGCGACTGGCCCATTCTGCGGAAAGACCGGCGAAAACGCGGCGGTTCCAGTTGTATACGAGATCCGCAGATCCGGAGAAGAGCGGCAGTTCCACGCAGAACGAGGTCCGGTCCCCATCGGGCTCAAGCCTGGAATCCTGAAGCCTCAGCCTGGCCGAGGCATCTATGCGGTCTGAAGCGAGGGAGCCGTTCAGGTCGGCGTAGATGAGGTTATAATTGGCCATGAGGATGACCGGCACGACTATCTCCTGCGGGACGATATCTCCCTGGAAATAAGACGTGGCAATGCCATCCATAGGTGCGTTCAGGTAACGGGCGAAACCGGCTTCCGCGCCATATTGGAAGATGCTGCCGACGCGTCCACTGACACCCAGGCCTGCATCGATGGCATTGACGGTGGCATCACCGGAGACGCTGCGGTATCGGGCGGATACGAGGTCCGTCAGGTGATGGTTGTCCATCAGGTATGAACGGTAGGTATTGAAATGCTGGCCTCCCACGACCTTTGCGGACAACACGAGCATGTCGGGAATGGCTTCGTAAGAGAGACGGAAATCGGGGTAGAGTTTGCGCCCGTCGTAATCGGCCATGTCCTCGAACACGGAATCCCGCCAGACACCGGAGAAACGCAGCCCCGCCCTGACCGAGAAGCCGTTGTCGGAGTAGACGTATGCAGGGGCTATGTCTACGGCATTGGTGACGACCTTGCCGGGTTTCCCATCGGAAACTACGACCTTGTCGCCGAAGACTATATGGTGGAATGACGGCTCGAAACGTATGGCATGGTTGTCTGCCAGCCTGTAGATGAACCTTGCATCGAAACCGGCATCGTGCTC
Organism: Bacteroidales bacterium; assembly: GCA_017519865.1. Lineage (GTDB taxonomy): Bacteria > Bacteroidota > Bacteroidia > Bacteroidales > UBA932 > Cryptobacteroides. The sequence continues at coordinate 38,287 of JAFWRQ010000012.1, read as the reverse complement.
GGTATATCTGTCGGGGTTGGAGCCGGAGTGCAGGGGCAGGACATTGTTGCCCAGGCCCTTCCAACCGGCACTGACATCATACAGGAAATCAGACTGTCCGAGGGAACGCGCACGCAGCGTCGCAGTTCCTCCGGTCATACTGTTGCCGCCGAAGGACCGCTCCCCCGTCCTGAGAAGGTCAAGGCCGGCATCGAAAGTGATGACAGCGGTGGGGGCATCATAACGGAACTCTCCGCCGAGACGGTTGGCGAAATCGTGTCCCTTGTACTCACCTGCCCTTTCGAGGAGGCTGTTGCCGGAAGTACCGGTAATGGCCTCGAAAGAGTGATACTTACCGGCATAGCCCTTGAAATCGTCATAAAGGCTGAAGCCGGCCCTGCCCTGGATGGCGGGAGTGAAAACCGCCTGCACCTCAGGATGGAGGGAATAGCCGGCACCTGCCCTCAGGAAGAGCATCCGGTTGTCGCGCACCGTCGCATCGGGCTTCATGTCGATGCGGTACGGGGTGAACTCATAAGCTCCACGGTAGGGATTGTCGAACACGGAATAGTTGAAATTCCAGTCGAACTTGAGGAGGGAGTCAGGTACGGCCATCCGCACGTTCTGTTTCTCCACCTCCATGAGCTTGCCCTCGTAGTCGTTGGTAACCTGGACGGTAGGGTTGAGGTTCTGAGCGGATGCGGCAACACTTGCCAGCAGGACCGCAGCGAGGAAAATATATCGTCTCATAGCGGAATTACATCATTTGTGACAGTTTCTCGAGTCTCATCCTGACGGCGTCCAGGACGTCGTCCTCGGGACCGGTCGGTTCATAGCCGGAAGCGATGCTCTCGAAGGTGGCCTTCGCCTGGGCCAGGTTGTCCTGCTCGGCGAAAGCGTCTCCAAGCACGATATAGGCCTTGGCAAGCCAGTAGTTCTGGCTTCCTGCCTTGGCCGCGAAGTCGTAGACCATCTTCTCGACATCGTCGAACTCACCCACGTCGTAGGTATTCTGGATGAGCGTGTAGGCTGCCTCGGCGCCTTCGTCCGTAGACGGGTTGGCCGCCAGGCGGCGGAAGATGTCGAGGGCGGATGCGCGCTGGCTCGTGCCCATCAGCGACTTCGCCTTTACGAAGTCCGCCTCGCGGCCGAGAGCCTCGTCGCAGCGTCTGTCGGCCTTCAGGCCATCCGCCGCAGCCACCGCATCGCGGAAGTTCTTCGCCCGATAGGCCGAACGCATCATGCCGACTTTGGCAGCGAAGACGTTTTCGTCCATCCTGGCTCTTTCTCGGAGCATCGAATAACCATTGTAGGCGTCGGAGTAGTGCTCGAGACCATAAGAAAGGATCGAATAGTTGAGGATCGAAGGCTCCAGCAGCGAACCGGCGTCCGAGGCCGTCATCACCTTGGCGTAGCTATCCACGGCATTCTCTTTCTGGCCGAGGTTGTTGTAGCACTCTGCCTCATAGAAATGCGCCTCGGTGGCACGTTCGCCGAAAGGATAGGCCTCGAAATACTTCTGGAGCGACACGAGGGCCTTCTGGTAGTTGCCGCTCAGGAAAATCTGCTCGGCGGAGTTGAAATAGATCTGCTCCTTCTCGGCCTCGGTCTTGCGTGTTCCGTCACCGACGGTTTCAGCGTAAGCGAGATAGGTCTCAGGCTCGCCCATGGACTGGTATATGGACTCGATGGCGAGCATGGCGTCCTCGGTATATTCGTTGCGGGGGAGCTTCTCCACGACTTCCTTGTAATAGCCCAGGGCCTTGTCATACTGGCGCTTGTTCCTTGCAAGCATACCAAGTTCGATGAGCGACCTGGCCACATAGTTGCCATCCTTGGAGTTGGCGCGCAGGGCTTCGAAACAGTCGGCAGCAGCGTCGTCGCGGTCGAGTTCGACATACGCACGTCCCAGTTCGTACATGGCCTCCGGATAGAAGTTGGCCGAAGGAGATGCTTTCTTTACGCGTGACAGCGCGTCCACCTTCTTCTGCCTGTCACCCGCCAGGCCATAAGCCAGGCCGAGCTGGTAGTAAGGATAGACGTCGTCGGGGTCGGAATAGCGCGCCAGCACGGATTCGTAGCCCGCCGCAGCGGCCTTGTAGTCCCTGCGAAGGAAGTCGCAGTCCGCCCTGCGGACTCCGGCGTCCCGGCGGAAGTCGTTGCTTCCGGAAGACAGGTAGGTGTCGAACCACTTGGCAGCGCTCTGATAATTCCCCTCACGGAAATAGCAGTAGGCCAGGTTGTAAGGCAGTGCCCTACCCTCGTCGTGCCCTTCGAGGGCGGACCCGTTGTAGAGATCCGTGAAGACGTTCTCAGCCTCGGCGTACTTGCCGGAATTGTAGTAAGACTCTGCGAGCCAGTAGCGCGACAACTGGTTGAACGGATCGCGGCGGCCGGTATAGAAAGCCGCCGCCTGGAGGCACTGGACCGCGTCGCGCCAGGAGCCGTTGGAAATCAGCTGGTTGGCGCGCAGGTAATTGGCCTTCATATAGTTGCTCCTCATGTCGGGGCTGAGGTCGTCGATATTGTCGTATGCCTCGACCGCACCGGCATAGTCATGCGCGGCGAGCCTCGAGAGGGCCATATAACTGTAGATGTCGTCGCCGCGCTTGGACTTGGCATAGCGGGCGATATAGTCGGCGAAGGGCTGTCCGTCCTGATTGAGGTCGAAGGCGAGCTTGGCGAAGTTGAACATGGCATCCTCCTGGATCTCGGGATCATAGGAGAGGGCCGAAGCGTCCCTGAAACTCTCCATCGCCTTGACCTTGTTCTTCATCTGCAGGTAGGCGTCGGCCATCTGGTATGAAGCGATCTGGCCCAGGGAATCGGTGAAGGATGACATACCGGAGAAACTCTCCACCGCCCCTTCATAATCCTTGATCGCATAGAGCACCGATCCGGCATAGAAGTAGTCAGAACGCGTCCTGGCCTCGTTCGACAGGCGGTTCTTGTCAAAGTATTCCTTGGCCTTGTCGACATTGCCCTGCACCAGGTAAGACTCGGAAAGGATGCGGGCAAGATGGGGCTGGCGCTCCACCGGGACCTTCTCGAACATTGCGGGACCGTTCTCGGTGACATAGCGGTAGTCCTTGTTGTTGAAGCGGCACTCGAGGATATAGTAGTTTGACTGCTCGGTGAAACGGGGGTCCCTGGCAGCCTGCTCGAACCAGTTGATGGCGGAGTCGAAGTCGCTGGAAGAGTAGTCGATATAGCCTATGGCATAGCGGGAAGGGGCGGTATAGTCGGAGAAGGGCATCTTCTCGACGGCGAGGAAACGCTCGCGGGCACTGGGATAATCCTGCAGCGCGTAGTCGCTGTAGGCGCGCTTGAACACGTACTCGGCCACCTGGTCGCGGCTTAGGTCCTCCTTGGAGAAGGAAGCGAACTCGCGGCGGGACGAGACATAGTCACCTGAATCGAAGAAGGCAAGTCCCTTCTCGAAATGGATCTGGGGAGAAAGGGACGACTCCGGATACTTCAGCAGGTACGAGTCGAGCTCGTCCATGAATCCGGCAGTCTGCATTTTCGCTGCGCAAAGGGCGGAATAGCCCTCGCCGAGGAGGTCACCCTTGCGGCCGAGGTCCTCGAAGATGTCCTTGGCACGCTCGTACATTCCGTTCTGGTACAGCCTGACGGCCTTCCTGTAGTCCTTGTCGCGCGGTCCGGCCTGTGCCTGGAAGGCAAGTATCCCGACACACAGCGTCACGGCCACGGCAAATAATCTCTTACTATGCATAAATAAACATTTATCTCTCTTTAACCTACAAATTTACACATTTTAAAGCTATATTTGCTCAATAATTGCGCCAAATCCACCCGAATATGGACAATACACCCCTCATTTCTTTCAGAAAGGCCAACATAATCAACGGCGAGAGCATAGTTATCTACGGATTGGACATGGACATCTTCCCCGGGGACTTCGTCTACATCGTGGGCAAGGTCGGTACGGGCAAGACCTCCATCATCCGCACCATGACCGCCGAGAACCCCCTGAAAGAGGGTGAGGGCACGGTCTGCGGATTCTCCCTCAACGGTATCAGGCCCAAGGACATACCTTTCCTCAGAAGAAAGACCGGGGTAGTGTTCCAGGACTTCCAGCTGTTGATGGACCGCACCGTCGAATCCAATCTCGAATTCGTTCTCAAGGCCACGGGGTGGAAGGACCGTGAGGCCATGGACAAGCGCATACTCGAAGTTCTCAAGGCCGTCGGAATGGAGACGAAGGCCCATAAGATGCCCCACCAGCTCTCCGGCGGAGAGCAGCAGCGAATCGCCATCGCGCGCTCCCTGCTCAACCGCCCTTCCGTCATCATAGCCGACGAGCCCACCGGCAACCTCGACAACGAGACCGCCGACGGCATCCTCCGCCTGCTGACCCGCATCAACAAGGAGGACGGCACCGCCATCGTGATGGTCACCCACAACCGCGGAATCTTCGAAAAGTATCCCGGCAGGGTCTTCGTGTGCAAGGACGAGACCTGCACGGAAAGGCTCGAGGACGAAGTCATCGACCTCGCCCTGACAATATGAGAAAGGCTGAGAGATACGCCGGAGTCGTCGGCTGGTTCACCGAAAACATGCCGGTCGCGGAGACCGAACTGCATTTCGACTCCACATTCCAGTTGCTTGTGGCGGTGGTTTTGTCCGCACAATGTACCGACAAGCGCGTGAATATGGTCACGCCTGAGCTTTTCCGGCACTTCCCCACCCCAGAGAGCATGGCTGCCGCCAGTTTCGAAGACATCTACGGCCTGGTCCGCTCTGTATCCTATCCCAACAGCAAGACCCGGCACCTCATAGCCCTTTCGCAGAAACTCATCTCCGATTTCAACGGCGAGGTCCCTTCGGACATCGACGCCCTGATGACCCTTCCGGGCGTCGGGCGCAAGACCGCAAACGTCGTAGCATCAGTAGTTTACAACCAGCCCGTCATTGCGGTCGACACGCACGTGTTCCGCGTATCCCACAGGCTTGGCCTCTCCGACGGCAAGACCCCGTTCGCAGTCGAAGAGGAACTGGAGAAATACATCCCGGCGGACAAGAGGGCGGTTTCCCACCACTGGCTCATCCTCCACGGCCGGTACGTATGTACGGCAAAATCGCCCAGGTGCACTGAGTGCGGCCTGAGCGATTGGTGTCGTGACTATCAGAGGAATAACCCCTAGATGAATATGTAGCGTGCTATGAACAGCACCGCGAGCACCCACATCGTGGGTGTGATGTCCTTCGCCTTGCCGGTGAGGGCGTTGAGCACCACATAGGTAATCATACCGATGAGGATACCGTCGGAGATGCTGTAGGCCACGGGCATGAGAACGAGGGTGACGAAAGCGGGGATGGCCTCGCGGAAGTTGGTCCAGTCGATGCGGACGACAGGCTCCATCATCATGACGCCGACGAGGATGAGGGCGGGAGCGGTGGCGGCGCTGGGGATGCCGAGGAAGATCGGGGCGAAGAAGAGTGCGAGCACGAAGCAGATGGCCGCGCTGAACGCGGTCAGGCCGGTACGGCCGCCCTCGCCGACGCCGGCGGAACTCTCGACATAGGTGGTAGTGGTGGAGGTGCCGAGGCAGGCGCCGCAAACGGTTCCGATGGAGTCGGCCATGAAGACCTTGTCGATGTCCTCGACATTGCCCTTCTCATCGACGAAACCGGCTTTCTGGGAAACGCCGATGACGGTGCCCATGGTGTCGAACATATCGATGAAGAGGAAGGTGAACACTACCGCGAGCATGTCCCACGAAAGGATATGGCTCCACTCGAACTTCATGAAGATGGGACCTACGGAAGGAGGGGTGTCGACAACGCCGCGAAAGTGCGTCAGGGCCACGCCTGTAGCGGGGTCCTTGATGATCAGGCCAAGGAGCGATGTGATGAGGATGCCGAGGAGGATGCCTCCGCGTACCTTGAGGATCAGGAGCATGGCCGTGATGAAGATGCCTATGACGGCCAGGAGGCCGGAGCCGTGGCAGACGTCACCGAGGGTCACGAGGGTGGAGTCGGAATTGACGATGAGGCCGGAGTTCTGAAGGCCGATGAAGGCGATGAACAGACCGATGCCGGCGCCGATGGCGCTCTTGAGGCTCAGCGGTATGGAGTTGAGTATCCATTGACGTACCTTGGTGAGTGTGAGGATGATGAAGATGACACCCTCGATGAGGACGGCGGTCAGGGCGAACTTCCAGGAGTAGCCCATTGTCAGGCAGACGGTGTACACGAAGAAAGCGTTGAGGCCCATACCGGGGGCCAGGGCGAACGGTTTCTTTGCATAGAAGGCCATGACGAGGGTCGCGATGATGGCCGCCAGGGCGGTCGCAGTGAACACCGCGCCGTTGGGCATGCCGTCCAGCGCGCCGAAGATGGAAGGATTGACGGCCAGGATATAGGCCATCGTAAGGAACGTCGTGATACCCGCTACAATCTCTGTACGGATACTGTGCTTTTCGGGGTCGAGCCCGAAAGCTTTCCGAAGGAATGTCGACATAGTCTGTATCAATTAACGAGTTGTGCTTTCAGCTGGCCGATCTTGGCGTCGGCATCGGCGCCCTTGGCTCCGAAATAGAACTTGATCTTGGGCTCCGTGCCCGAAGGACGGATGGAGACCACGTCGCCCGCTTCGTCGAAGAACTGGAGGACGTTGGACTTGGGCTGGCCGGTCTTTTCCGGCTCGAGGTAATCGATCACCTTTGTGACCGGAGAGCCGCAGAGTTCCTTGGGAGGATCGGAGCGGAAGTCGGCCATGATGCGGGCAATCTCCTCGGCGCCGGTCTTGCCCTTGCGCACGAGGGAGACGAGCCCTTCCTTACGGTAGCCGTATTCGGAGTAGATCTTCTGCATCAGCTGATACAGGGTGAGGCCCTGGTCGGCGGCCCAGGCCGCGCATTCGGCGACCATCAGGCAGGACACCTGGGCGTCCTTGTCGCGGACGAACTCGCCGACGTTGAAGCCGTAGCTCTCCTCGCCTCCGCAGATGAATTCGCCTCCCTTGGCCTCCTCGCGCTTGACTATCTCGGCGATGTACTTGAAGCCTGTAAGGACGTTGTACACGGGCACTCCGAAACTCTTGCAAATGTCGGTGATGAGTTCGGAGGTGACGATGGTCTTGACCACGTACTTGCCTTCGCCGAGCTTGCCGAGCTCCTTCCAGCGGTTGAGGATGTAGTAAGTGAGCATCGAGGCAGTCTGGTTTCCGTTGAAGAGGACGATACGGCCCTCGTCGTCACGCACGGCGATGCCCATGCGGTCGGCATCGGGGTCGGTGCCGATCACGATGTCGGCGCCGGTCTCCTCGGCCTTGTCGACAGCCATCTTGAGGGCGGCAGGCTCCTCCGGATTGGGTGAGACAACGGTCGGGAAATCGCCGTCGCTGACATCCTGCTCAGGGACGTTGATGACATTCTTGAAGCCTGCCCGATGAAGGATCTCGGGGACGAGACGTACTCCGCAGCCGTGCAGCGGGGTGTAAACTATCTTGATGTCGGAGTGCCTTGCGGCAGCATCAGGACTCAGCGACAGCGACAGGAGGTCGGAGAGATAAGCTTCGTCCATTTCCTTGCCCATGACGTCGATGGCGCCGCAGCGGAGGTCTGACTTGAACTTGACCTGCGAGGGGTCGGTGATCTTGGCGACCTCGTCGACTATCTCCTTGTCGACGGGGGAAGTGACCTGTCCGCCGTCGGACCAGGAGACCTTGTAGCCATTGTACTCCTTGGGATTGTGCGAGGCGGTGATCATGATGCCGGCCACTGCTCCCTTCTTGCGGACGGCATAGCTCATCTCGGGAGTGGGACGGATGTTGTCGAAGATGTACACGTGGATGCCGTTGGCGGAAAGGACGTCCGCGGCGATGCGCGCGAACTCGCGGCTGTTGTTGCGGCTGTCGTAGGAGATACAGACCTTGAGGTCGTCTCCCTGGACGTGCTTGAGGATGTAGTTGGCGAGTCCCTGCGTGGCCATTCCGACCGTGTATTTGTTCATGCGGTTGGTGCCTACGCCCATGATGCCCCTGAGGCCTCCGGTACCGAACTCGAGGTTCTTGTAGAATGCATCCTCGAACCCGGCAGGGTCGTTGTTGCGGAGCTCGATGATACGGCATTTGGTCTCCGGATCGAAATCTCCGTTCAGCCAGCTTTGGGCCACTTCTTTATAATCTTTCATTGAAATATGGTTTTAGAATCTGTTTTAGCGTGCGTCAGTGTCACAAATTTACAAATTATCTTTCATAATACCTATCTTTGCCAATATGAAAAAAGTGAGTTTTTCGGACATTCTCGCCGACCTCTCCGACGCCGCATCCGCGCGTATGCGCAAGAAAGTGCCGGAGTGGGCGGATGTGCCCGGAATAGAGTTCCCCACACGGCTGGCGACAGAGCAGTGCAGTTCCTCCGCCACGGCCCGCTATAAAGCGGCGCTGGTCAGCAGGATATGCCCGGACTGCCGCCTTCTGGCGGACCTTACGGGTGGCCTGGGCGTGGACAGCCACGCTTTCAGCCGCGTCTGCGGGCGAGTGCTCTACAACGAGATGGACCCGGAACTGGCTGCCGCCGCCGGACGCAATTTCTCAAGGCTGGGAGTATCGAATATCAGCATTTCCAACGTAGAGGTGACTGCGGATACCCTACCGGGGCTCGTCGCCGAAGGCCCGGACGTGATCTTCCTGGACCCGGCGCGGCGCAGCGGCACCGGGCGCAAGGTCTTCCTCCTGGAAGACTGCAGCCCGGACATCGCCGCCCTGCGGGACGGCCTGCTCACAGCCGCGCCGGACATACTGGCGAAACTGTCTCCGATGGCGGACATCGCCATGGTCTGCAGCAGGCTCGGCCCTTCCGTCCGCGAGGTCCACGTCCTCGGCGCTGACGGCGAGTGCAAGGAACTGCTGGTCTGGATGCACCGGGGATGGGACGGCGGATGCACCCTGGTCGCGGAAGGCCTCTGCTTCACCAGGCAGGAGGAGGCTGCGGTGCAGCCCAGGCTGCTGTCTGCTCCCGCCGCCCTCTCGGGCGTGCTCTTCGAGCCCTCCGCCACCCTGCTCAAGGCGGGATGCTTCAATCTACTGTGCGAAAAACTGGGGCTTTACAAGATAGGCCGCTTCACCCATCTGTACCTGGCCGCAGCCCCGGACGGAAAGCTGGAATCCTACGGCAAATCTTTCTCGATAAAGGAGATCCTTCCCTTCAACAACGCCGGTATAAAGTCCCTGGGCAAAGCCCTCGGGCGGTGTTCCGTCACTGCCCGCAACCTTCCCGTATCCAGCGACACCCTGGCTAAGAAAATGGGTGTCACCTCCGGCGGCGACACCCACGTATTCGCATTCACGGCAGACTTCAGCGACGCTCCTTCCGAGCGTCTGATGGCCGTGACGGAGCGTATCTGATCACTCCCCTTTCAGGTATTTCAGCCAGAAATCGCGGTCGGCGCCAGAAGAGTGCCGGCCCTGATAGCCGCGATAACCGTGCATCCCGTCGGGATAGATCATCAGTTCGAAACACTTGCCCCCTCTCTGAAGCGCATCCACAAGCTGGAGCGTATTCTGGAAATGGACGTTGTCGTCGCCGGTCCCGTGGGTGATCTTGAGCATCACCGAGCCGTCATTGTTGTCGTAAGTGACCGGATATGAATCCGCTGAGCCAATGACCCTGGATGCGGCATATCCGTCCGGGTTAGCCTGTGGAGTCTCCATGAAGCGCTCGGTATAATGGCTGTCGTAGAGCATCCAGTCGTATACGCCGCCTCCGGCGATGCCGTAATGGAACTTGTCGGAATGCTCGAACAGCAGAAGCGAGGTCATTGTACCGCCGAAGGAGAAACCCTCGACGCCGATCTTGTCAGGGATGACGTACGGCAGGCTCTGGAAATACTCCGCCCAGGCCACGAAATCCTTGACGGGAGCCTCGGTGAGGTTGCGGAAGTCCTGGTCGGTACCTGCACGGCCGTTATGCCCTGCCACGCGGGTGTCGGCGGTGACGGTGATGATGCCGTTGTCGCTCCACCACTGGCTGGAAGCGCTAGGGCTGGTCCAACGCTCGCGGACGTATGCGGTATTAGGACCTCCGTAAATCTCGAAATGCACCGGGTATTTCTTCGACGGGTCGAAGTCGACCGGGTATGTGACGGCCGCGGGGATGACGAAGCCGTCGTCGGTAGTGATACGGACCATCTGCGGCAGGGCATATTTAGAGGCGTCGAAATCCCTGCCCTTCATGTCCGCGACCTTGAAAGCCGCCGAGGCGTAACGCTGGCTCACCCTGCGGTTCCTGCCCTGAGCCGCGGCCACTACCCGGCGGGTGCTCCAGGCCATTCCGGCATTGGCTGTCTCGTAAAGCCACACCTGGGTCGGAGTGGTGAAATTCGACACGGACACGACGAACCAGCGGCCATCCGGAGAGAAACGCACTCCGGAGGCATTGTAGTCGGGATCGGTCAGAGCGGTGATGACCCCCTTGCGGTCGACCTTGTACAAGGCAGCCTTGGCCGAATCGTCGCGGTTGGACATGAAGTAGACGTCCCCGGCCTTCTCGTCCACGCGCACTATCGAGGTCCTCCAGTTCGTGCCGTCGGTCAGGCGCCTGAACTCGGAGCCGTCATAGGACAGATAATAGATCTGCTCCCATCCGGTTTCGAAAGCCCTGACCATATACAGGCCTTTCTCCCCGAAACTCATCTCCTCCGGCCAGTCCAGCCAGGTAGGGTATTCCTCGTGATAGATATGCTTCTTGGATCCGTCGGAAGGATTCACGCAATACAGGTCGAGTTCGTGCTGGAGACGGGGCTCCCTCGCCACGAAGAATCCCTGGCTGTCCGCACCCCAGAAAGGAATGCCGAAATACTGGTCCTCCTTCTCGTCGAAATCCGCCCAGGCAATCCGGCGCGTGGCCAGGTCGACTATACCGATGCGCACCTCGGGGTTTGTCTCGCCGGCTTTCGGATAACGCGTCCGGTTCAGGGAACCGTCCTGCCCGAAGGGAGAATAGATCGGGAACATCGGCACTCCGGAATTGTCGAAACGGTAGAAGCCTATCTTGCGCGAGTCGGGGGACCACCAGAAAGCCCGGTACATCGACGGCCTGCCGAGGATTTCCTCGTAGTAGACCCATGAGGCGTAGCCGTTCAGGATCAGGTCGGTCCCGTCGAAGGTCAGGCGCGTCTCCTCGCCGGAAGCGATGTCCACGACCCAGAGGTCGTTGTCACGCGTGAAGGCGAGTTTCGTAGAGTCGGGCGAATAGGTAAGATTCACAGCGCCTTCAGGCTGCAGCGGCAGCCTTTGGAACTTCTCGGGCGCCTTCACTCCCCTTTTGATGGTCTTGGACGGGGCCGTCACGCTGAAAGCGTCGGCATCGGTGTAAGAGCCGTCATAGGTGAATACGACTTCATCGCGGGCGGTCCACTTCCAGGAGAGCGGCACCCTCTCGAACTCCTGCGCATCCACGAAGGATGCCGAAAGGATCAGGGCCGAAACGGCAATCATAAATCTTTTCATCAGCATATATGTTTTCATTTCATTCGAAGAAACGGTCCTTGAAATTGACAAGGTATACTTTCTCGACGGCTCGCGTGAGGGCGGTGTAGAGCCACTTGAGGTCGTCCAGCGTCTGCTCCTCCTGCCAGAAAGGGCAGTCGATGAACACGCATCGCCACTGGCCGCCCTGCGACTTGTGGCAGGTTATGGCCTCGGCGTGCTTGAGCTGCAGGGCGTTGAAATACTTGTCCTCGCGTACGGCCTCCCAGACCTTCCGCTTGCTCCCCCGGTCGGCATAGTCGGCGCTGACGCCGTTGTAAAGGGCATTCTGCTGCTCGTAGGTCAGCGATGCCGACTCCGACTCCAGGGTGTCCAGGCAGACCTTGGCATTGATCTCGAGGTCACCGTAGTCAGGGAAAGACAGGACGGCGTCGGCGAAATGCAGGCCGTAGCGGTCCTCGAAATGGCGTATGCTCTCCAGCCTTGCGATGTCGCCGTTGGCAATGTAGTCCAGTTCGTCCACCCCTTCGAGGAACTGGTAGCAGTTCTTGACTATCATCAGTTTATCCCCCCGGACCAGGCGCTCCTCCTTGAACAGGACGGTGGAGCGTATTCCCAGGTTGTAGCGTATGGCCCGCTTGTTCGACCGGCAGAGAATGACGGTATCGTCCTCGCCGTAACGGGCGTATGCGTCCGATATCTTCTCGATCAGTTCCCCTCCCGATATGCGTTCCACGTCCGGAAAGCCGTGTACGTCGAGTTTGAGGTCGTCGAACAGTTCGTCGCCGGAACTATCTGAAATGCGGTTGCGGAGCATCGTGGCGTTGCGGAGTATTCCAGACTCCTGTGCCTGGCGCACCACGGAGGTGAGGGTGGCGAAGCGGACGCCTCCGAAGCCCTCCATATAGGACCTGGACAACGCCGGGCTGGCGTCCAGCCCGACAGGAGGCAACTGCGCCGCATCCCCGACCAGGATCATCCTGCAGTCGGCGCCGGCGCGCACGAAACGTACGAGGTCCTCGAGGAGATTGCCGGTGCCGAACACCGCAGAGGAGCGCTGCTGCGCCTCTTCGATGCCGATTAGCGAGACTTCGTCCACGACGAAGAGCGTATCCTTGGCCTTGTTGGGAGACAGCGAAAACTGTCCGTAACCGTCGCTTCCGACGGATTTCTGCCGGTAAATATGTTTGTGGACCGTATAGGCGGGACGCCCGGCATAAGAAGACAGGACCTTGGCCGCCCGGCCGGTGGGTGCAAGCAGGACGCAGGGCACCCTCAGTCCCGTCATGGACGAAATGACCGCGGCCAGCGCCGTGGTCTTGCCGGTGCCGGCATATCCGTTGACTACCAGGATGTCCGCATCGTCACCCGTAAGGAAAGACCCTATGTCCCTCAGCAGCCTGTCCTGGCAGGCAGTAGGTTCATAGTCCAGGTGCTTCAGGAAATCTCTGTAGAGGAATTCGCCCCGGTCCATCACTTCTTCTTTCGGGAGAACAGCATCGAGATCACGGCCAGCAAGGGATAGATCTCGATGCGGCCGAAGAACATGTTCATGGTATAGAGGACCTTGGCCGCCTCGGGCAGGCTGTTGTAACTGCCCATGGTGCCGAGCTCCTCAAGTGCGGGACCGACGTTGGTCAGCGTACTGACGGAAGCGGAGAATGCGCTGTGGGTATTGACTCCGAAAAGAAGGCTGAGGAACACCGAAAGGGCAAGCAACAGCGTGAACAGCGAGACATAGAGCAACTGCGGCATCAGGTCCTCGTCCCGGATGAAACTGCGGCCGATCTTGATGCTGCTGACCTCGGAAGGGTGCAGCGACAGGCGGACCTGCCGCAGGATGGACTTGACCAGCATCAGCACGCGGTCGGACTTGAGGCCGGCAGCGGTGGACCCGGCCATACCGCCGATGATGCCCATGAAAAGCGTAAGGACGCCGGCAGCAAGCGGCCATTCGGCATTGTCAACGATGGCGAATCCGGTGCTGGAACCTATGCAGAGCACCTGGAAGGCGCTGTCCCAGAATGCCTTACCCCAGGTCGGCGCAAAGCCTCCCGGCTTGAGGATAAGCGCAAGGAGCACAGTGAACAATATCAGGCATCCTGTATAGAACTTGAGGATGGGATTGTTCAGGGGCTTGAGCGAACGCGTGGCGAAAGCGATGTATATCAGGCCGAAATGGAGGGTGGCAACGTACATGAACAGCATCGTGAGGCCTTCGATGATCCTGGAGTCGAACGCTGCGATGGAAAGGTTCTTCGTACTGAATCCGCCGGTGGCGCATACGCTGAAGGCGTGGTTGATCGCGTCGAGCGGAGACATACCCGCTGCCATGTACGACAGGAACGCCACAGCGCAGATGCCGAGGTAAACGTATGCGAATACGATGACGACCTTGTTGGCCCTGACATTGTAACTGTCCTTTGAAAGCGAAGACAGCTCCATGTTGGTGAGCCTCAGGCGTATGGGGCTGGAGGAAGGAATGACTAGAAGCAGGAAGACCACTACTCCCAAACCGCCGATGAAATGCGTAGCGCTGCGCCAGAAAAGCAGGGAGTTGGGCAAGGCCTCGATGTTGTCGAGGATGGTGGCGCCAGTAGTGGTGAAGCCCGACACGCTTTCGAACCAGGCGTTCGTCACGGTGAATGGCCCTCCCCAGAGGGCATACGGCAGCATTCCGAAGATGAACGACAGTATCCACGACAGTACGATGACCATATAACCGTCCCTCAGGGTGATCGCCGATGTCTTGCGGACGAAGATGAACGGGAATATGCCGGCCGTGAAAGTGAGTGTGAAGGAGATGAGCAGGGCTGCGAGCGCACTATCATTGCCGTTCGCCACCGATACGAGGATCGAGAGGAACATGAAGAGCGCACTCACCAGGAGCGCGATGCCCACATATCTGCTTATCGCCTTTACGTTCATGACTCGTGCTGGTCGATCGTAGCGTTCCTGAGGGCAGACAGGCGCCTGCGCAGCTGGTGGTTCTCGGCGGCCATTTCGGATATGCCGGAGTTGAGTTCGGCGAGCTGGTCGTCACCCTCGAAAGTGTAAGTGTATTTCTTGTTGTACGACCTGTAGTTCTTAAGGGCGTCGAGCATCTTGTAGATGGGGTTGACGTAGTAAGACAGGATGAAGAACAGCAGCAGGACCACGAGCAGGAGTCCTACAAGGACGGCGACAAAGCTCGGGATGAGACTGCGGTAGAAACCCCTGTCGAAAGTCAATGAATTCTTTTTCAAGTCGTTGTACATCCCGGCACTAAGTGCGTCGATGTAACTGCGCAGGCGGTTGTACTTGGGCTGGAGACGGTCGAAATACCACGTACGAGAGTCGATGAAATCCGAAAGCAGCACGTCCTCGAGTTCGAGGGTGGTCATCATGTATGCGGCATAGGAGTACATGACGGAGTCGGCGAGAGGCAACAGGTTGACGGAGGTCAGGTTTTTCTTGAGGCTGTCGCATCTGGCGACGAATTCTTCCTGGTTGAGTTCCGGAAGCCTGGCGCCCTCGTCGCCGATGACGGAAAGGATCTCGAGATTGTAAGTGTTGCTCACCTCCGACAGCTTCTGGGCGACGTTGATGGAATTGATATTGTCCGCGATGAGCCCGGAGACGTACGAACTCATGCTCCTGTACTCCATCAGTGAAATGATGCTGGAGATGACCAGGACCACGGCAATGGCGCTCAGGCCGAGGGTCAGCTTGGCCCTCAGGGACAAATGCCGGTTAGACAGGCTGTTTCGAATCTTGCCCAAAAACATATACTCATCCTTTTACGAATTACAAATATAGCAATAATTCTGGATTTGATACCCAGGGATGCCATTTCGAATAATACAAAGAAAAAAATTTACTCAACAACGCATAAATAATAAAATAATTTCATAAATTTGCTTGCGAAGTGCCCAAAGAATTATGAACAAGAATTTTTTCAGCGAGACCGACAGCAAAAACGCTGCTCTAAAAAGACAGATTATTAAACTCTGCATCGACTCAGGCAGCTACAGCATAGCCGACCTCAGCGCGCGGATCAACGCCAGCGTCCCCACCGTGACCAAACTGATCAACGAACTGATCGACGAGGGCTTCCTCCAGGACCTGGGCAAACAGGGTACATCCGGAGGCCGCAGGCCGTCCATTTTCGGGCTCAACCCGGATGCCGGGTTCTTCGTAGGCGTGGACATCGCACGCCAGCACTTCCACATAGCGATATGCGACTTCAAGGGAGAACTCATCGATTTCATCCAGGACATCGAGTTCGTGCTGGAGGACAATCCCGAGTCGTTCCGCTCCCTCTGCCGGATGATACGCACGTCGGTCGCACATACCGGCCGCGACTGGAACCAGGTCCTCGGCGTCGGGGTCAGCCTATCCGGCCGCGTCAACCCCGAGAAAGGCTACAGCCTCACATACTTCGTGACCGAGGACATACCGCTCAAGGACTTCTTCCAGCGCGAGCTGGACGTCCCGGTGAGCATCGAGAACGACTCACGGGCAATGGCATACGGCGAATACCTCACCTGCGTCAAGGACGAGAAGAACGTCATATTCATAAACCTTAGCTGGGGTCTCGGCATGGGCATGATCCTGGACGGAAGGCTTTATTACGGCAAGTCCGGATTCTCCGGCGAGATCGGACACTTCCCCATCCTGGACAACGACCTGATCTGCCGCTGCGGCAAGAAAGGCTGCCTTGAGACAGGCGCCTCCGGCTCCGCCCTGCACAGGATGATAGTGGAGCGCCTCAGCAAGGGCCAGACCTCGTCGCTGTCGAAGAAATTCGCGGAACACGGCGATGTGACGCTGGACGAGATCCTCAAGGCGGTGGAGGACGAGGACGTCCTGGCCATCGACGGCATCGGCGACATCGGCGACGCGCTCGGACGCGGCATCGCCGGCATCATAAACATCTTCAACCCCGGCCTTGTAATCGTCGGAGGACGCCTCATAGTCGGAGGCGACTACCTGATGTACCCTATCAAGACCGCCGTCAACAAACTTTCCCTCAACAGGGTAAGCAGCGACACCACCATACAGTTCTCCAAATTGGGCAGAAAGGCAGCCTCGATAGGAGACTGCCTTCTGTCCAGGAGCAAGCTCCTGGGACTGCCGCTGTAACGGTATTTACTGTATCTTGAACGAATCCTTCAGCGCCGTGGTCTTGTTGTAGACCGGGCGCTCCGGTGTGCTGTCAGGATCCTTGAAGAAATATCCCACGCGCTCGAACTGCACGGCGATGCCGGACTTGTCCTCCAGCAGCGCGGGTTCGGCGTAGCCCTTGCCGAGTACAAGCGACTCAGGATTCAGGAAATCCTTATAGTCCTTGTCCTCCGGCACCTGGCTCATGTCCGGGAGGGTAAAGAGCAGGTCGTACAGCCTGAGGTCAATCTCCCTGGCATGGGCGGCGGAAACCCAGTGGATGGTGCCCTTGACCGAGCGCCACTCGCCCCCGCCGGGACGGGTCGAAGGGTCGTAGGTGCACTTGAGTTCGATGACCTTTCCGTCGGCGTCCTTGACGACCTCGTTGCATTTTATGATGTAGGTGTACTTCAAGCGTACCTCGCCGTCGGGTTTGAGGCGGAAGTATTTCTTGGGAGCATCCTCCATGAAGTCGGCGCGGTCGATGAGGAGTTCGCCCGAGAACGGCACCCTGCGGGTGGCGCCCTCCGGCTCGGCCGGGTTGAGCGGGCAGTCGAACCACTCGACCTTGCCCGGCTCCCAGTTGGTAAGGGTCACTTTTATCGGGTCGTCCGAGACGACCATGTAACGGTTGGAACGGGCGTTGAGGTCCTGGCGGACACACCACTCCAGCAACTGGATATCCATCAGCTGGTCACGTTTGCTGACGCCGATCTTATCGCAGAACATCTTGAGGGCCTCGGGGGTGTAGCCGCGGCGCCTGACGCCGCAGAGCGTAGGCATACGGGGGTCGTCCCATCCGGCCACGAGGCCTTTCTGGACGAGTTCCAGCAACTTGCGCTTGCTCATAAGCGTGTATGTAAGGTTTAGGCGTGCGAACTCGTACTGATGGCTGGGATATATGCCCAGGGTCTCTATGAACCAGTCGTACAGAGGGCGGTGTACGTCGAACTCCAGCGTGCAGATGGAGTGGGTGATGTGCTCGATGGAGTCGCACTGGCCGTGGGTGAAGTCGTACATCGGGTAGATGCACCACTTGTCGCCCGTACGGTGATGATGCGCATGCTTGATGCGGTAGAGTATCGGATCGCGGAACATCATGTTGGGATGCGCCATGTCGATCTTGGCGCGGAGCACCTTCTCGCCGTCGGCATACTTGCCGGCCTTCATCTCGCGGAACAGGCGGAGGTTCTCCTCCACGGAGCGGTTGCGCCAGGGGCTGTCCTTGCCGGGCTTGTCAACGGTGCCGCGGTTCTCGCGCATCTCCTCGAGGGTCTGGTCGTCGACGTATGCCTGCCCGCGCTCTATCATCTGCTCGGCCCACTCGTAGAGCTGGTCGAAGTAGTCGGATGCATAGCACTCCTTGGCCCACTCGAAACCGAGCCACTTGATGTCTTCCTTGATGGCGTCGACGTACTCGGTGTCCTCCTTGGTGGGATTGGTGTCGTCGTAGCGGAGATTGGTCTTGCCGCCGTACTTCTGTGCCAGTCCGAAATTGATGCAGAGGCTCTTGGCGTGCCCGAGATGGAGGTAGCCGTTGGGCTCCGGAGGGAAACGCGTGAGGATGCTGTCGTACTTGCCTTCGGCGAGGTCCCTTTCGATTATCTCCTCGAGGAAGTTCAGTTTGCGGGGCTCTTCGGCAGCCTCCACGGTATTTTTGATATCTGCCATATAAATGATGTTAATTCGTGGTAAATCATGCAAAAATAGCAATATATTCCGTATTTTTGTACGGATAAAACGACAATTCGGCATGATCAGATCGATGACCGGCTACGGCAAGTCCGAAGCCCAGCTTGAAAACGGTAAGCTCACCGTGGAGTTCCGCGCCGTCAACGGCAAGAACGCGGACATCAACATAAAGTCCTACCTTCTGCCCAAGGACAAGGAGATGGGCGTCCGCAAGAAGATCGCGGACGTACTCCAGAGAGGCAGCATAGACATGTTCCTCACCTGGGAGCCCAACGCTGCCGACAGCGCCAAGGCCGTAAACATCGAACTGGCAAAGGAGTACTTCAACCAGATCCAGGCCCTCGGCAGCGAGATCGGCGCGGTGAACCTTCCCCTCCACGAACCCAACTACCTGTTGGCCACGCTTTTGCGTATGCCCGATGTCATCGACGCTAAAAAACAGGACGTCATCACCGAAGAGAACTGGCCGCTCGTGGACAAAGCCATAGACGAGGCACTCGCCGCCATCGACGCATACCGCGCACACGAGGGAGAAGCCCTCTACAAGGATGTCACCTCCCGCGTCCGGACCATCCTCGGTCTCTACGACGAAGTCGAAGGCCATGAGGCCGAGCGCATCGATGCCGTCCGGGCCCGCCTGATGAAAAACCTCGAGGAACTCCAGGTCAAGGTCGACAAGGAACGCTTCGAGCAGGAGATGGTCTACTATCTCGAGAAACTCGACATCAACGAGGAGAAGGTCCGCCTGCGCCAGCACTGCAAATACTTCATGGACACCATCGACGGCGAGCCTTTCCCCGGCAAGAAACTGGGCTTCATCATCCAGGAGATGGGCCGCGAAATCAACACCACCGGCAGCAAGGCCAACCACGCCTCCATCCAGAAATGCGTCGTCCGCATGAAGGACGAACTCGAAAAGATCCGCGAGCAGAGTCTGAATATCCTCTAACACAATCCAATATGAGACTTTTCCGAATCATCCTTCCTGCCCTCATCGCAGTGGCAAGCTGCGGTGTCAAGGACAAGGCTGCCCAGGAAGACGGGCAGCGCCTGTTCATCGGCGACGACATCGCTATCACCCAGACCCAGTACGGGAAGGTCCAGGGTTTTATCCTGGACGGCGTGTACACCTATCTCGGCATCCCTTACGGTGCCCCTACAGGCGGAGCAAACCGCTTCATGCCTCCCCAGAAGCCTGAGAGCTGGCAGGGCGTGCGTCCCGCGCTGTTCTATGGCAATGACGCTCCCCAGAACATGGCGAACAAATGGCAGAACAATGCCTCATCTTTCACTGACCACTGGAACTATTATGATGTCAGCGAGGACTGTCTGAACCTCAACGTCTGGACCCCCTCCCCTGACGCCAAGAAGCGTCCCGTCCTCGTGTGGATGCATGGCGGCGGCTTCTCCTCCGGCAACAGCATCGAGCAGGACGGCTACCACGGAGCCAACCTCGCCCGCAGCGGCGACATAGTCTTCGTCTCCGTCAACCACCGTCTCAACTGCTTCGGCTTCTCCGACCTTTCCGCCTGCGGCGACCCTGCATTCAAGTACTCCGGCAATGTCGGCGTCCTTGACCTCGTGGCCGCCCTGCAGTGGGTCCACGACAACATCGCCAACTTCGGCGGCGATCCCGGCAACGTGACCATCATGGGTCAGTCCGGCGGCGGCGCCAAGGTCTGCAACGTCATCTCCATGCCCTCAGCCGCCGGCCTCGTCCATAAGGCTGTCGGCCTCAGCGGCAACGCCACTTCCGCCTCCGATCCCGCAGCCTCCAAGGCCGTCGGCGCAGCCATCCTCAAGACCGTCCGCGGTGACGTGAAGAAGCTTCAGGCGATGCCTTGGGAGGAGTATTATGCCCTCGCGCACAAGGTTGCCGCCGAGGTGGGCACCGAGGCCATGGGAGGCTTCGCCCCCGTTGCCGACGGTGAGATCCTCCCTGCAGGCACCTTCTTCCAGGATCCCCAGGCCCACTCAGCCAAGATTCCCCTGATGCTCTGCACCACCTCCTCCGAGTTCGCACTCAGCAAGGAGAATGCCCAGATGGAAGCCATCTCCTTCAACGATGCCGTAGCGTTCGTACGTGACAACTTCGGACAGCCGAACGCTGAGGCAGTCCTCAAGGCTTACCAGGAAGTATTCCCCGACAAGAAGCCCATAGAACTCATCAACCTCACCGTGGCACAGCGCACCAACGTCCTCGCAACTGCTGACGCCAAGTACAAGCAGGAGGCTCCGGTCTACCTCGCCTGGTTCGACTACAATGCCCCCCTGTTCGACGGCCGCATCCGCGCATTCCATTGCTCCGACATCTGCTACTGGTTCAAGAACACCGACCTGATGGTGACCCACACCGGCGGCGGTGCAGAGCCCCGCAAGGTCTCCGACCAGATGTCCGCCGCCCTGCTCGCCTTCATGCGCACGGGCAACCCCAACTGCCAGGAGATCCCCGAGTGGCCCGCCTACACTCCAGAGGAGGCCCCGACAATGATCTTCTCCACCAACACCGAGATGCGTTACGCTCCCGACCGCGCAGCCCTCGGGCTCCTCAAGGATTTCAACCCCTGGGCGATGATGCGCGCAGCCCCCGCCAAAGAATAACCTTCATACAACCCTCGACCGCCGGTTGAGGGTTAAGGCTGAAAAAGGCAAAAAAACAGTTAACCCTCGACCGGCGGTCGAGGGTTAACTTGCATATCGGGGTTGGGTCAGTCGACGTCGATGCGGCCGATGTTCAGGCCCCAGCAGCCGTCCTGGATGACGGGGACCTGCTTGCCGTCAAGGTCTGTGCGGTACTCCATGGCTTTCATGAAGGTATGCGAGTGGCCGCCGACGATGATGTCGACATTCCTTATCTTTCCGATGATGTCGAGATCCTCGTCGTAGCCCATGTGCGAGAGCACGACCACCATGTCGCACTTCTTGGTATTGCGCAGATAATCAGCCCATTTGTTTACTACCTCGGCATCATCCCCGACCTTGGGGACACGGCTGGCGGTTTCATAGGCCACTACCTTGGTGATGTCGGTGAGCATGCCTATGATGCCTATCTTCTTGCCGGCCTTGCGCACGATGGTATAAGGCTGGATGCCCTTCTTGCCCATGTCGAAGGGGCTGAAGTCATAGTTGGCGCAAACCACGGGCTGCTTGATCATCTTGATGCGGCGGGCAAGGTCCTCGATGCCGTTGTCGAACTCGTGGTTGCCCAGCGTGAGGCAGTCGTATTTGATGGCATTGATGAGATTGACCTCGAGGTCGCCTTCGTAGATGGTATAATAAGGCGAGCCCTGGTTCCAGTCTCCGGCGTGGAGCAGCAGGACGTTGTTCTTGCCGACGGCCTGGCGGAGGCTGTCGATGTATGCAGCGCGCTCGATGACGCCTCCGCGGCCGATATCATCCCCGGAACGCTCCGGATCGAGATGGCTGTGGGTGTCGTTGAGGTGGACGATCACGAGATTGCGCTGGCCGGACGCGCCGACGATGACGGCCAGCATGCACAGGATGGTAAGTATAAGTCTCTTCATGGCTTAGTCCCTCCTTTTCCTTTCAGTCAGGTCATCGACCCGGCCGTCCCTCTCCTTGGCGATGGGCTTGCCCGCAGCAGTTAGCTCGCGGACATGGTCCAGCATCACGTCGAAGACCAGTTGCTCCGAATTGAAGGTCTCTACGAACTCGCGTCCGCCGAAGATGCCGTCACCGCCCGACAGAAGGAAGTCGATCGTGGCGACATTGTAGATGCGGTCGTCATCGACGGGCTCACCGCCCACGAGGAGTTCCAG
This sequence comes from Bacteroidales bacterium, assembly GCA_017519865.1. Classification (GTDB taxonomy): domain Bacteria; phylum Bacteroidota; class Bacteroidia; order Bacteroidales; family UBA932; genus Cryptobacteroides. Next base: position 16,234 of record JAFWRQ010000012.1, on the reverse strand, counting down.
CACCTGGCCGTCCTTGACGACCAGCTTGACTCCGCCGACCACCTGGGGACGGCGTCCCATACGGTCAAAAAGGGCCTTGACTTCAGTGCCCTTCATCGTGACCATGCTGAGATAGTTCTTGAAGGGGAACATGGACATCAGGTCGTCCATCAGGACCTCGCCCTGGGGCATGTCGATACGTATGCCTCCGTGATTGAGGACGCCGATGTCGACCTTGCGGCCGAACTCCTTCTCGGCGCCGGACATGAGGATGTCCACGGCCCAGTCGCCCAGCAGCGACTCGTCGCCTCCGCGCTCAAGGCCGGTCGGGCAAACGCCTATGACCTCCTTGACTGAGGCCATGCCGGGCTGCGCGTCAAGCATCAGGCGCGCCACCTTGGCCGTGACCGAACTCCCCTTGAACACACGTCCGTTGGGAGCCACGTACTTGCGCCCGCTCATACGGCCCATGGCCTCGGGGACATTGTCGGCAGAGGGGCAGGTTACTCCCGTGCGGGATGCATCGACGGGAATCTGCTTCCATCTGAAACCGAAAGCGCCGGCCGGCACGAATGCCAGCAGCGACGCAGTCAGAAGAATGATGAATCTTTTCATTTTATTTCTGTTTCAACCATTTCCAAAGGTCCTTCCACGTGGACTTTTTGCCGAACATCAGGATGCCGACCTTGTAGATCTTGGCGGAAGCCCAGGCGCAGACGATGAAGGTAAGGATGAGAAGGCCGAGCGAAACGGCTATCTCCCAGCCCGGTACGCCGAACGGCAGACGGGCTATCATGACGATAGGCGAGGTGAACGGGAACATCGAAGCCCAGAACGCGATGGAACTGTCGGGAGCCTTGAACGCGTACAGTGCGATGATGTAAGCCAGCATCAGCGGAACGGTCAAGGGTATCTGGAGCTGCTGGGTATCCTCGGCGTTCTCCACCGCTGAGCCGATGGCCGCGAAAAGCGAAGCATACAGCAGGTATCCGAACAGGAAGAACACCAGGAAGATGATGATTATCTTGGCGAACGGGATACCGTGGATCATGTCGAGGGTCGAAGCGATCTCGTTGCCGGAGCCGGCCAGCTGCGAAAGGTCGACGGTATCGAGCTGGTCAGGGCTGACGCCCAGCGACTGGGCGAGCTCGACAGGGTCCGCCTGGCTTATGAGCCTGTCCTTGAGGACGCCTCCTGCAATCCCTATGATGGCTCCGGAGAGCAGGATCCAGAGCAGGAACTGGGTGATGGCGACAAGTGCGATGCCGATGATCTTGCCGAACATGAGTTCAGTGGACTTGACGGAGGATACCAGGACCTCAACCACGCGACTCTGCTTCTCCTCGATGACGGCGGACATCACCATGCTGCCGAAAAGGGTGACGAACATGAAGATGATGATGCCCAGGACCATCGAAATGATGGAATAGACGCCTGCTTCGGAGGCTTTCTCCTCTCCGCTCTCCGACACGGTGTAAGTACGGAGCCTGACGTCGGACTTGACTTCCTTCATTATCTTGTCCAGGTCTTCGATGCCGTACGATGCGATGCGGTAATCCTCGACGGCCTTGTCAAGACGGTTGGATATATTGTCTGTCATGTCCATTCCCAAGGGCTTGGGAGAGTAGAGGTCGGGGTGGATGGTCTTGCCCTCGACATCCAGTTCAGGGATGTTCAGGAGGCCGTCGTATCCGAGTTCGGGCATATGGAGCTTGACCGAATCGGGTGCCTGGCCAGTGCAGTCTACGTAATGTATGGTCTCGGTGTTCTCGAGATATGGCATCACAATGCCCGATCCGTCCACCACGGCGATGGTCTTGGTCTTTTCCTTGGTGGTCATCATGACCGCCATGACTCCGATGGTCAAGCCGGCCACGAGGATGGGCACGAGCAGCGTCGTGACGAGGAAACTCTTCTTCTTGACCTTGTTGAGGTACTCGCGCTTGATAATTATTCCAATGGTATGCAGATTCATTTCGCGTCCTCCCCTGTTACAAGTTTGATGAAAATGTCATTCATGCGAGGCATAAGCTCGCGGTATGCGTTGATGGTCACGCCCTTGGCGATGTAGTTCTCGAGCGTGGAGTTGCCGTCGACCTCGCGCGGAAGCACTTCGGTGTGACGGCCGTCGGCGTCGGTGTAGATGAGTTCGACATTGTTGTTGCCGTACTCGCGGCGGATGTTCTCGACGCCGCCGGTGATCACCAGGCGGGACTTGTTGATGAGGGCGATGTCGTCACAGAGTTCCTCCACGGACTCCATATTGTGGGTGGAGAGGACGATCGTGGCGCCTTCGTCGCGAAGCCTGAGAATCTCCTTGCGGATGATGTCGGCGTTGACGGGGTCGAAGCCGGAAAAAGGCTCGTCGAGGATGAGCAGGCTGGGCTTGTGGACGACGGTAGTGATGAACTGGAGCTTCTGGGCCATACCCTTGGAAAGCTCCTCCACCTTCTTGTCCCACCAGTCCTGGATGCCGAAGCGGATGAACCACTCCTTGAGGGCTCCGCGTGCATCGCGCGCGGTCATCCCCTTTAACTGGGCGAGGTACATCGCCTGGTCTCCTACTTTCATCTTGCGGTAGAGGCCACGTTCCTCCGGCATATAGCCTATCTTCTCGACATCATGCTGGGTAATGGGGGCACCCTTGAAAAAGACCTCCCCGGAATTGGGGATGGTGATACGGTTGATGATACGTATGAGGGTAGTCTTACCGGCGCCGTTGGGGCCCAGCAGGCCGAAGATCTTGCCCTCGGGAATGTCGATGGAAACGTGGTCGAGCGCCACTTTCTCACCGAAACTCTTGCAAACTTCCTTGCACTCTATCAATCCCATTGTTCGTTCAATTTTATGTTTGGCTCTGCAAAAATAATAAAATTATATTGAAAAACAACAAATAATTCTAAACATTCAAGATTTTTGTCACCATCTCCACCAGCAGCGTGCCGTCGTCCATGTCACCGCCGTCTCCGCCTTTCCCTTTGTAGTCATATTCGGTGAGCAAGGAGATGACCTTCATGCATTTCGGCAGGGGATAATTCCTGACGGCCATATCGTAGTCGCGGTAGAAATAGGGGTTGACCCCGGCGAGGGCCACAGCCTTCTCCTCTGCCGAAGGCCTGGGGCTGCGCTGCAGCAGGGCTCCGTACCGGAGCACCTTGTAGAACTGCGAGAAGATCACGCTCACGGCCATGGGCATCGCGAAGCGGGCGGCGGAGCCGACGTGCGCAGCGATGCGCAGCGCCTTGGAGGCGTTTCGGGCCGCCAGTTCGCGGTTCAGCTCGAAGACGCTGAACTGGCGGCTTATGCCGACGTTCCTCTCGACGTCGGATACCGTGACGGTATCGACACCCTCCGGGAGGTTCTTGACCAGCTTGTCCGTCTCGACAACGATGGTGCTCAGTTCCGTACCGGTGCTCTCCCCCATCAGGGAGGCGGCTTCAGGGGAGATGGTGAGCCCGCGCGAGCGGAAATGGCGGACTATCCAGTCCGCAATCTCGTAGTCTCGCAGCGCGGGCGACTCGACGATGGCGCCGCCGCACTTCTGCACGCTCTTGTAGAAGGCCTTGCGCTTGTCGACCGTGCCCTTGTGCAAGAGCACTACCAGCACGGTGGAGTCGAGCGGCTGCTGGCAGTAATACTGCAACTGCTCGATGTCCTTCATCAGTTGCGCCTCCTTGACCACGACGAGCGTGCGGTCGGACATCATAGGATACTGACGGGCGGAAGACACAATGGTCTCGGCATCCGTGTCGGCACCATAGTATATGTATTCGTTGAAATCCTTGAAGCTCTCGTCCACGCAGTGCTCCATTACGGCGGAGCACACGAGGTCGGGATAGTACGGTTCGTCTCCCATGAGCAGATACACAGGCTTGAAGACGCCTGCACGGGCGTCTTCAACCAACTGCCCGCAGAGTGCGGGGATATTGACGGAGCTCTTGGCCATACCGTACAAAGGTATGAAAAAAGGATGGTTTGTCAACCATCCTCAGAAATAAAGTATTTATGCTTCGTACAACTTCTCCTTGAACCTTGTAAGCTTTTCTTTCATCGCATCGGCGCACTCAGTGATGGCATCCTCGAAGGTTTTGGCGTTGCGCTCGATGATGAGCTCCTGTCCCGGGACGTGGATCTGGATCCTGGCGTTCTTGTTGTCCGGCTCCGGCAGCAGTGACAGCGTCACGTCTACGGTGTCGACACCCTCGTAAAACCTCTCGAGCTTTGAGACTTTCTTCTCGACGAAGGCGACCAGCTTCTGGTCTGCGTCGAATTTCAAGGATTTGATCTTGATCTCCATAGTGAAATATATTAAGGACCCCTTTCGGGGCGGTTAGTACAACATTACGTGGGTAAATATACAAAAATCGTGGCACAAAACCCAAGATTACGCAAAAAAGTCGTGCAATATTCGACTTCCTATTTCTCCGGCTTGATGTCGGACGGGTCCTTTGCGCGCGGATGCGCCTTTTCATAGACGGCTTTCAGCCTCTCGATGGAGTTGTGGGTATAGACCTGCGTGGCTGCCAGCGACGAGTGGCCGAGCAGTTCCTTGATGGAATTGAGGTCGGAGCCTTCGTTCAGAAGCCCGGTCGCAAGCGTATGCCGCAGGACGTGCGGCGACTTGCGGCCGGTGATGTCCGGAAGGGCTCCGAGTTCAGCCTTTACGGCCCGGTCGATGTAGACCGGGTAGAGCCGGCGGCCGGCCGGGGTCCGCAGGAGCGGATCTCCGGCCTCCGGGACGCCGCCGAAGAAAACTTCGGCGGCCTGCAGGTACAAATCTATCTCTCCGACGACTGAAGGGATCAGTGGCACCTCCCTCATCTTGTCACCCTTTCCCCTGACAGTCAGCATATTGCGCTGCCGGTCAAGGCTTCTGACATCCAGCGAGGCAAGCTCGGCGCGGCGAAGGCCGGAGGCGTGCAGCAGGCTGACGACCAGCCGGCGGAGTCGGCGCTCGTACAGCGTCCTCGCGAGCTCCTCCCCGGGATCGAGCGTCCGCAACAGTTCCAGTTCATCCTCCGATGCGGCATGGGCGGTCTCGGAGAAATACTTCTCCATCGCCTCGTCACGGTAGAACTCCGGAAGCCTTTTCTCCGTCTTTGGGCGGGTGACCAGGCGGACCGGATTGGACTTGAGCCTGCCCTGCGTCATCAGATAGCGGCAGAAACCGCTCAGGACGGATAGATGCAGGTTGACTGTCCGTGCGCCCAGCTTCCTGTCCTCCATCAGATGGACCTCGTAGTTTCGGAGGGAAGACGGTACCAGGGAAGCGGCAAGGGCTTCCGGGTCGTCCGGAGACTCAAGGCTGTATCCGGCATACTCCACAAGGACATCGCGATATATAGACTGCGTCCGCGGCGAATACCTGCGTATCGCCGATATATACTGTATATAACTGTCTATCAGGGGATTCATCTCACAACAGGAGTCAGGCCCATCTCCGAAGCCTTTTCGCGCATAAGGCGGTCTGCCTCGGCGAAATCGTTCGCGATGACACCGTCGAGGATGGCTTCCTTGACATACTCCTTCAGCACGCCGATGGGCTTGCCGGGAGCCAGGCCATACACCTCCATTATGTACTCGCCGGTGATGGGATTCTTGAAGTTGCGGATGGAATCCCTCTCCTCCACCTCGACCATCTTCTGCTTCACCAGTTCGAAGTTGTGCTTGATGCGCGCCACCTTCGCGGGATTCTTGGAAGTGATGTCCGCATTGCACAGGACCATGAGGTCGTCGATGTCGTCGCCGGCGTCGAAGAGGAGGCGGCGCACCGCCGAGTCCGTGACCTCGTCGTCGACGAGGGCGATGGGACGAAGGTGCAGCCGCACAAGCTTCTGCACATACTTCATCTTCTCGTTAAGGGGCAGCATCAGGCTCTGGAATATCTTGGGAACCATCTTCGCACCGATCACCTCGTGGCCGTGGAAGGTCCAGCCGATACCCGGCTCGAAACGCTTCGATGCGGGCTTGCCGATGTCGTGCAGGAGCGCCGCCCACCGGAGCCAGAGATCGGCTCCTGTCGCTGCGACGTTGTCCAGCACGGCCAGGGTGTGGGAGAAATTCTCCTTGTGGCCACGGCCCTCGATGGTCTCAACGCCCTTCAAGGCGGAGAGCTGCGGCAGGACGTGCTCCAGCAGCCCGGTCTCGTCCATCAGCCTGAAAGCCATGGACGGACGGTCGGTCATCAGCATCTTGTCAAGTTCCTCGGCTATGCGCTCCTTTGAAAGGATGGAGAGGCGGCCGCTCATCCGCTTCATCGCTTCGAGCGACTCAGGCACTATCCTGAACTCCAGTTCAGGCGTGGAAAGCTTCGCTGCGAAGCGGATGGCCCTGAGCATTCGGAGGGGGTCGTCGGAATAGGTCGTATCGGGTTCCAGAGGAGTACGGATGATGCCGGAAGCCAGGTCACGGATGCCCCCGAAGGGGTCCACCAGCTCTCCGAAGCTGTCCTTCTGGAGACTGAAAGCCATGGCGTTGATGGTGAAATCCCTCCGCAGCTGGTCATCCTCCAGTGTCCCGTTCTCGACGATAGGTTTGCGCGATTCACGCCTGTAGGACTCCTTGCGCGCACCCACGAACTCCACCTCGTCGCCGTGATAACGCATCATGGCGGTGCCGAAATTCTTGAAATAGGAGACGGTCTTGCCGGTAACTTTGCCTACGGCCTCGGCGAAGTCAATGCCGCTGCCCTCGACCACGATATCGATGTCGTTGCACGGGCGCCCGAGGAAGCAATCACGCACATAACCGCCGATGACAAAGGCCTTTACGCCCCTCTCGGCAGCAACGTCCGAAACAATTCCGAAGATCGGCTTATCTAGGAAACCGGTAGTTATCGTTGGCATTGAACAAGCATTTCTTCATAAACCGGCGCCTTGTCCAGGAACTCATAAGTATCCCCCGCCCTGCGGCAGATATATGTAAGATGACCGTTGGTCAGGAAAAGGAAAGGGACCTTCAGGACGGCGCTGTAACGCAGGGCCTGCTCCAGTACGTCCTTGGTGATCTCGACGTCAGGACGCTTGCACTCCACGACTGCCATCGGCACGCCGCCGTGACCGTATACCACTATGTCCGCCCGCCATCTCTTTCCTGCACCGTACTCCATGGCAACCTCGCTCATCATCTGATGCTGAGGGACTCCGGCAGACGTCTTCAGCTGTTCGATGAACCACTGGCGCACCCTCTCCTCGGGAGTGAGCGGTACGTCCTTGCGCCTGAGCGGGTCATATATCATCTCCATGGACATTTAGGCGAAAAGGTGTCAATTTTCGATGTAAGAGTACAAAGTTAACATTTTTTGTTTATATTTGCACCCGCAAACCGCAAAGGAGAGGTGCTCGAGTGGCTGAAGAGGCGCGTCTGGAAAGCGCGTGACCTCCCAAAGGGGTTCGCGGGTTCGAATCCCGCCCTCTCCGCAAAGCAAGGATGCAGCCTGGCGCATAGCGCCGGGCTGTTTTGTTTTATCCTTGCTCTGATAACTCCCCCAACGGGATAGCGCGAGCGCAGCGAGCGGAATCCCGCCATGACCCGTCCTGCGGCATTTTCCGCGACGCCGAAAAATTGGCCGTGGGATCGGCGTCGCGGAAGAAAAACAGGCAAATACACCCGATATCGCACCGCGACGCCGAAAATCGATGCGTTTTTTCGGCGTCGCGGCAACCCTTGACCTGGAGAGCGAAACAGCACATATCAACCTTCTTGTACGTCTCCACGGAGGCCACGCACAGCAGGAGTCGGGATTGTTCAATCCACATATGATTGTGCAATCCGCAGACGACAATCATCAGAGAGTTAAGCCCAAGTGTTTGCGTTTTTAAATCCGTTTATTAACTTTGTAGTCCAGTTAGCAGAATTCCCCATGAGCGATTCCATCCAAGGACGTGACTATCTGACTGCTCTCTGGTGCTCTTCCGGACATCAGGATAATAATCAGACCATCCGGGTCAAGGCCCGGTTGGGTTTGCCATGCCATGTCCTTCCGGTAGGATGAAGCCATAATTAGTCAAACCCGTAAAATGTCATTCCGGTTCTCCAGGAGGAGGATCGGTTTTTTATGTGCTTATGAAAGCGAACTTAATTCTGGAAGACGGATCCCGATTCGAGGGACGCGCCTTCGGAAGCCTGAGTGAAGCAGCCGGCGAGATCGTGTTCAACACGGCAATGACCGGCTACCCGGAAAGTCTCACCGACCCTTCATACGCCGGACAGATCCTCGTATCTACCTTCCCTCTTATCGGCAACTACGGTGTCCCAGCCCACGCACGGAACAAAAACGGCCTTGAAGAGCATTTTGAGGGAAACCGTATTTTCGCTAGCGGACTCGTAGTGGCGGATTACAGTAAGGAATACAGCCACTGGGACGCCGAAGAGAGCCTGGACGAGTGGTTAAAACGCGAGGGCGTCCCGGCCATCACCGGCATCGATACCCGTGCACTCACAAAGATCCTTCGTGAGCGCGGTGTCATGCACGGTCGCATCGTACCGGAAGGAGTGGAAGTTGCAGACAATAAGTGGCCGGAGTACGGCAAGCACAACTTCGTCGCCGAGGTATCCTGCCGGGATGTCATACGCTACAAACCTGAGGGTCCGGCAAAGAAAACCGTAATTCTGGTGGACTGCGGATGCAAGTACAACATCATCCGCTGTCTCCTGTCCCGCAGCATCGAAGTCATACGCGTCCCGTGGGATTATGACTATACCGGGATGGACTACGACGGAATCTTCCTCAGCAACGGCCCTGGCAACCCGGAGGAATGCAAGCAGACCATCAGCATACTCAAACGCGCGCTCGCAGAAGGAGAGAAAGAAGCCCGGAAAACCGGCCATGCCAAACCCGTAATGGGCATCTGCCTCGGCAACCAGCTGCTGGGCATCGCCGCCGGCGCAAAGGTTTTCAAGTTGAAATACGGACACCGCGGTCACAACCAACCTGCCCGTCTAACCGGAACGGACCGATGTTTCATCACCAGCCAGAATCACGGATACGCCATCGACAACGACTCCCTTCCCGAAGGGTGGAGAGCGCTATTGGTCAATATGAACGACGGATCCAACGAAGGTCTCGAGCATACAAGCATGCCCTGGTTCTCCGTACAGTTCCATCCCGAAGCCAGCGGAGGTCCGCTGGATACCGAGTCCCTGTTCGACCGCTTCACCGAACTGATGGAAGAACAGGACAACTGCGGGAAAGCCCCCATCATCGGACACCTAACCAAGCATGCGAGCCAGCCTGATAACTCCGGTAAGATATCCAAAGTCCTCGTCCTCGGATCAGGAGCCCTGAAGATTGGCGAAGCTGGTGAATTCGACTACTCCGGCTCACAGGCACTTAAGGCATTGCGCGAAGAAGGGATTTCCACGATCCTCATAAACCCGAACATCGCCACGGTCCAGACAAGCGAAGGCATAGCGGACAAGATTTATTTCCTCCCCGTGACCCCTTCTTTCATCGAAAAGGTCATAGAAAAGGAACTCCCGGACGGCATCCTCCTCTCGTTCGGCGGCCAGACTGCACTCAACTGTGGCATCGAACTATTCAAAGGCGGAATCCTGAAGAAATACGGAGTACGCGTGCTGGGAACCCCCGTGCAGACCATCATCGATACGGAAGACCGTGAACTCTTCGTAAAAAGACTTGACGAAATAGGAGTGAAGACCATCAGGAGCGAAGCTTGCGAAAGCGTTGAAACTGCAAAGAAGGCTGCGGAAGGACTGGGGTATCCCGTCATCCTGCGCTCTGCTTTCGCTCTCGGAGGTCTTGGCTCGGGATTCTGCGACAACGAAGATGAGTTGGTCCGTCTCGCTGAGAAATCCTTCTCCTTCTCGCCTCAGGTCCTCGTCGAGAAAAGCCTGAAAGGATGGAAGGAAATAGAATACGAGGTCGTCCGTGATGCATATGACAACTGCATCACGGTCTGCAACATGGAGAACTTCGACCCGCTCGGCATCCATACCGGTGAAAGCATAGTCATAGCTCCTTCGCAGACACTGACAAACTCCGAATACCATTTCCTGCGAGAATTGTCCATCCGCATCGTCAGGCATCTGGGCATCATCGGCGAATGCAACGTTCAGTATGCATTCGACCCTGATTCAGAAGAGTACCGCGTCATAGAGGTCAATGCCCGGCTGAGCCGGTCTTCTGCCCTCGCATCAAAGGCCACGGGGTACCCTCTTGCTTTCGTTGCGGCCAAGCTGGGACTGGGCAAGGGACTTTTCGAGCTCAAGAATAGCGTCACCCTGACGACATCGGCATTCTTCGAACCGGCATTGGATTATGTAGTCTGCAAGATTCCCAGATGGGATCTGGGCAAATTCCACGGCGTGGACCGCGAGATCGGTTCAAGCATGAAGTCGGTAGGAGAGGTCATGGCTATAGGACGTACTTTTGAGGAAGCCATCCAGAAGGGTCTGAGGATGATAGGCCAGGGCATGCACGGATTCGTGGAGAACAAGCATATCCGGATGAACGGCATGGACCGCGCCCTCAAGGATCCGACCGACATGAGGATCTTTGCCATCAGCGAAGCGATGCAGGTCGGCTATAGCATAAACAAGATTCACGAACTGACAAGCATCGACCGATGGTTCCTCCGAAAGTTGCGCAACATCGTAGATATTGCCGACGAAATCGGATCCGCCGACTCCGGAATCAGTCCCGACTTGCTCCGCAAAGCTAAAGTTTACGGGTTCTCCGACTACCAGATCGCCCGTGCGCTGTCAAGGCCAGGACATGCCTTCAAATCACTGGAGATACGCGCGCTGCGGGAGAAATACGGCATTACCCCCGTCGTCAAGCAGATCGATACCATGGCCGGTGAGTTTCCGGCAAAGACTAACTATCTGTATTTGACATATCAGGGAACGGAAAATGACATATCATTCGACGACGGTCGGGACGGCGTCATAGTTCTTGGTTCCGGAGCCTATAGGATAGGGTCGTCCGTCGAATTCGACTGGTGCTGTGTCCAGGCTCTCAACACCGTCCGCAGCCGGGGATTCAGGAGCATTATGATCAATTATAATCCGGAAACTGTCTCGACGGACTATGACATCTGCGACCGCTTGTATTTCGATGAGCTGTCGTTTGAACGCGTGCTCGACATTGCCGGTTTCGAACGTCCTAAAGGCGTGATTGTATCCACCGGAGGTCAGATACCCAACAATCTCGCCGTCAAGCTGGCGGCACGCGGCATCCCGCTTCTCGGCACTTCCGCGGAAGACATAGACAACGCTGAAGACCGCAAGAAGTTCTCCGCAATGCTCGACAGGATAGGCGTGGATCAGCCGGAATGGGGAGAACTGACTTCAAGGGAGGATATAACCGCTTTCATAGGCAAAGTCGGCTTCCCCGTACTGGTACGACCGTCCTACGTGCTTTCCGGAGCGGCGATGAACGTTTGCTCCAACGAAGAGGAGCTGGAGCGCTTCCTTCAGCTGGCCGCCGAAGTCTCGCAGGAGCACCCGGTCGTGGTAAGCCGTTTCATCGAACATGCCAAGGAGATCGAGTTCGACGCCGTTGCGGACCACGGACGCATCATCGCCTATGCGATCGGTGAACACGTGGAGTTCGCAGGAGTCCATTCCGGCGACGCTACCATCCAGTTCCCCCCGCAGAAGCTCTATGTCGAGACAGTACGACGCATCAAGCGCATCAGCCGCAAGATAGCGCAGGAGCTCCACATCTCGGGACCGTTCAATATCCAGTACCTCGCCAAGAACAACGACGTCAAGGTCATAGAGTGCAACCTCCGCGCCAGCCGCAGCTTCCCATTTGTCAGCAAGGTGCTGAAAATCAACCTTGTGGAGCTTGCTACTAGGGTCATGCTCGGAGAATCTCCCGAGCCTCCGTCCAAGGACCTCTTCGACCTCGACTGCGTCGGGATCAAGGCCTCGCAGTTCTCCTTCAACAGGCTCCAGAAAGCCGACCCCGTACTTGGAGTGGACATGGCATCGACTGGCGAAGTCGGCTGCATAGGAGACGATGTCACGGGGGCGATGCTCGAGTCCATGCTTTCCGTAGGATACCGCATCCCTTCCAAGGGCATCCTCCTCTCCACGGGAACCCCGATGCAGAAGGCTGAGATGCTCGACTCCGCCCGCATGCTGGCGGAGCACGGCTACAAGCTGTATGCGACCGGAGGCACTTCCCGTTACCTTTCCGAGAACGGCATTCCCAACACGGCCGTGTACTGGCCAAGTGACGAGGGGAAGCATCCCCAGGCCATCGAGCTGATGCACAACCGCACCATAGACATGGTCGTCAACATCCCCAAGGACCTGACTCCGCGCGAGCTCTCCAACGGATACAAGATCCGCAGGGCAGCCATCGACCTCAACATTCCATTGATCACCAATGCCCGGCTCGCCATCGCCTTCATAAACGCTTTCTGCACGGTGAAAATCGACGAACTGCCTATCAAGAGTTGGGACGAATACGCATAAATATCCAATACTATGAATACCAAGTATATTTTCATCACCGGAGGAGTCGCCTCCTCGCTCGGAAAAGGGATTATCGCTTCTTCGCTGGCCAAACTGCTTCAGGCAAGGGGCCTGCGTGTGACCATTCAGAAATTCGACCCATACATCAATATCGATCCGGGCACGCTCAACCCGTACGAGCACGGTGAATGCTATGTCACGGAAGACGGCGCCGAGACCGATCTCGACCTCGGTCATTACGAGCGTTTCCTGGGAGTATACACTTCGCAGGCCAACAACGTTACTACCGGAAGGATATACAATACGGTCATCACGAAGGAGCGTGAGGGAGCCTATCTTGGCAAGACCGTCCAGATTGTTCCGCACATTACTGACGAGATCAAGCGCAGGATGCTCCTTCTCGGCCAGACCGGAGACTATGACATCATACTCACCGAGATAGGAGGGACGATAGGTGACATGGAGTCGCAGCCTTTCGTTGAAGCTGTCCGGCAACTCCAGTGGGAACTTCCGGAGGAAGACTGCATGTCCGTCCACCTGACGCTCATCCCTTACCTGAGCGCGGCTAAGGAGCTCAAGACCAAGCCTACGCAGCACTCCGTCCAGATGCTTCAGCAAGGAGGTGTCAAGCCTGACGTCATCGTCTGCCGCACCGAGCATCCCCTGTCGGCGGAGCTCAAGCGCAAGATCGCCCTGTTCTGCAATGTCCGTCCCGGCCACGTCATCCAGAGCATCGACGCCTGGAGCATCTACCAGGTCCCCCTGAACATGCACGAAGAGCATCTTGACGAGCTCGCCGTACGAAAACTCCAGATCGACAACTTTGCCACGCCGGAGCTGGGCAGGTGGAAGACTTTCCTCGACAGGATCAAGAATCCCAAGCATGATGCGGACATAGTCCTCGTCGGCAAATACGTGGAACTCCAGGACGCCTACAAATCCATACAGGAAGCATTTGTCCACGCCGGGGCGGCCAACGACTGCAAGGTGCACGTGAGGACTCTCCAGAGCGAGAGCATCACTCCGGAGAATGTCGGTGAACTGCTCAAGGGAGCCGACGGCATCCTCGTCGCGCCGGGATTCGGCGAAAGGGGCCTCGAAGGCAAGATCCACGCCATCAAGTACGCCCGTGAGAACGGCATTCCCTTCCTGGGCATCTGCCTCGGAATGCAGATGTGCGTAGTGGAGTTTGCGAGGGATGTCCTCGGCTATTCCGACGCCTCCTCGACGGAAAAGGACCCTGAGACCACGCATCCCGTCATCTGCATGATGGAAGAGCAGAAGAAGACCACGATAAAGGGAGGCACCATGCGGCTGGGAGCCTATGCGTGTACTTTGAAAGAAGGCTCGCTGGCTGCGTCGCTCTATGGCGGCCTGTCCATACGCGAGCGTCACCGTCACCGCTACGAGTTCAACTCCGAGTATCTCGATGAGTTCGAGAAAAACGGCATGATGGCTACGGGACGCAATCCCGAGACCGGCCTGGTGGAAATCGTAGAGCTTCCCTCACATCCTTTCTTCATTGGATCTCAATTCCATCCGGAGTACAAGAGCACGCCCGAAAATCCCCATCCCTTATTTAAAGGTCTGGTCGCCGCAGCGCTTGAGTACAAGAAGGTTAAGGATTAAAACGGTTTATAAAAATTTTTAAAAAATATCTTGCATTTTTGATTTCCGCTGACTAAATTTGTAACAGAAGAACGAACGAAATGATCGACATTTTCACCATTACGGCCAATTTCAAGCAGCAGCTTGTCTCTGAGAATTCACAGAATTCCCAGAATAATAATGCTGTATCTTGTCTTGCCGGTCGGATAAGGTGATTTTTGTGGTATGAGCATAATAGGAGACCGGTTCGAAAGAGCCGGTCTTTTTTGTTTTTCCTTCCCCGGGGATTAAACGACAACTTAACAAAACAGACACGAAAGTCATGAAAAAGATTGAAGCCATTGTGCGCAAGACGCACTTTGAGGATGTCAAACAGGCGCTTTTCGAAGCGGACATCAACTGGTTCTCCTATTCGGAGGTCAAGGCCGTCGGCCAAGACCGTGAGGACCGCATCTATCGCGGTGTGATGTATTCCACCGATGTCATTTCCCGGATCGAGATCACCATCGTGTGCCGCGACCAGTTCGTGGAGCCGGCGGTCCAGGCCATTATGGCCTCCGCCCGCACGGGCGAGGTGGGCGACGGACGCATCTTCGTCAGCGACGTCATCGACACCTGGTCCATCCGGACCGGTGAACATGGAGACACCGTTCTCCGCGACAGGAAGTAGAACCCTCAAAACGAAAGGACCATGAACGACATAGCTATATCCCTCGATACTGTATGGATGTTGCTGGCAGCGATGCTGGTTTTCTGGATGCAACCCGGATTCGCCCTCTGCGAGGCCGGTTTCACCCGCAGCAAGAACTCGGTCAATATCCTGATGAAGAATTTCGTGGACTTCATCCTCGGCTCCTTGCTTTTCTTCTTCGTCGGCTTCGGCTTCATGTTCGGCAGCGACGGCGCCGGCTTCATCGGCGCGCCCAACTGGGGCGACTTGTCCTTCTATAAGGGTGACCTGCCCGTTGAAGGCTTCCTGATCTTCGAGACGGTCTTCTGCGCTACGTCCGCGACCATCGTGAGCGGAGCCATGGCCGAGCGTACGAAGTTCTCTATGTATCTGGTTTACAGCGCAGTGATCTCGCTGCTCATCTATCCCGTCGAGGGCCATTGGACCTGGGGCGGCGGCTGGCTCGATGAACTTGGCTTCCACGATTTCGCCGGTTCCGCGATTGTCCACAGCGTCGGAGGCGTGCTGGCCCTCATCGGCGCCATTGCCCTCGGACCGCGTATCGGGAAGTACGGCAAGGATAAGAAGAGCCGCGCCATCCCGGGCCACAACCTGGCCCTCGCCGCACTCGGCGTCTTCATCCTTTGGCTCGGATGGTTCGGCTTTAACCCTGGCAGCCAGCTGGCTGCCAGCGGGGAAGTTAACCGCATCGCCATCTCGCATGTCTTCCTGACTACCAACCTGGCGGCGGCCGCCGGCGGCGCCGCGACCATGTTCCTGACCTGGATCAAGTACGGCAAGCCGTCCCTCTCCCTGATGCTCAACGGTATCCTGGCGGGCCTTGTCGGCATAACGGCCGGCTGCGACATGGTCTCGCCCTGGGGCGCGGTCATCATCGGATTTGCCTGCGGCATCGTACTGGTGTTCGCGATTGAATTCATCGATCATAAACTGCACATCGACGACCCTGTGGGCGCGTCCTCTGTCCATGGCGTCTGCGGTATTCTGGGCACGGTCATGACCGGTTTGCTCGCTACCGACGGAGGTCTCCTTTACGGCGGCGGCTGGCACTTCTTCGGCGTGCAGTGCCTGGGCATCGCGGTCATCGACCTCTGGGCGGCCGCCTGCGGATTCCTGCTGTTCTTCGGCATCAAGAAGTTCTGCGGCCTGCGTGTGGGCAAGCGCGTGGAAGAGGAAGGCCTCGATATTTACGAACACGGTGAAAGCTGTTATAACTAGTTGACAATTAAATTGATATAACCTATGAAAAAGATATTTTACAGCGGTCTTGCTTTGCTGCTCTTCGGTGCAGCAACCACCAAGGCTCAAGACATGGTGGAAACCACTATCGGCACCGACTTCGTTAGCAGTTATGTCTGGCGCGGCATAGAATTGGGCGACGTGTCGATGCAGCCGGCGCTCGGCGTCAGCTACAAGGGCTTGAGCCTCTCGGCCTGGGGCTCGGTGGGCCTGTCCGACCCGGCCGATACGAAGGAACTGGACCTGACGCTTGCTTACTCGGTCGGAGGT
>JAFWRQ010000002.1 GCA_017519865.1 Bacteroidales bacterium | reverse complement strand
GTTGGAGGAATAACCGCGGACGCGGATCTCCGCCTTGGAACCCGGAGCACCGGAGTTGTTGAGGATCTGCACACCTGCGGCCTTGCCCTGGAGGGCGGCGGCGGCATCGGTGGTGGAACGGTTCTGGAGGTCTTCCGAACGTACCGAAGCCACGGCACCGGTCAGGTCGCTCTTGCGCTGGACACCGTAACCGATGACCACGGTCTCCTCGAGGAACTCAGTGTCTTCTTCGAGAATGAAGTTGAAAACACTCTGCTGGCCGACGGAAACGGTCTGCGTAGAATAACCGATGCAGGAAACGGAAAGGGTGGCTCCGGCAGGGACGCTGAGGGAGAAATAACCGTCAGCATTCGTTACCGTACCCAAGGCGCCGTTTCCTACGACCATGACCGTCGCGCCTACAACAGGCTGTCTGCTGCCATCGACGACGGTTCCGCTGACAGTGCGGTTCTGGCCATAGGCCAGAGTTCCTGCCAGGCACATGACGGACGCCGCGATGACGGCCGCCAGTTTGTGGAAGATTGTTCTTGTCATAAATCAGTAACTAGTTAGAATAAATGGTTTTACAACTCAAATCGCAGGAGGCCGAAGCCTCCCGCCGCTACTGATTAAAGACAAAAGAGAGTTAGTTGTCGAGGGCAAATATAAGTTTTAACTAAATCGTTGTATATAAAATATGGACCAATGAATTACGCAATTGAGCCAGCGCGGTACGACGTGCAAAAAGAAAACTGCCCGCGCGTTGTTTTTAAAAGGTTTTGAACCGTTTTTTACATTATTTATGTCTAACTTGCGCGGTAAATAGAAACAAAGGAAAAAACTTCTAATTTTCGACCATGAGACGAATTGTCGCAAGTGCAATCCTTTTGCTGCTTGTATTCGGTCAGAAACTGATCGGTGCCGAGCAGTATTGGTTCAATCATTACATGACGACCGACGGTCTGCCGAGCAACACCATCTACGCAGTCGTTCAGGACAAATACAATTTCATCTGGATCGGTACCCGTGACGGCATCTGCCGTTTCGACGGGCATAATTTCGTCAAGCTTGGCGACGATTCGCCCAACGGACTGACCTCCGGCATGACACCGGCGCTCTGCATGGACGATTCCGGGCGCCTGTGGTTCTCGAACGGAAACGGTGCCGGAGCGTATGACATCGATACCGGAGAGACCATCTCCATAGGCGTACTTGACGAGAACGACATCAGCCAGATCTGCCAGGACAAGGCCGGAAACATCTGGTTCCTATCCGACAATCTCTACCGCTACAACGTACAGTCGGGAGTCGTCTCCAAGTATACCGCAAGCGATTATTTCGCCCCCCTGTCCATGGCAGCCGATCCGCTGGGGGCAGTCTGGTTCACATCGGACGAAGGATCATTGTACCGTTATGACAGCCGGAAGGACGGCTTCGACCGCCAGGACTTCGGCGGGCTTGGGCAGATAGTATCCACCTCCCGGGGCATGCTGCTGGCATCCACTTCATCGAACGACGTCATCCTCCTCGATCCTGAGACCCTCACTTCACGAACCATATTCCACTACTTCGAGCCCCGCAGCATCAGATGTCTGATGGAGCGCGTCCCGGGCGAGGTTTGGATAGGCACCGAGACGGGCATCTTCGTCTGCTCCGAGCGTGACGGGACAGTCTCACACATACAGGAGTCGGATACCGACCTGCATGCCATCTCCGCCAGCTATATAATGAGCATGACCACTGACCGGGAAGGCAACGTCTGGGCAGGAACATTCTATAAGGGACTGAACCTGTGGTTGAACAAGCAGGACTCATACCAGCTTTACTACGACAACGGAGCGCGCGGTTCTATCCGCGGCAAGATTGTCCGCACCATATGCCCCACTCCATCAGGAAATCTATGGGTTGGAACGGAGGATGGCATGCTCAACTACTTCGACATAAAGACCAAGGAAATGACGGGGTATAGCGACCCCGGTGAGCCATTCATCAACATCCAGGATGTAATGCTTGTCGACAATGAACTCTGGATCGCGACTTACGGTAACGGTCTGTTCCGTTTCAGGCCGGACCTTGGAAGGAATGTCGCCCACTACTATTTCTCCGACAACCTCATCATCCGCCAGTGCCTGATGCAGGACGGCAGGATCATAGTCGGCACGCATGAAGGCCTGTACCTGTACGAACCGGAGGCAGACAACTTCAAGAAAATCGATGCACTCGGGGACAATTTCGTCCATGCCTTGTTCCAGGACAGCCGCGGCAATGTCTGGGTCGGTACTTACGGAAGGGGCGTCTGGCTTTTGGACAAGGACCTCAACTTCAAGCAGAGGATAAACGCCTTGAATACCGGCGAAGGACTAAAGTCCAACCACATAACCTCATTCCTTGAGGACAGCGGGCACAGGATATGGATTACCACCGAAGGCGGAGGTATCTCCGTCACTTCGCCGGACTGGACCATTGACAAACTCGGGCTTACGCATCTGGACAAGAGGGACGGACTCCCCTCCAATGTCGCCTGCGCCATCGCCGAAGACCTCGACGGTAATCTTTGGGTGTCCACTACTCACGGTCTCTCCCAACTCGATCCGGATACCGGACTCTTCACGACCTCCTATTTCGAGGAGTCCCACGTAACGGTCAACCAATACTCCTACGGAGCAGCATATACCGCCCCGAGCGGTACGGTCTACATGGGCACCACAGACGGAATGATCGCGTTCTCCCCCGCCCAGATCAAATCCCTCGCATCCAACAGGAATCTCCTTATCAGCGGTATAACTGCCCGTACTACCGACAAGGTCCTGCCTCTGTCGACTCCGGGCCACTCGTACTATACTTCCGACAAGATAAGGGTCCCGTTCCGTGACATCTCCACCCTGGAGATATCCTTCGGCGCCCCAATATTCTCGAACATCCTCTCCTCACAGTACGAGTATTCACTGAAAAAAGGGAAATCGACGCTGACAGGGACGACCAGCCAGGGCACGGCGACATTCACGGGCATAGAGCCGGGCCATTACACCTTCACCGCAGGGATTGTCGGTGACGACAGTCCCGAGGCCCACAAGACACTTGACATCAGGGTAATACCCCCTCTTTTCCGCACTCTCGCGGCAAAGATCCTCTATGTCCTCCTCGCCATGATGGTCCTTGGATTCCTCATCAACGTCATCAGGAGGAGGAGGAAGATAGAGCGCGAAAGCCAGATCGAGAGAATGGAAAATGACAAGCAGAAAGAGATCTACGACGCCAAGATACGCTATTTCACGAACCTGACGCACGAGATACGCACGCCTCTCTCTCTGATCAAGATGCCCGTCGACAAGATCATTGCCAGCGAGGGCTACAAGGAAAGCGCCAAGGAGGATATGCTGACCATCCAGGCCAACACATCGCGCCTGCTGGACCTTACCAACCAGCTCCTCGACCTTCGGAAAATGGAGCAGAAGGAACTCAAGCTCAATTTCGCGGAGGAGGACTTCAAGGATATACTCCGCAAGTCCTGCGAGTACTTCACTGCATCCGTCCAGGAGCGCCATATTTCTCTGGATCTCGAAATGCCCGATACTCCCGTCCAGGTCGTCTGCGCACGCGACAGCATAGAGAAGGTCCTGACCAACCTCATCTCCAATGCCATCAAATACGGCAAGGACAAGATCAACGTAGTCCTCACCGAGAATGCTTCCGACGACAAGGTACGAGTCCGGGTGGACAGCAACGGGTCGAGGATTGCCGATAATGACCGCGAAAAGATATTCGAGCCCTTCTATCAGGTCAAGATGTCCAGCGACCAGATTGCGGGCAGCAAGGGTACCGGGCTCGGACTTCCTTTTGCCAGGACCCTGGCAGAACTGCACAATGGCCGCCTGTTCATCGACGGGTCGCGCAAAGACGTCAATTCCTTCGTCCTGGAGATTCCCAAGGACCAGCCGCGCAAGGTGAGCATAAAGAGCGAACCGGTGCAGGTGGAGCCCGACCCCATCCTCACGGAAATGGATAACAGCCGCCATACCATCCTGATTGTGGAAGACTCTGCGGAGATGCGCTATTACCTTGGCAAGGAACTGTCAGGCGATTACAATACCCTCCTGGCATCCAACGGAGAGGAAGCCCTGGCCATGATGCAGGGGCAGAAAGTCGACCTCGTCATAAGCGACATCATGATGCCTGTCATGGACGGCTGCGAACTCTGCAACCGCATCAAGTCCGACGTCGAACTGTGTCACGTACCGGTCATCCTGCTGACCGCCGCGGTCGGCGTGGAGACGCGCATCGAGACGCTGCGCGTGGGTGCCGACGGATATATAGAGAAACCTTTCTCGATCGACCTGCTCAAGGCCAACGTATCCAACCTCTTCAAGAACAAGGAGATAGCTTTCAAGCAGTTCACGGAGTCACCTCTGACGCACTACAACAGCGTCACAGTCGGCAGCATTGACAACGAGTTCATGGAGAAACTCCACTCCGAAGTTATGAAACACCTTTCGGAGCAGGACCTCAACATCGAGGCTCTCACTTCCATCCTCGGCACCAGCAAGTCGACGCTGTACCGCAAAATAAAGGCCAATACCGGCCTGAATATCAACGAGTACATACGGCTCTGCCGCCTCAAGGAAGCGGCAGAGATGCTGTCATCACAGAAATACAGGATCAACGAGGTCGCATACCTCGTAGGATTCTCGTCCCCGTCCTATTTCACGACAAGCTTCCAGAAGCAGTTCAACATCTCTCCTTCCGCTTTCGTGAAAAGGATACGTCAGGAAGAACCTTAGCAGGCAATTCTACAGAGTATCGAGAAGGGCGAGCACGTCCCTCGCCAGCTGGCTCTTGACCACGATATGGTCGGCCACTGACTTGACGAACGGGTCGTTCTCGAACGAGGCGCCGCGCACCTGGAAGAAATCCAGGTTGCGCTGCTTCTCGTCCCCGTCGGCGCCGAAACTGGTCATGGCGCTGAGCGAGAATTCCTTGCGTGCATCCTCGTAAATGAGTTGGTCGAGGGTCACGACGGCTTCCTTCCACCTATGGACAATATTCATCAGAGTCTCAGCCGATACCGTCTCGAGATTGACGCCGTACCACGACTCGATCACATCGTGCGCCCAGGTCCATTCGTAAGAATAATAGTGCGCGTGCATCTCGTGGAAGCGAGTATCTATACCCTTGACGTCGCTGACTGCGCCGGACTCGATGTCGTCCAGCAGTGAGAAGACCTCGGAGCGCGGAGCGATGAGGCCGGAAAGGTCCACCCACTCGCCACTTCCGACTTCGGAATCCTTCTTCAAGGCATTGCGGACATCGTCGATGCTGCTGACATTACCCGCCTTCTGAAGCCTGGAGATCAATGAGTTGCCGAGGAACTTGTCGATGGCCATGCCATAATACGTGAGTCCCTTTTCGAGGGACGAACGGCGGATCTTGCCGTTCTGGTAAGAGTAGGTCAAGGTGCTGGAACCGGACACGCGGCGCAACTCCTTGAGGATGTCGACGGCGCGGAGCATCTTCTGGATGGTGTAAGGACTGAGAAGGTTGAAGTTGATGCAGTCGAACTTCTCAGGGTCCTTCCGCCCGTCGCGCTTGGGCCACTTCTTGGCATCGCGGATGGTTCCGACGCTCTTGAGGTTCGCTCCGGGAACAACATACGATACCCCTTGATCCTCAATTAGATATGAGAACGGGAGGTCGGAAGTGTCCTGGTGGTCGACATGGCGGCCCATCACCAGCGAGAAGGCTCCGACCTTGGCAGGCCAGAGGAGATATGAGTCGGAGGCCGTCTTGGCTCCGCGCTCCATGATGCCCTGGTGGATGGGGCCGAGTTTGTACATGTGGTTGCTCTGGTTGGAGCCCGAGCCGGCATTCATGAACGAGAACATACCGGCGATCAGGAGGCTGGACTTGTGATGGGTCACGGTGAAAGGCCCCGCAAAGATCGCGCAGGCCTCGCCGTTCTCACCCTGGCAGTTGCCGAAGAACAGCGAATCCGAGGCGGAGTAGTTGTGTCCGAGCTTGCAGGCCTGGCCGATGAAGCAGCGCGAGAAGGTCACGCCATCCTCGACTGACGCACCGCTGGAAATGATGAAATCGTCGCCGATGACGCCGACGCCGATGTGCACCGGCGCGGCGGCGTTGCTGTTGATGCTGCCGTTCTTGAGGCGTGAAGCGCCCTCGATCTTGCAGCAGTCCCCCACCTTGACGTTCTTGATATAACCTGTATCCACGATCATGGAATTGCATCCGATGGTGCCGATGGACGAGGTAACGGAAGACACATAATCTCCGACCAGGGCGCGCATACGTCCAATGAGGTCGGGGCGGTGGCGGTACAGGGCCATCACGTAGGCCTGCTGGGCGGAGAGACGGTCGTAGATCGTGACCTCTCGCCCGCCGGTCTCGTTGAGGACCGAGACCTCGACTCCGTTCCCGAACGAAGAATCGCCGTCACAGAGGATGATGTCGACATTCTCTATGAAAGTGTCGTGCCCGATGCGGTAATTGGCAATATAATTGTTAACACTCTCTATGCAGCAGTTGTCGCCTACTTCGACGTTGTGCAGGGTGACGTGGTAGAGTCCGGCGTGTTTTTTCATGCCTCCCGCAAGGGAGAACTCCTTGTCAAAGGCGCCTAGACGGATGTCGCCCGTGAAACGGGAAGAGAAAACATGGTCGGGGCTGAAGGACTCGGAGACGAGTACGCGGCCCCATTCGGGAGCGGTACACAACTGCTTCTCGAGCTGGAGGATCTCCTCTGATGTAAGGTTACGATAGTTCATTTAATCGAGGTTTTATTCTGCAAGTTAAGTATTTTTTCCGGTAATTGGAGTTTTATGTAATTTTGCAGCGACTTTTTTTTATGAAGAGATTCCTGAAATTCCTGTTCATCAAGCTCCCGCTCGCACTGATCCTGCTGAGCGTAGTTCTTGTTTTCATCCTCAAATGGGTGCCCGTCTGGGTCACTCCCCTGATGGTGAGCCGGAGCATCGAATACCGGCAGGATTCGGGTTTCCATACACAAAAGCGCTGGGTCAGGCTCGAGGACATCTCCCCGGAGCTTATGAAAGCCGTGATCACCAGCGAGGACAATCTATTCGCAGAGCACAAAGGTTTCGACCGCAAGGCGATTAAGCAGGCACTTAAGGAAAAACGGGAAGGCAAACGCACCCGTGGAGCCAGTACCATCTCCCAGCAGACTGCCAAGAACGTTTTCACTTTCCACAAGCGTACCCTGTGGCGCAAGGGAGTGGAAGCGTGGTTCACCTTCCTGATCGAGACCATCTGGGGCAAGGAAAGGATCATGGAGGTGTATCTCAACGTCGCCGAGATGGGCAAGGGCGTGTACGGCGCCCAGGCGGCGGCGCAGGCCTTCTTCGGGAAGGACGCCGCCGCGCTCACGCGCCGCGAAGCCTCGCTGCTCGCCGCCATCCTCCCCGCGCCCCTTACCCGCAGCGCCGCGAAGCCCTCAAACTACGTCTCGTCCCGCGCGACTTCCATCGCGCGGATGATTCCCAACCTCAAATACCCCGACTGGATAGAGAGTAAATACTAAGGAGCGACGATGCCAATTCTCTGGCCAGTGGCGGAAACACTGACCGGCAGGTGGCCTTCGATCTCGCCGTCGACCTCGACGGGCTCGGTGCGGGGACTGAGAGGTGTAACGGTAACCTCGCGGCACTGGCGGTAGATGAGGACGGGAGACTTGGGGGTGGTACCGTCAAAAAGACGGTGGAGTTCCCTCATTATACGCAGGAGTGAGACCACCGGCACGACCATCACATCGACGAGGCCGTCGTCCATCACGGCATCGGCAGTCTGGAGCATCCCACCGCCGGAGAAGCGGCCGTTCCCAAAGGCGACAGAGTAACAGGGGCCGCTGTACAGGAGTTCTCCGTCGCCGGTCACCTCGACATTCATCCGCTTGAGCTTCAAGATGGTGACTATCAATGAAGTGACATAGATCAGCCGGCTCCTGTGGCCGCGCTCCTTGCGGGCATTGACCCTCTCGCAGACGCGCGAGTCGAAGCCTGCACCGCCGATGTTGGCCATGCAGCAAGCCCGGCCGTCCGAGGTGCGGACCGAAACAAGGTCCTGCACGCCGGAGGATCCGGAAGCGATCAGGCCGACGACCTTTTCCAAGTCGTTCGGGACACCGACCGACTTGAGCCAGTCGTTGCCCGAGCCGATGGGGATATTGCCGAGGAGGAACTCCCGTGCCGGGGTGCCGGTCCCGGAACAATAGTCAAGGACTCCGGAGAACATCTCGTGGACGGTGCCGTCGCCACCCACTGCTATGAACTTCCGGAAGCCTTTGCCGGCAGCCTGGAAGGCAAGCTCACGGGCATGGGACTTGTAGTGGGTGAATTCGAAAGTAAAAGGGACACCTCTCCCACGGAGCAGGCTCTCAGCCTCGGCCCATCCGGAAATGGTCTTGCCGGAGCCAGCGCGCGGGTTAACGATGATGTACCACTCGGTTTTGGTTTCGTACATGGGTGTGAAGGTGGCTGACTTGGTACAAAAATAGCTAAAAAATGGAAGAATTTTGTTAGATTTGCATTTTAAAGGAGTAAATCGACCGATTGATTATGGGTAAAGTTATTGCTATTGCCAACCAGAAGGGAGGAGTGGGTAAAACCACCACGGCCATCAACCTCACTGCGTCCCTCGCGGTGCTCGAAAAGAAGGTGCTGATCATCGATGCCGACCCGCAGGCCAATACCACTTCCGGCCTCAATTTCGCACCCGACAACGACCAGAAACGCACCCTTTACGAGGTGATGATAGGCCGTATCGGCATCGAGGACGCGCTCGTCCAGACAGAGCTCGCAGGCCTGCACATGGTCCCCTCGCACATCAATCTGGTGGGAGTGGAGATCGAGATGCTGGATGCCGACGACAGGGAGTCCATCCTCAAGAAAGCCCTGCAGCCGGTGCGCGGCGACTACGATTACATCATCATCGACTGCTCCCCTTCCCTCGGGCTCATCACCGTCAATGCCCTCACCTGCGCCGACTCCGTCATCATACCGGTCCAGCCAGAGTTCTTCGCCCTGGAAGGTCTGGGCAAACTCCTGCAGACCATCCGCATCGTCCAGAACGGAGTCAATCCCGGCCTCACGGTCGAAGGTTTCGTCGTGACGATGTTCGACGGACGCACCAAGGTCCACACACAAGTGGTCAACCAGCTCCGGGAGCATTTCCAGGATATGGTCTTCAACACCATCATCCAGAGGAACATCCGTCTGAGCGAAGCACCCTCGCACGGCAAGCCCATCGTACTTTATGACATCATGAGCAACGGCTCCAGCAACTACCTCAAACTGGCCCGCGAAGTGATGGAAAGAAATGAACCTCAAGCACCTGAAGTATGAGCAACAAAGAACCGAGAGGCCTCGGCAGGGGCTTGGGAGCCATATTGGGAGACAGCGCCGGCCTCGACCAGCTGCGCAAGCCTGTAGGCTATGTCAACAAGGAGATAGTCGGAAGCCGCACCCAATCCGAAGCCAGTGCCGACGTAGTCCGCATTCCTGCGGACATGATCGAACCCAACCCCTTCCAGCCCCGTATGTCCTTCGACACCGAGGCTCTGGAGGAGCTCACTGCATCCATCCGCACCCTCGGTCTCATACAGCCGATTACCGTACGCAGGACGGATGCAGGCAAGTATCAGATAATCAGCGGTGAACGTCGTTTCCGTGCCTGCAAGGCAGCGGGGATGGACTTCATACCCGCATACATACGCTCCGCCTCCGACCAGGGCATGCTCGAGATGGCCATCGTAGAGAATATACAGCGCGAGGATCTCGATCCCATCGAGGTCGCCCTCGGCTACCGGCGCCTGATCGAGGAGTGCAACCTCACCCAGGAGCAGATGGCCTCACGCATCGGCAAGAAAAGGGCTTCCGTGACCAACTACCTCAGGCTGCTCAAGTTGCCCGCCAAGGTCCAGCACGACCTCAAGGTCGGGCTTCTGAGCGTGGGCCACGCCAAGGTCATCCTTGGCGTAGAGGACCCGCAGCTCCAGGAGGACCTCTGCGACCTGACGGTCAAGGGAGGTCTCTCCGTGCGCCAGCTGGAGGACAAGGTCCGCAGGCTGGGGCGTGAGGAGAGCCCCTCTGTGCCGGAGTTCAGCCAGGAGCTTCCCGACGAGTATTTCCGTGTGCTGGAGCACATCGGCAAGTACTTCGAGCAGGACATATCGCTCAAGCGCAGCGCCGGCGGCAAGGGTACGATGACCATAAAGTTCAACTCCGACGACGAAGTGCAACGCTTCCTGAAAGCCCTGGATGATGCGCATATCTAGACCCGCATATCTGCTCCTCCTGCTCTTCGCCCTGCTGGCTTTCGCGCCGCGGGCCGGGGCGCAGTTCAAGTCCGAAGCCTTCTCAAACGGCTTCGGAGGGGATGACGTCGCCCCGGCCGATTCCGCCGAGGCAATGTTCTCCCTCAAGGAGTATTTCGCGGGACTTGCGCACAAGCAGGACCTCAAGATAGGCACCCTGGCGGGTGGCTCGGCCCTGTTCATCGGCGGCCAGCAGATCTACCACCGCCAGTACTGGAAACTTCCTATTATCTACGGCGGCCTGGGAGCTACAGTAGGAGGAGGCTTCTACTACAGGAACAGATACAAGACTTCACTCAAGGCCTACGAAGAGGCTTTTGCGCTGAATCCTGAGACGACCCTTACTGTAGATGACCGCTCGAAGACCATCAGCAACCTGCTGTTCGCCGGAGGAGCGCTGGTCTACTGGGGCACGATGATGGACGGTGTCATCAACTTCCCTACCGACAACCCTCACCACCCCGGCAAAGCCACGCTCTACTCTATCCTGGTACCGGGACTTGGCCAGGCCTATAACGGCGAATACTGGAAGATTCCCATCTATTGGGGAGCTCTCGTCGGGGCGGTACACTACCTCGACAACAACCAGACCAACTACAAGCGCTTCAAGAGGATACACAATGAAGCGACGACTCCCGACAGCGGCTACAATGCCAACATCTCCGCGCAGACTGCGCTTTATTACCGTAACTTATATCGACGATACAGGGACTATTCGATACTGGCTGTGGCAGGCTTCTACCTGCTGCAGGTGATCGATGCCAATGTCTTCTCGTACATGCAGGATTTCGAGGTCAATGACGACATCTCGCTGCAGGTACGGCCGACACTGATCGTGCCCGAGACCCAGTACGCCTTGTCCGGTGCCAACCCCACCGCCCTGGGTTTCAGTCTCGGACTCAATTTTTGATTATGAAAGCATTCAAGACCATACTGACGGTGCTGTTCCTGATGTCCTTCACGCTGACTGCCACCGGCCAGGAAATCAAGACCAGGGGAAAGCTCCTGAAGGAGAACGCCGAGCTGCGCTCGAGGGTGGACTCGCTCATACGTGAGCTGGAGGTCTACCGCCTTGAGAAGTCGGTAGCCGACAGCCTTGCGGCCGAGATGATAGAACTCATGGCGCAGAATGCCGAACTCGAGGAGGAGATCGCCGAGGAGTACAGCCCCGAGATGACTGACAGCCTGCTCAGCCTGTGGTACATACACCGGCAGATGGAAGTGACCAAGGAGCTGACGGAGTACGACATGGACTCGGTGCGCTTCACTTCGGACGTGCCCGACGCCGTCCTCATCGAAAGGCTGGAGAATATGAACTCGTTCATCACCCTCCCCTTCAATGAGACGGTAAAGAACTATATGGTGCTCTATTCCGAGAAAATGCCCACCAAGATGGCAAGCATCCTGGGGTTGAGTTCGTACTATATGCCCATCTTCGAGGATATCTTCAACCGCTACGGCCTTCCGCAGGAACTCAAGGCCATGGCCATCATCGAGTCCGCGCTCAATCCCGTTGCCGTTTCCCGTGCAGGGGCCAAGGGCATGTGGCAGTTCATGTACAATACCGCCAAGACTTACGGCCTTAAGATAGACTCCTACGTCGATGAGCGTCTGGACGTGGAGAAGGCGGCGGACGCTGCCGCCCGCTACCTGCTTGACGCCTATAATATCTTCGGGGACTGGTGCCTCGCCATCTCTTCATACAACTGCGGCGCAGGCAACGTCAACAAAGCCATCAAGAGGGCCGGGGGCAGCAGGGATTTCTGGTCCATATACCCTTACCTTCCGAAGGAGACCCGCGGTTATATGCCGGCATTCGTAGGCGCCTTGTACGCAATGACTTACTACAAGGAATACGGCATCGTGCCGGAGCCTGTGCAGATGCCTGCGCACACCGACACCTTCGAGATACGCAGGAACCTTCATTTCGACCAGATCAGCGAAGTCATCGGCATCCCGAAGGATGAGTTGCAGAACCTCAATCCACAGTATATCCACGACATCATCCCAGGCAATGAAGGGGTCTTCGTCCTGAAACTCCCCTACAATTTCACCAATGCGTTCCTGGACAACCAGGATTCGCTGTACACCCACAAGACAGTGGATATGGCTTCGTCCAAGGTGCTGGAAGGTCCGGCCGGCGTTACGAGCACGCAGGAAAGGATAGCCTACAAGGTCAAGAGCGGCGACTATCTTGGGCGCATCGCGTCACGTTACGGCGTCACGGTCAAGCAGCTTCAGCAGTGGAACAACCTCCGCGGCACCAACCTCAGGATCGGGCAGACCCTCTACATCTACCGCAGCGGTTCCGCATCTTCATCATCTTCCGGCGCTACGTCATCAGCATCATCAGCGTCGTCGACCTCGACGTCCAATTACATCACCTATACGGTCAAGTCTGGCGACAGCCTGTACAAGATCGCCCAGAAGTACCCCGGTGTCTCTGTCAACGATATAATGAGGATCAACAGTATCTCTTCCAACATCAAGCCCGGGATGAAACTGAAGATCCCTAAAACCTGATCATGCATTGAAGTTTAAGCCCGGTCCTGCCGGGCTTTTTTCCGCCCATCCCCGGATATGCGGTCATGAACACTCGCGCCCCGAAGGTGAAGTGCCGGCGCTTGACGGCCGCTACGGCGCTTAGGGAGCAGCCGCGGCCATAGTACGCCGGCACTGAGAATGCGCCCTGGATGTCGCGTTCGTAGACATAGATGCGGTCCTCCCATTTGTCCACTTTGAAAGCCGTTCCCCTAAGGTATACCGACCATTTGAGACCATCCCTCTCGAAGAGATAGCCCGGCTCGATGTAAGTCAGCCAGGAGAACCCAGCATTGTGACAGGCTGATGCACAGCCCTTTACGGAAAAACCTCCGGCAGCCGTCAGGACAGCCTCCGCACGAAGCTCGTTCCGCCACGGATAGGGATCCTGGGGGCGGAAGCGGCTGACGGCGCGGAAGGCCAGGGAAAGGACATCAGTCACTTGCGGGGCGTACTTGACTATGGTTTTGTACTGGCTCGTTCCTTTCGAAGGATGGATAGCGGCGTCAGTTGTTACTACCAGACCCTTGTAATCGAAGGCGATGGCCGCTCCACGCTCGTCGGAGCTTCGCGTCGAACTCCGGAGCGCTCCGGCAAGGGAATCGTCGAAGGTGGCAGGGTAACTGCGTACGGATGCGGCGAGGCGGACCTGATACGCCGGATTCCACGCGAGGCCTGCCACGAAAGCGCAGGCCCCGCCGCGGAAGCCCGATGCCGCCTCGCCGAAGATGTCCCATCTGCCGGCAGACAGGCGCCAATCAATCGAACCCCGGCCGGCGCTGAGTGCGGTTACGCCGAGCTGGCCTCTGCGTGCCAGCCAGGTGAGATTGGCGCCGGCGGTTTTTCCGTACGACCAGAATCCGGAGAGTACGAAGCGCCCGAGGGTCAGGTCGGCGGCAGCACCACGGTGTACCGCACCCGATGAAAGGGTCCACGCCGGCGAGAGCCCGGTCGGATGCCTGTCCATTGCCGCCGCCGACTGGACACCGCTGAGCGAGAAGCCGCTCCAAAGCAACAATCCCTGCCCGTACCGGGTATTATAATCGCCCAGGATAAGCTTGAAAGGCAATCTCCTGCCATACAGCGCCGCACTGCATGAAATGTCCCTGAAAGGGCGGAAATGTATGTCGGCCGATTTCTTTCCGGCTGCGGACAGCAACCAGCGCTCTTCGTCGCCTGTCCTGAACTTCAGCGCATAGCTGGCGCTGCCGTCGCCGTCGGACTCCTGGAAGATACCCTGCGACAGGGCCTCGGTCTGCACCCGCCCCTTTTCAAGGGAGGATGCGCCCGGGGCAGTCCTCGTATCGAACGATACGAACGGTGCCAGGGCCCTGGCCTGAAGCTCCCCGAATCCGTCCAGCAACGCCAGTTCCGCCACGGAAAGGATGTCCCCGGAAGTTCGTCTGTAATCGGCTATGGAAGCCGCCTGGTAGCGGCTGAAAAGGCCGCAGGATATCAGGCGGCTCTCGGACGCCATATTGATGCGCACCGGCCGCGAGGCCAACGCAGAATAATGCTCCATCACATCCTCTGCCACATCCTCGGGACACGAAGCCCCCGTAAGCAGCATTACCGACCCGGCTATCTCCTGTGAATGCGATACCGTCGCGATGAAGTACAGGGCGGCCGCAAGCATGATCTTCCTCCACATATCTCCCACATTTTGCCTAAAGATAGGCTGCAAAAAGATAAGAAACCAATAGATTCATTCAAGGTTCGGTTTTTCTTATGTTTTTTGATGTTTTTAGGTTAAATTTGTACAATAAGAATCTTTCAATGCATATGGACAACAAGATCAAACTGCATGACAAGGTCTTCCGGCCCTACCTATCCAACGATGTCATAGAAGCTGCCATCGATCGTCTGGCCGAAAGGGTCAACGCCGATTTCGAGGATTCCGGTGATGTCCCCATCTTCCTCTGCGTCCTCAACGGCGCCATCATGTTCACCGCCGCGATGATGAAACGGCTCCGCTTCAAGGCAGAACTCGTCTCCATCAAGCTTTCATCCTATCAGGGAACGTCTTCCACCGGTACGGTGCTCATCCCCATCGGCCTCACCGCCCCGGTCGAAGGCAGGCGGGTCATCATCTTCGAGGACATCGTCGACACCGGCAATACCATCGTTGCCCTCAAGGAGATGCTCATCTCGAAGGGAGCCAAGGAAGTGCGCATCTGCACTATGCTGATGAAACCCGAGGTCTACGCCAAGGACACGGAGCTCGACTATGTCGGCATGGAGATTCCAAATGCATTCATCGTCGGATACGGCCTGGACTATGACGAGCTGGGCCGCAACCTCCCCGACATCTACGTACTGGACGAATCTAAAGACAAGAATATGAAGTACTACATTCTTTTCGGGCCTCCTGGAGCCGGCAAGGGCACCCAGGCCACCGCTATGGTTGAGAAATACAACCTCCACCACATCAGCACCGGCGCCCTCCTGCGCAAGGAGATAGCCGCCGGCACGGAACTCGGCATCAAGGCCAAGAGCCTCATCGAGGCCGGCGCCCTCGTCCCCGACGAGGTTGTCGAAGGCATGATCGAGTCCGAGTTCAAGTCGGTCAAGGGAGTCGACGGATTCCTTCTGGACGGATTCCCCCGCACTATCGCGCAGGCGAAGGCTCTCGACGCCATCCTCGAAAGGAACGGCGAGAAAGTCACCTCCATCGTCAGCATCATGATCCCTGACGAGATGATCATCGAACGCATCTCCCACCGTGCCGCCATCGAAGGCCGTGCGGACGATGCCGACGTGTCGATCATCAAGAACCGCATCGACACCTACCACAACCAGACCAAGCCCCTCATCGACTTCTACAAGAAAGCCGGTACTTACAACGAGGTGGACGGCGTAGGCACCATCGAAGAGGTCCGCGACCGCATCTTCAAGCTCGTCGACAAGTTCTAGTGGACGTCAGCGTCATCATCGTATGCATGAACCGGCCGGACAATCTCTATCCGTGCCTGGAGAGCATCCGTCGCACGACCCGGAAGGTCGCATACGAGGTGCTTGTCGTCGCATACATGTATGACCCTGAAGGACTTGCCCGCGCACGTAAGGATTTTCCGTGGGTGACGTTCATCGAAAGCAACGAGATCCGCGGATTCTCGGAGAACAACAATATCGCCCTCAGGCAGGCCCGGGGGCGGTATTGTTTTGTGCTCAACGACGACACCGAGCTTCCGGACGCGACCGTCGACCGGCTCGTGGAGGATTTCGAAGTCCTTCCCGAGGGGACGGCGATCGTCAGCCCGACGCTGCTGAACGCGGACGGCACGCTGCAGTTGCGCGGCCGGCCTCCGTACCCGGCACGGCACTATGTGCTGCAGCAGTGGCACAGGTTCAGCGAGCCCAAGGACTGCACGCTCGGACAGGAGCCTGCGGCCGTGGTCGACGGGAGGAGGATTTTCCGTTCGTGGAACATCACGGGAGCGGCATTCCTGATACCGACCGACCTGTTCCGGAAACTGGGATGGTTCGACGAGAGGTTCTTCTTCACCCCGGAGGACATTGCCCTGGGGACGCTTGCGTGCAGGAAAGGGCTGAGGCTCTACGTAGACGAATCGGCAACGGTGGTACACAAATGGCGCACTACCGCCTCGCGGATCTCGACCGCCATCCGCCCCGCTGCAGTACGCGGCTCGCTGATGCATTTCTCGGGCTTCCGCAATGGTAAATACCTGCTTCTGGCCGTACCGGTTTGGCTTGCCGAATTCTCAAAGCGCATCAAGGCAACCATCGTGCAGGCACTGCGCCCCAGCCAGCAGCATCTCACCCAACTGCAGACCTACCGCAACATCACGAGGAACATCTTCACGCACCGCACCCCCAAAGAGATATTCACAAAGTACTACAAGGAACTGCAATCCCGATGACGGAGATTCTCACCATAGTCGTTACCTATAACGGGATGAAGTGGATCGACCGCTGCCTGGGGTCGGTGAGGGCTTCTGTTGCTCCCTCCGACATCCTTGTGGTCGACAACGGCTCCTCCGACGGCACCCGGGATTGGGTACGGGAGCATTTCCCTGAGGCGAAGGTCTCCGAAAACAAGGAGAATCTCGGCTTCGGCGCGGCCAACAACATCGGCCTGCGTCATGCACTGTCGCATTCATACAAATACGTGTACCTGCTGAACCAGGACGCCTGGGTGTTCCCGGAGACCTTCGGGACCCTGGTCCGGGCTTTTGAGGAGGATGGAACGACCGGGTCATCGGGGCTGCGGAAAAACACCGGCAAACCCGTCGGCATCCTCAGCCCGGTACAGATGGAAGCTGGCCGGGACAGGATGGACGCCCAGTTCCTCAAGCATTGCGGCAAGGCACTGGACAGTACTTCCGAAGAGATAGTAAGGGTACCTTTCGTCATGGCGGCGCATTGGATGGTATCCAGGGAATGCCTGGAGGCGGTGGGAGGCTTCTCACCAGCCTTTCCGCACTACGGTGAGGACCTGGATTTCATCCACAGGGCAGCATACAAGGGCTTCGCCGCGGCGGTCGTCAGGACGGCCTCCGCCGTCCACGACCGCGCAGACCGCCCGCGTCCAAAGGATTACCGGATGAAACTCAAGGTCATAACCGCCAGGACGGCCGTCACCAATCCTGATACAAAGCCTCTCCCATCACTGATCGGACAAAGCGTCATCCTTGCTCTCCAGGGCGTGCGGCACCTTTCCATCATCCCGTGGAAAGGTATAGGTGAATTGTGGAAGTCTTACGGCAGACTGCTGCGCTTCAGAGAGGACTCACTCGGAAAAGGAGCGTTCCTGTATTAGAAGATCGCCCAGTGGCGCCTGTGCCAGCGGGCAAACAGGATCCTGAAGAGCAAAGTCCTGATCCTCAATGAAGTAAAGCCTATCTTCCGGTCGCGGCAGAACTCCTTCAGGATATCTTTCATGTGGCTCCGGTGACGGAGCGTGAAATTCACGAGTTTATAGAAAGGATAGGACTTGACGCCGGCGGCATCGAGCAGTTCCTGGACGTCGCGGTACACCGCCAGGCGGGTGGACAGTTGGAGCGGAGTGCTGCAGAAATCATGACTGAGGCTGCCGCGACGCTCGGTGATGCAGCATAGCCGGTGCGTGTCAGTGGTGACCTTGCGTGCAGCAATGCCGGTCATTACTGAGAATCTGAAATCGTTCGCCATGGGCGTCTCGTCGAAGCGGAATCCGCCATCGCGCAGGAAAGCGGTCCGGAACATCTTGCCCCAGGGCTCTGAATACAGATAACGGCAGCAGAACTCACGGCGGGAGCCTTCGAAGGCGGTAAAGTACTCGGAACGGCTTAGGTGGCGGGGTGAGTAACTGAGATCGTCGGAATAGGCACTGGTAATATCGAAAAAGACTATGTCCGCATCGTCATCGACGTGACTGTCCATCAGGCCGGGGGCGTCCGGAGTGAAGAGGTCGTCACAGTCCAGGAAAAGTGTCCATAGGCCTGTCGCCCGGGCAAGGCCGACGTTGCGGGCATACCCCGCGCCGCGGGCCTCCTTCGTAAAGACTACCTCGACCCAGGGATCGCCGAGACCGGGATATGAGGAGAAATCGACAGTGGAAGGGTCGCTGGCATCGTCCACGACTATGACCTGTATGTCATCCCTGCG
Organism: Bacteroidales bacterium; assembly: GCA_017519865.1. Lineage (GTDB taxonomy): Bacteria > Bacteroidota > Bacteroidia > Bacteroidales > UBA932 > Cryptobacteroides. The sequence continues at coordinate 209 of JAFWRQ010000002.1, read as the reverse complement.
GGGGATGGAGTCCAAGGCCCGCTGCAGCAGGTCCGGAAGATTCTTCGAAGGGATTATGATGCTATAGGAGGTCATGGCCTTTCCTTATGTAAACGCTTGAGTACAAAGGCTTTCTCGCCGGGGGTGAGGGCGCATAGCCAGGTGGCGGCGGCCACGGCGGCGAGGCTGGCGGCCAGGACGGCCGCAAGGCGCCAGCCGCCGGCCGGCAC
>JAFWRQ010000011.1 GCA_017519865.1 Bacteroidales bacterium | reverse complement strand
GGAAGAAGCCATATTGGCGAGGAGGGCCTTGCGGTGACCGCTCTTGCGACCAAGGTGATTGATTGCTTTATTGTGCCTCATTTTTATACGGTCTTTTTCTTGGGTTCAATATTATATTTGGTAACATCCATTCCGAATGAAAGCTTCATCTTCTCCACGAGGATATCGATCTCGTTGAGGGACTTCCTACCGAAGTTGCGGAACTTCATCAGCTCGGCCCTGGAGTAGGAGACGAGGTCGGCGAAAGTGTCGATCTCGGCGGCTTTCAGACAGTTGAACGCCCTCACGGAGAGGCCCATGTCGGAGAGCTTGGTGAGGAGGAGATGGCGCATGCGCAGCGACTCCTCGTCGAGCTCCTTGGACTCGGACTCGGTAGCCGGACCGATGGTCACGGTACGCTCGTCGGTGAAGAGCTTGAAATGGTAGATAAGTATGCCGGCAGCATCCTGGAGGGCCGCATTCGGAGAGATAGAGCCGTCGGTGACGATCTCGAGGTTGAGTTTCTCGTAGTCGGTCTTCTGCTCGACGCGCCAGTTCTCGACGGTCCAGTTCACCTTCTTGATGGGAGTGTAGATGGCGTCCACCGCGATCGTGCCGATCGGGGTGTTCTCATCGCGGCTCTCCTCGGCCGGGACGAAGCCGCGGCCCTTGGTGATGGTGATGGTAATCTCAAACTTGACGGAAGGTTCGAGCGAACAGATGTGCTGTTCCGGATTCAACACCTTGAAGGAAGACAATCCTTTAGAAATATCCTCGGCGGTAAACTCCTGCTTACCGCTGATAACGATGTTTGCTACCTCGGAATCAACACTCTCGACCATCCTCTTGAAACGAACCTGCTTGAGGTTGAGGATGATGTCCTGCATGCCCTCGATGACGCCGGGGATGGTGGCGAACTCGTGGTCCACGCCGGAGATCTTGATCTGACTGATAGCAAAGCCTTCAAGAGAAGCCAGGAGGATGCGGCGGAGGGCATTGCCGATGGTCTGTCCGTATCCGGGCTCAAGGGGCCTGAATTCGAAACGACCGACGGTGTCAGTACCTTCGAGCATGATCACCTTGTCTGGTTTTTGAAATGCTAAGATTGCCATATTGTTCGGGTGTTAAATGTTACTTGGAGTAGAGGTCGACAATAAGCTGCTCGTTGATGTTCTCCGGGACCTCTGCCCTGACAGGAGCGTTGAGGAACTTGCCAGTAAGGGTCTGGGGATCGAACTCGAGCCAGGAGTACTTGGACGCGGATGCGACGCTGTTCTGGATGACCTCAAGGCTCTTGGAGCGCTCCCTGACTGCGACGACGTCGCCGGCCTTCACGAGGGCGGACGGGATGTTGCAGACATTGCCGTTGAGGGTGATGTGATGATGCGATACGAGCTGACGTGCAGCGGCCCTGGTGGGGGCTATGCCGAGACGGTAGACGACATTGTCCAGACGGGACTCGAGCAGGACGATGAGGTTCTCACCCTTCTGTCCGGCCATGCGGGAGGCCTTGTTGTAGGTGTTGTGGAACTGACGCTCGAGAACACCGTACATGTACTTGACCTTCTGCTTCTCCTTGAGCTGGGTGCCGTACTCCTTGGATTTCTTGCGCTTGGATGCGAGACCGTGCTGTCCCGGAGGATAATTCCTCTTCTCGAAATCCTTGTCAGAACCGAAAATAGGCTCGCCGAACTTGCGGGCGATCTTGGTGGTAGGACCAGTATATCTTGCCATGGTAATCTGATTTTAATAGTTGGACGATTAAACCTTGCGGCGGCCTTTAGGTCTGCAACCGTTGTGAGGCATGGGGGTGACGTCGATGATCTCGGTCACGATGATGCCTGCGTTGTTGATGGTTCTGATGGCGGACTCACGACCGGCACCAGGGCCCTTTACATAAGCCTTGACCTTGCGGAGACCTGCGTCATAGGCGGTCTTGGAAGCGTCCTCAGCTGCCATCTGGGCAGCATAGGGAGTGTTCTTCTTGGAGCCCCTGAAGCCGCACTTTCCGGCCGAAGACCAGCTGATGACCTGGCCCTGGGCATTGGTAAGGGAAACGATAACGTTGTTGAAGGTCGATGAAATATGGGCCTCGCCATAAGCTTCAACCTTGACAACTCTCTTTGATGTTTGAGTTTTCTTTGCCATAATTCATCTGTTTTTACTTGGTCGCCTTCTTCTTGTTGGCAACGGTCTTCTTGCGGCCCTTCCTGGTACGGGCGTTGTTCTTGGTGCTCTGTCCGCGGACGGGGAGGCCGTTGCGGTGACGGATGCCTCTGTAGCAACCGATATCCATGAGACGCTTGATGTCCATCTGGACGGAGGAGCGGAGCTCACCTTCGATCTTGTAGTTCTCGCCGACCTCGTTACGGATGGCTGCGATCTGCTCGTCGTTCCAGTCGCCCACCTTGATGCCATAATCGATGCCGCATTTGTCAAGGATCTTCTTCGCGGAGCTGCGGCCGATTCCGAAGATATAGGTAAGGCCTATCTCTCCTCTTTTGTTGTTGGGTAAATCAACACCGGCTATTCTTGCCATAATTTATTCTACGTTAACTTGTTATACAACTATTATCCTTGGCGCATCTTGAACTTGGGGTTCTTCTTGCAGATCACATAGAGACGGCCCTTACGCCGGACGATTTTGCAATCCTCGCTACGCTTTTTGATGGATGTTTTGACTTTCATATCGTGTAATTTTTTATTTGTATCTGAAAGATATTCTGCCCTTGGTCAAATCATAAGGTGAAATTTCAACTCTAACCCGGTCGCCCAGAAGAATATGGATAAAGTTCATGCGCATCTTGCCGGAAATGTTGCAGAGAAGGACGTGTCCATTCTCCAACTCCACCTTGAACATGGCGTTCGGAAGAGTCTCGATGACTTTTCCATCTTGTTCTATTGCTACTTGTTTCGACATTAAAACAACACTTTAAAAATTGATCGTTCCATCTTTCTCGATAAAATCATAGGTCGACAGCTGCTCGGCCCGGCCTTTACGGACAACAACCGTAAGCTCGTAGTGAGCCGACTTGCGGTGATCGGAGGTGTGTACTGCCCAACCATTCCTAGCTAAATACACGCCCCTGCCACCGGCATTGATCATCGGCTCGATACAGATAACCATTCCCTCGACAAGGTGGGTGCCCTTTCCCCTGCGCCCGTAGTTCGGGACGCCGGGCTCTTCGTGCATCTCCCTTCCGAGTCCGTGGCCTTCCAATTCGCGTACCACGGAGAACCCGAATGATTCCACATACGTTTGCACCGCGTATCCGATATCGCCGGTCCTGTTGCCTGCCACAGCGGCTTCTATGCCCTTGTAGAGCGAAGCCTTGGTCACGTCAAGGAGCTTCCGGGTCTCGGCATCCACCTCCCCGACGGGGAAGGTGTATGCCGAATCACCGTTATAGCCCTTGTACAGTGTCCCGCAGTCCACCGACACGATGTCGCCCTCCTTGAGGACATAGTCCGAGGGGAACCCATGGACCACCACGTCGTTTACGGACATGCAGAGAGCTGCGGGGAAGCCGTCATATCCAAGGAAGCTCGGAATCGCGCCATTGTCGCGGATGAACTCGTCGGCCACTCTATTCAACTCGAGAGTTGTCACACCAGGAGCGACCCTTTTACCGACTTCTGCCAGCGTCTTCGAGACGATAAGGGCATTCTCGCGCAAGAGCTCGATCTCTTCCTCTGTTTTCGGCTTGACCATCTTCCTATTATTCTATTTCAAAGTTACATTCCAGAGCGTCCGGTCAGACGGCCGGTCTTCATGAGACCGTCGTAATGACGCATCAGCAAATAGCTTTCAATCTGCTGGAGGGTATCCAGGACGACACCCACGAGGATCAGCAGCGAAGTGCCGCCGAAGAAGCCCGCGAAAGCGTCCGTCACGCCGAGTTTCCTGGCGATGGCCGGGAAGATGGCGATGATGCCGAGGAAAATGGAACCCGGGAGAGTGACCTTCGACATCACAGAGTCGAGGTACTCGACGGTCTTCTTGCCGGGCTTGACTCCGGGGATGAAGCCTCCGTTCCTCTTCATGTCCTCCGCCATCATGGTAGGGTTCACGGTGACTGCAGTATAGAAGTACGTGAAGATGACGACGAAGATGAAGAAGATCAGATTGTACCAGAATCCGGTGTAGTTACCGAGGGTGGCGGCGAGTCCACGGGTGGCATCCCAGCGCGCGAAGAGGAGCGGGAAGAGCATGAGGGCCTGGGCGAAGATGATAGGCATAACGCCGGCGGCATTGATCTTCAAGGGGATGTACTGGCGGACACCACCGTACTGGCGGTTACCGATGACACGCTTGGCATACTGGACGGGAACCCTCCTGACGGCCTGCACGAGCGCAATAGCTGCGACAACGATGAAGAACCAAAGGAGAAGTTCGACGATGAAGAGGAGCGGACCGCCATTGGTGGTCGTCCACTTCTCACCGGCCTCAGCCACGATGGCGTGAGGGAAGCGGGCCACGATACCGATCATGATGATGAGGGAGATACCGTTGCCGATACCGCGGTCGGTGATGCGCTCACCGAGCCACATGACGAACATGGAACCCGCCATCAGGATGATGGTCGAAACGAGGTTGAACACGAAGTTGCTCCAACCGAGCTGGTTCACCGCGGTGAAAGCCTGGCCGGGGATCTGGTTGTGCAGGGCAGCCATGTAGGCGGGACCCTGGATGCAGAGAACCAGGATGGTCAGATATCTGGTCAGCTGGTTCATCTTCTTACGTCCGCTTTCGCCCTCCATCTGGAGTTTGCGGAAGTAGGGGACGAAGACGCCGAGCAGCTGGACTATAATGGATGCCGAGATGTACGGCATCACGCCCAGTGCGAAGATCGAAGCGTTGCCGAACGCGCCGCCGGAGAACATGTTCAGGAGGCCGACGAGGCCTTCCTGGGTGCTGCTCTGGAAGGAGGCGAGGAGAGTGGCGTCGATACCCGGGAGCACAACCTGGCAGCCGAAGCGGTACACCAGGATCAGCGCGAGGGTATAGGCCAGTCTCTTGCGCAGCTCTTCAATCTTGAAGATATTCTTGATAGTCTCGAAAAACTTCTTCATCTCCTTACTCGATTACGATGGTCTTTCCGCCGGCGGCCTCGATCTTGGAAACGGCCGACTTCGAGAATGCGTTGGCGGTAACGGTCACGGCAGAGGTGATGTCACCGTTGCCGAGGACCTTGATGAGGTCGTTCTTGGAGGCGAGGCCAGCCCTGATGAGATCCTCATTGCTGATCTCGGAAACGCTGTAAGCCTCGGCGAGAGCCTGGATGGCAGCCACGTTGACGGCCTTGTACTCTACGCGGGTAGGGTTCTTGAAGCCGAACTTGGGAAGCCTTCTCTGGATAGGCATCTGGCCGCCTTCGAAACCGATCTTATGCTCGTAACCGGCGCGTGCCTGTGCACCCTTGGTACCACGGGTGGCGGTGCCGCCCTTGCCGGAGCCTTCGCCGCGGCCGATTCTCTTACTTTTCTTGGTAGCGCCCTTAGCGGGGGTCAAATTCTCAAGTTTCATAATCCGTTCCTCCTCTTAGTCAATTTCTTCAACCTTTACGAGGTGACGAACTTTCTCGAGCATGCCCAACGAAACGGGGGTCTTCTCCACCTCTACGGTCTGATGCATTCTGCGGATGCCGAGGCAGCGAAGGTTCGCTATCTGCCTGCGGGTCTCGCCATTGCTGCTTATAACCTGTGTAATTCTGAGTTTTGCCATAATCTGTGCCTCCTATCCGTTAAAAACCTTGCTCATGGGGATGCCGCGGAGACCTGCAACAGTGTAGGCGTCCCTCATCTCGGTAAGGGCCGTGATGGTGGCCTTGACGAGGTTGTGAGGGTTGGAAGAGCCCTTGGACTTTGCAAGCACGTTCTGGATACCGGCAGACTCGAAAACGGCGCGCATGGCACCGCCGGCCTTGACACCGGTACCGGGAGCGGCAGGCTTCATGAAAACGCGGGAGCCGCCGAACTTGGCCTCCTGCTCGTGAGGGATGGTGGTGTTGATGATGGGAATCTTCACGAGATTCTTCTTTGCATCCTCGACACCCTTGGCGATGGCGGAAGTGACTTCGTTGGCCTTGCCCAGACCATAGCCTACAACGCCGTTCTCGTCACCTACGACCACGATGGCCGCGAAGCGGAAGTGACGTCCACCTTTGGTGACCTTGGTCACCCTCTGGATGGCGACAAGTCTGTCCTTGAGTTCAAGGTCAGAGGTCTTTACTCTCTTAACATTTGTATTTGCCATAGTCTTTCAATTAGAATTTAAGGCCGCCTTCGCGGGCAGCGTCTGCCAAACTTTTAACCCTGCCATGGAAAAGGTAACCGCCACGGTCGAAAGCGATGGTGGTGATACCCTTCGCGAGGCAACGCTCTGCAATGGCCTTGCCGACGATGGCTGCAGCCTCAATACCGGTCTTGCCCTTGCACTCGGCGGCAAGAGCCTTGTCGTTGGATGCCGCGGCGGCGAGGGTCTTGCCCTGCTCATCGTCGATCACCTGGACGTAAATCTGCTTGTTGCTTCTGAAGACATTCATCCTCGGCTTCTCAGCGGTGCCGCTGACATGCTTGCGGATACGGTAGTGAATCCTTCTTCTTCTTTCAATTCTATTCAATGCCATAACTCAATCTCCTATTATTTAGCGGATGCAGACTTACCGGCCTTGCGACGAAGCTGCTCGCCGACATACTTAATACCCTTGCCCTTGTAAGGCTCCGGCTCACGGAACGAGCGGATCTTGGCGGCCACCTGGCCGACAAGCTGCTTGTCGCAGCTCTTGAGGACGAGGACAGGGTTCTCACCCTTCCTGACCTGGGGAGTCTCGGCCTTGACCTCCTTGGGAAGGAGAAGCTGGATGCTGTGCGAGTAACCGAGGTTGAGGATGACCATCTGGCCCTGGACCTCGACGCGGTAACCGACACCGACGAACTCCTGCTTCACCTCGAACCCTTCGGATACACCGACCACCATGTTGTGTACGAGAGCGCGGTAGAGACCGTGCATGGAGCGGTGGCGGGGCTGGTCCGTAGGACGGGAGAACTTAATTTCATTTCCCTCAATGGTGACCTCGATGTCCGGATCAACTTTCTGGCACATCTCACCGAGAGGTCCTTTAACCTTAACGACGTTGCCGTCGAGGAGCTCTACGCTCACGCCGGCCGGAAGGTTTACAGGCAATTTTCCAATTCGTGACATTATTCTTGGACTTTTAGATTAATAAACGTAACATACAACCTCACCGCCGACATTCATCTCTTTTGCTTCCTTGTCGGTGATGATACCCTTGGAGGAGGAGATAATGGCGATACCGAGGCCGTTGAGCACTCTCGGCATGTCCTCCACACTGGTATAACGCCTCAGACCCGGAGTGGACACACGCTCGATCTTCTTGATCGCGGGAGCCTTGGTCTGGGGATGATATTTGAGGGCGATCTTGATGGAGCCCTGAGGTTCTGCATCGATCAGCTTGTAGCTGAGGATGTAACCTTTCTCACAGAGGATCTTGGTAAGGGCAACCTTCATCTTGGAAGTGGGAACCTCCACGACTTTCTTACCTGCGAGGTAAGCGTTGCGGATCCTGGTGAGATAATCTGCAATTGGATCAGTCATTTTTTTGTCTTTTTTTGGACCGGCGTAACTTACGCCCGATATCCGATTGTTAATAATATATTATCGTACGGCGCACCCGGCGCCCGGATGTTACCAGCTAGCCTTCTTGACGCCCGGGATAAGACCGTTGGAGGCCATCTCACGGAACTGGATACGGCTGAGACCGAAGTCACGCATGTATCCCTTCGGACGACCGGTCAGAGAGCAACGGTTGTGCAGGCGGACGGCGGAAGAGTTCTTGGGGAGCTTGTCGAGAGCGGCCCAGTCACCGGCTTCCTTGAGAGCCTTTCTCTTCTCGGCGTACTTGGCGACCATCTTGGCGCGCTTCACCTCGCGGGCTTTCATTGATTCTTTTGCCATAGATATTCTTATTTATTGTGTTTCTTGAACGGAATACCGAACTCCTTAAGGAGTGCATAGGCCTCCTCGTCAGTCTTGGCGGTGGTCACGAAAGTGATCTCGAGGCCGTGGATGCGGGGATTCTTGTCAATATCGATCTCAGGGAAGATGATCTGCTCCTTGAGTCCGAGGGTGTAGTTGCCCTGGCCGTCGAGCTTCTCGGCGACGCCGTTGAAGTCACGGATACGGGGAAGGGTGACACGGATGAGCTTCTCGAGGAACTCATACATCTTCACGTCACGGAGAGTGACCTTGGCGCCGATGGGCATGCCCTTACGGAGCTTGAAGTTGGAGACGTCCTTGGTGGAAGTGGTGATGACGGCTTTCTGACCGGTGATGAGAGCGAGCTCCTCAGCTGCCTCCTCGACGATCTTCTTGTCCTGGGTAGCGTCGCCGACGCCCTCGTTGAGGGTGATCTTGACGAGCTTGGGGACCTGCATCACGGTGGTGTAGGAGAACTGCTTCATGAGCTTCTCCACGATCTCCTCTTTATATACCTTCTTGAGGGTAGGTACGTATCCTGCGGGCACAGCCTGTACCTCTGCAGGTTTGTTGGTAGCTTTCTTTGCCATAATTACTTGATCTCCTCCCCAGACTTTTTAGCGTAACGGATCTTCTTTCCATCGACGACCTTGTGGCCAACCCTCGTAGGCTTGCCGGACTGGGGGTCGATGAGCTGAAGGTTGGAAATATGGATACCGGACTCCTGCTTGATGATGCCGCCCTGAGGCTGCTTGGCGTTCGGCTTGGTGTGCTTGCTGACGAGGTTGATGCCCTCGACGATGGCGCGGTCCTTGGCGGGAATGACGGAGAGGACCTTTCCGGTCTTGCCCTTGTCATTGCCGGCGTTTACATAAACGGTGTCGCCTTTCTTTATATTCAATTTCTTCATAACCTTATAATATTAAAGGACCTCCGGTGCCAGTGAAACGATCTTCATGTATTGGTCGCGAAGCTCTCTGGCGACAGGGCCGAAGATACGGGTGCCGCGGAGTTCGCCCGCGTTGTTGAGGAGGACGCATGCGTTGTCGTCGAAACGGATATAGGAACCGTCCGGCCTGCGGATCTCCTTCTTGGTGCGCACCACGACGGCCTTGGTGACCGTACCCTTCTTGGCGTCGGAACCAGGGATGGCGCTCTTGACTGCAACGACGATGGTGTCGCCGACAGTGGCATAGCGATGGTGGGTACCGCCAAGCACACGGATGCAAAGGACTTCCTTGGCTCCGCTGTTGTCGGCTACCTGTAAACGTGTTTCCTGCTGTATCATAACTACTTGGCTTTTTCGATGATTTCAACTAATCTCCAATTCTTGGTCTTGCTGAGGGGACGGGTCTCCATGATGCGGACGGTATCACCGATGCCGCACTCGTTCTTGTCGTCCTGGGCCACGAACTTGGTGGTTCTCTTGACGAACTTGCCGTAAAGGGGGTGCTTCTCCCTGACCTCGGCGGACACGACGATGGTCTTATCCATCTTGTTGCTGACCACTACACCTATTCTTTCCTTGCGAAGATTTCTTTCCATGGGATATCTTTTTAATTCAGTGATTTTTCTTTTTCAGCCAGGATAGTGATCATGCGGGCAATATCCTGCCGGGTCTTCTTGAACCTGGACGTATCCTCTAATGGAGAGATAGCGTGATTGATCTTCATGGTATCAAGATTGGCTTTCTCAACCTCGATGCGGTCGCGCAGATCCGCTACGGACATTTCGCGTACTTCTGAAACTTTCATTTTCTTTCTCCATTAATATTATTCAACATAATCCCTGCGAACGATGAACTTCGTAGCAACGGGGAGCTTGTTAGCCGCGAGGCGCATTGCCTCCTTGGCGACCGGAAGGGAGACACCCTCAGCCTCGAAGATGATGCGGCCGGGAGTGATCGGAGCGACGAATCCGTAAGGATCACCCTTACCCTTACCCATACGGGTGGAGAGGGGCTTCTTGGTGACAGGCTTGACAGGGAAAACCCTGATCCAGATCTGTCCCTCGCGGTTCATGTAGCGCGAGATAGCCTGACGGGCGGCCTCAATCTGCTGGGCGGTAAGCCAGCAATTCTCGAGAGTCTTAAGACCGAAGGAGCCGAATGCAAGCTGGTTGCCACGCTGGGCGTTACCCTTCATGCGTCCTTTCTGTTCCCTTCTGAATTTTGTTCTTTTAGGTTGTAACATTGCTGTATAACTTTAAAATAATTTCAAACTTCCCTAAATCCCTGAGAATCAGCTGGTTGGGCGAACTTCTCCTCAATTTTGGGACTGCAAAGATAGTAATAATTTTTGAATTTGAAATAATTTTAAGATATTTTTTCACATATTTTCGACACGGAAAGCAAATACTTAACCTCCGTTTTTTCAGCGACTTAACGAACCCTGTTAAAAACTTTTTTCCGCGATTTTCGACAGGCCGAAAAAGGCCCTCCCGGAGATGGTCAGACTGACCGTCGGTGGAGCATTTTCCGCGGAGCCGGCGGTCAGTCTGCCATCGAAGGGAGGAGCATTTTCCACGGAGATGGTCAGACTGACCGTCGGTGGAGCATTTTCCGCGGAGCCGGCGGTCTGTCTGCCATCGAAGGGAGGAGCATTTTCCACGGAGATGGACAGGCTGACCGTTGTCGGAGCATTTTCCGCGGAGACAGCGGTCTGCCTGCCATCGACGGGGAGGAGAAAGTGTATGGCCGGATATTTGAAGAAGAAAAAAGTCCGTATATTTGCAGACTATGAAAAGAAGCGGCGCAATATTGTTCCTCACAGTGGCTTCCGTCCTCGTGGCGGCAAGCCTCCGGAGTCCGTATTCCGCCGCCCAGAACGCCGGCCAGAAAGGCGTCTACATGGCCTACTACGTGGATCAGGGTGACACCATCTTCTACGACGAACTGCCTCCCGTATGGTGCTTCCCCAAAGGCACGCGCCGCGACCGCAAGGACTGGCGCAACTACTACAAGCTCGTCTACAATTTCAACAAGGTCTACCCCTACGCCCTTATGGTGAGCAAAGTTCTCAACCACGTAGACAGCACCATGGAAGCCAACAACTTCAAGCGTGCCGAAGAGAACCGCTACACCAGCGAGTGGCAGAAGCAGATCCTCAAGGACTTCGAGCCCATCATACGCAAGATGAGCGTTTCGCAGGGCCAGCTGCTGATGCGCCTGGTCGACCGCGAGACGTCGCGGACTTCCTACAAGATCGTAAAGGACTACAGGAGTTCGGTTTCCGCCGTTTTCTGGCAGGGCGTCGCCCGCCTGTTCGGACAGAACCTCAAAAGCGCGTATGACCCGAAGGGGCAGGACGCGCAGACGGAAGAACTCGTCAAGGCATGGGAGGCGGGAGAGTTCGACCGCCTGTACTACTCGGTGTTCATGGAATGGCCGACACCGACCAAGATCCCGTCGAAATACCAGTACTGACCTCCGTCCATCCAGTCTTTCATCACTATCAGGCGCGCCCCGGTCGGCAGCGTCAGGTCAGCCTCACAGTGCAGGTGCCCGAAGATGAAGCAGTCGACGTGGGTGCGTGAAGAGAAGTCCTCCGCCCACTTGTACAACGGCTCGGACTCTCCTTTGAACACGTAGGTTTCGTTCCGGGCCAGACGGCTGTGACGCGACCATCCCAGGCCCATGCGGAACGCAAGCCAGGGATGCAGCGTGCTGAAGAGCCTCTGGATCACCCGGCACTTGAAGATGGAATTCATGAACCTGTAGCCCCGGAGGCCGGGACCCAGGCCGTCGCCGTGTCCCAGGCAGAACACCTTGCCCCCCATCTCGACCAACTGCGGCTGCTCCCGCACGACGGTGATGCCCATGGACTCGAAATAGCCGTAGCACCAGATGTCGTGGTTGCCCGGGAAGAAATACACCTTCACGCCCGCGTCCATAAGGTCCATGAGGGCGGAGAAAACCCTGACATAACCCTTCGGAACAACGTCGCGGTACTCGTACCAGAAATCCCAGATGTCGCCAAGCATATACAGGGCGAGAGTAGTATCGGCAGGAATGGAGCGCAGGAAGGATACGAAGCGCGCCTCGCGCCCTTCAGGATCCTTCACGGCGAGACCGAGATGGACGTCGGAGACAAAGTATACCCCCTTGCGTTCAGGCATTGGCTAGAACATCGTAAAGATGATGACGGCAAGGCCGACGAGGGCGCAGTAAAGCGCAAACCAGCGTAGTTTAGCCTTCTTGACAAGCGCGATCATCACCTTGCAAGCGAAAAGACCGGAGAAGAAAGCTGCCAGGAAGCCGACGATGAGCGGAACGGTTCCGACTGAAGACGCCGCCATGTCGCCGCCCACCAGGTCGAGGAAAGCCTCGCCGAGTATGGGGATGAGGACCATCAGGAAGGAGAACTGCGCCACGTCGGAGCGCTTCATGCCGCATAACAGGCCGGTGCTGATGGTGGTTCCGGAACGGGAAAGGCCCGGAACGACCGCCAGGGCCTGGCCGAGGCCTACCGTCAAAGCCTGCCACCAGCCGATGCCGTTGCGATACGACTTGGCGGAAGCCCTGGCCCTGCCGCCGTAGACGTCGGAGAAGAACAGCAGCATGGCAGTCACGACGAGCGCCAGGCCGACGACGAGCAAGGAGGAGAACAACGACTCGACCTTGTCCTTGAAGAACATCCCGACAATGAAGACGGGGATCATGGAAACGCAGATCTTGAGGATATAGTCGGTCTCGTCGTTATACTTGAACTTGAAAAGCCCGCAGAGCAGTTTCCAGATCTGCTTGCGGAAAACGATAATGGTGGCCAGCACGGTGGCGACATGAACGGTAATCTCGAAGACGAGGTCCTCCGCCGCTTCCACGCCGAGGATTTCACGGCCGATGGTGAGATGGCCGCTGCTGCTGACCGGCAGGAACTCCGTCAGTCCCTGCACCAGTCCTAGGATAAGCGCCTGCAACCAGTTCATGGCCTACTCCTTATCATTGCGGCCTTTCCTGGCGACGCCCATTATGCCGATTATCTCTATGACTACGCCGGCTATGATCACCAGCGGAGCGGCGACAAGACGCCGGAAGTCGAACATGTCGTAGTTGAACACCTGGGGGTCCTTTACGCCCCCTCCCATCATAAGGATATAGCCCGCAACCATCACCAGAACGCCTATTATGAGCGTTTTGAGTCCTTTCGGGGTGACGGCCATCTTAGGATTGTCTTCCATATCAATAATATAATTCATCCTTGCCGGATGCGACAAGCTTGTTGACTACGAAATATGTGCTGACCACGCAGATGAGCACGCCGCTGACCAGGACGATGCCTATGACCATGAGCAGCAGCTTGAGGGAGAAGATCTCGAAAAGCTGCGCGAACTCGCTCCTGACGAAGAACAGCAGGCCGAGCAGGAGGAGGATGGCGATGAAGGCCGAGAAAAGGCCCTGGAACACAGCCTGGACGATGAAAGGTCCGCGTATGAAGGAGCGCGTCGCACCCACGAGCTTCATCGTGTGGATGGTGAAACGCCGGGCGAATACGTTCAGCCGGACGGTGTTGTTGATCAGCACGAAGGAGATGAACAGCAGCAGCACGATGAGTATGCCGAGGATCGCGGATATCTTGCGGAGATTGGCGTTAAGCGCCTCGATCAGGGACTGCTGGTACTCCACTTCGTCCACGATGGGATACGCCAGGATCTGCGACTTGACGATGTCGAGGCTGTCGGGAGACACGTAATCGGCCCTGAGCCTTACATTGACCGAAGCCGGGATGGGGGAAGCCTCGAATATGTCCAGGAATCCTTCGCCCAGCATCTGCTCCATCTCACGGGTGCCCTGGGCCTTTGAGATGAACTCCGTGGAAGAAACGAACGACATGGAGTCGAGCACCACCTGGAACTCGAGGGTCTGGGCGTCGCTGATGTCCGGCTTCATGAGCACGGAGATCTGCATGAGCTCCTTGAAGTAGTCGGAAACGCCGCGCGCATTGACCAGCAGGAGCGCCGCGACACCGACCAGCAGCAGCACGAGGCTGATGCTGATAACCGTCGAGAGGTAGGCGCTGCGCAGGCGGCGGCGCATCATTCTGTTCTCCGCTTTGGACATAGGCCTATTCAGCAATTAAGACTCAAAGATAGTGAAATATCGAAATATGAAAAAAAAATCTTACCTTTGTATATTGATATTGTTACAGCAAGACAAAATGGAAGAGTCCGTAAAAAGAATACTGTTCGTCAATTCCGAAATGTCTCCGTACCTTCCGGAATCGGAAATAGCATCCATTGGCCGCCATCTTCCACAGGGTATCCAGGAGAAGAAGAAGGAGATCCGCTCGTTCATGCCGCGCTACGGCTGCATCAACGAGCGCAAGAACCAGTTGCATGAGGTCATACGGCTCTCCGGAATGAACATCATCATAAGCGACGTCGACAGGCCGCTCATCATCAAGGTCGCTTCCATCTCCGCGGCCCGTCTCCAGGTCTACTTCATCGACAACGAAGATTATTTCCGCCGCAAGCAGACATATTTCGACGACAACGGCAAGTTCTTCGCCGACAACGGCGAGCGCGCCGTCTTCTTCGCCCGTGGAGTACTTGAGACGGTCAAGAAACTCCGCTGGGCCCCGGATGTCATACACTGCCAGGGCTGGATCTCCCAGGTCCTCCCCCTGTATCTGAAAAAGGCATACAAGGACGACCCGATCTTCTCGGGCAGCAAGGTCGTCCTTTCATTGTTCGGCGACACCCCCAAGGAGTCCCTGGGGAAGGATTTCCAGAAAACCGTACTGTTCGGAGGCATCACCCCCGACGACGTCCCCCTCCTGGAGAACCCCGATGGCATAAATCTTGCGAAAACTGCTGCGCAGTATTCCGACGGCATCATCCTCGGGTCGCCCGACGTCGACCAGGACATCGTGTCCTGGTGCAAGGAACTGGGCCTTCCGGTCCTCCCCTTCGATGCCGAGTCCCTCGCAAGCGGACGGTACGTCGACGAATACAACGGTTTTTATGATCATTTGTAGACGATGATATCTCGAATCACGGTTAAGATCTGCGGCCTGGCTGCCGCAGCCTTCGTCATCCTTGGCAGCCATTCCTGCGTGAAGGTGGACAACTCCCTGGGGTCGAACCTCATCCCCCTTTCGCAGCTCTATGACGTATACAGCGCTGAGTTCCCCCTGACAGACATCAACATGAAGATGCTGGACAGCCTCACCGGATACTCCAACACCCGCATCACCATCGGCGCCGTGCGCGACGCCGAGTTCGGGCTCACGACACGCAGCTGCGCGCTCTCGCTCGTGCCCGTTGTCGACTCCGTCGACTTCGGCCGGAATCCCGAGTTCAAGTACTTCAGGTTCACCGCTGCCCGTGACACCATCAGTTTTGCCGACGTTTCCGAGGCCGACATCCTCCAGAACATCAACGTCTATGAGTTGGCCAAGCCCATGGAATTCGACATCATCGACCTCAATACCCCGTTGGAGCACAAGTCCGAGCGCATCACGGACGGCGTCCCCGTCTACAACGGCAAGGACTCCCTTAGTTTCCGCTTCAGCCGGGCTTTCGGTGAAAAATACATGAAGATCACCAATGCCGACCTGAAGGACATGAAAGCGTACCTGGCCAAGTTCCCGGGCATCTATATCGACACCGATTCACCCGAAGGCATCGGCGGCCGCATAAACATGTTCAACCTGCAGCTGGGCATCAACACCTCTTACGGCTACATCACGAAGGACTATGCCGAACTTGCGTTCTCTGCCGAGTACAACGGTGTACGGAAGGATTCCACGGTCGTCTTCTACTTCAGTCCCAACGATTTCGTCAAGCTCGACTCGCTGATCTACCGCAAGAAGAACAGCGACTATGCCGACTACTATACCTTCCCGCAATATTGCTTCAACTCCACGTCGCACGAGTCGCGCGACCGCGAGGGCAAGGCCTCCGATTACATCCACATCGAAGGCGGCGGCGGGCTCAAGGCCGTTTTCTCGGCCGAGGAGATCCTCGGCAGGCTTCGCGACGAGATCTCCCGGCACGGCGACCCCGCCGAGGCAGTGGTGACCCGCGCTACGATGGTCCTGCCTTTCGAAATGCCCGAGGACTACAACGAGATGTACAAGTTCCCGGACTACATCAGCCCCACCTGCCGTCTGAGCTATGAGGAGGGCGTTTCCTTCGCCAGCCTCACCGACGTCTCGTCCAGCAGCGAGGACCCCGGCAGACTCAACCGCTCGCTGCTCCAGTACGCTCCGGACATCACTTACCATATCCAGAAACTCCTCCAGGCCCCGGACGATGCGAAGCTCTCAAACTACGACATCTGGACGCTCCTTATGAGCACCGAATACTTCATAACGGAGAATGACACTTCCGCCAAGATGACCGAATACATGTACAACATGCAGCAGATGATGTACCTCAACCAGTTGTACGGAGGATACGGTGGTTACGGCTATGGTTACGGCGGCTACGGCTACGGATATGGAGGGTATGGCTATGGCGGCTACGGCGGTTACGGCTATGACGGATATGGCGGCTACGGTTATGGCAGCATGTCCAACTATTACAGCATGGCGCTGCTCGCATCGATGTACAACTCCTCGTCCACCACGTCCAACCGCAAGTCCAAGATCGACATGGACAAGGACCGCTATTTCAACGCCGTCCTGAACGGGCCCGAAGCCCCGGGCGGCAGGGTCCCGACGATCCGTGTCGTCTACGCCCTTCCCAAGGACTCCCAGTAGACAGTTCCTTCAACGAAAAGATAAAAAATGAGGATGACCCGAACGGGCCATCCTCTTTGTGTTTACGCTTTTTTCAGATGCTACTCACCGAGTTTTTCCTTGACCTTGTCAATGGCGTCCTGTACAGTAGCGATAGCGCTAGTTTCCTCATCGGGGATTTTGATGCCGAATACCCTTTCGAACTCCATGAGAAGCTCCACGGTATCAAGGGAGTCAGCACCGAGATCGTTGGTGAAGTTGGCGGTTTCAGTAACCTCCGAAGCTTCGACGCCGAGCTTGTCGACGATGATCTCCTTAACCTTTTTTACGATTTCCTCGTACTGCATAATCAATAAAATTTAGTTTATGGTTTAAAAATACACTTCGTTGCAATGTTCGGCAAAGTAACGAATAATTTTCCAAATCTCCAAATCTCAAAACTTCCGGAACTTTTGCCGATTGCCGGTCAATCCCTACGAAACCTGCTCTTTGCAATCATCGTGCCGCTTGCTCAGGTTGATCCAAATCCTCAGGCCGTTGAGGGAATTCAGCAGATAGAACGCATACTTGACAACGTAAATCGCTGAGTATTGGTCAGATGTCTTGTGCAGCGCCACGCTCCACATTATGACGGAAGCGATGTTGACCAGGATCCAGAATATCCACTGCTCCATATATGCGGTGGAAAGAAGGTATTGTCCGAGGATATTGCAGACCATGCTTATGGCATCCATCAGCACCGCTACGCGGAGGAACTGCCCCGCAGCCTCCTTGTCGACGGAACATAGAATGAAATATACCGCGACCGTACCCAAAAGGAAAAGGGAAGAGAAAAGTATCCATTGCTTTCCGTCCAGCCTCCTGGCGTTCACCTGCTTGTGGGCCTTCGCTCCGCGCTTCTTCCACTGGGCGAAACCAATGAACTGCATTGGCACGAAATACAGGCCGTTGATGATGGCGTTGCCAAGGCCTGCCCCTCCCCTGCGCCAGGTGACGAAACACATCACAGCATAGATCGCTACGTCCAGCAAGCCGAAAAGGAAGGTAAGTATCTTGCCGTTGGCGGAGCATACCACGCTGAGGATGCCCATCAGCGAGCCGAAGGCGGCGATGAGCAGCCCGATGCGTCCTGCTTCAGATGCATTGAACTTCAGGATCGTGGTCAGCACGATCGCCACAGTCATCCCTATCAGGATGAAAGCGTTGAACCATTTGTTGAATTTCTCTTCCATCTTCATTCACTGGTTAGGGCGGCGCGGATGCGGGCGGCCATCGCGGGCCCGACCAGCTTCGCGAGGTCGGCCTGCGGCGCCGCCGCTATGCGCGCCACGCTCCCGAAATGCATCAGCAGCCTCTGTTCGGTCTTCTCGCCTATGCCGGGTATATCGCGCAGGGCGGAATGCACCTGGGCCTTGCTGCGCAGGTCCCGGTGGAAAGTGATGCCGAAGCGGTGCGCCTCGTCTCGTATATGGGTTATTACTCTGAATGCCTGGGAGTTACGGTCAAGGAAAAGAGGATACGGGTCACCGATCCGTATCACTTCCTCCATACGTTCCGCCAGTCCGACCACGGTCAGGCGGTCCTGGATCCCGAGTTCGCACAGGGCCTGCCAGGCAAAGTTCAGCTGCCCCTTGCCTCCGTCGATTACGACCAGTTGCGGAAGGTCGTCCGGATTCTCTGCGAGCATCCTGGAATAACGCCTGTTCACGACTTCCTTCATCGAGGCATAGTCGTTGGCCCCGACGACGGTCTTGATCTTGAACTTGCGATAGTCTTTCTTGGAAGGCACTCCGTTGCGGAACACGACGCAGGCCGCCACGGGATTGGTCCCCTGTATGTTGGAGTTGTCGAAGCACTCCATGTGCACGGGGGCCTCTTTCATTCCAAGGGCCTTGCGTATCTCCTCTACGACCGCCGCACGGAAAGCGTCCGGATCGGTATGCTCGCGCTGTTTCAACTGGTTGAACTGATACTCCTTCGCATTCTTCTGGCTCAGCGTCAGAAGGGCAAGTTTGTCACCCTTGACGGGTATTCTGAATGTGACGCCCGGTATCTCCACGTCCGGAAGGAAGGGGACGACGATCTCCCTGGACAGTTCGCCGAACTTCGACTCGATCTCGGCTATGAACGTGCTCAGCACCGATGCCTGCTCCTCCTCGATATTCATCCTGAACCCGAGGTTGAGCGACTGCACCACGGAGCCTGAACGTATGCGAAGGAAATTGCCGAAAGCCTCGTTGCCTTCGAAAACAAGCGAAAAGACATCCGCGTCGGTATCGCGTGCGGCGGATATGATCGAGTGGGAATAGTGCTTCTCCAGGGCGGCTATCCTGTCCTTGAACTCCTGGGCCGTCTCGAAATCAAGAGCCTCGGCGGCCTGCGACATCCGCTCGCGGTAGCGGCGCATGATGTCGCCCACGCCGCCTTTCAGCAACGATGTGACCTCCTCGATCCAGCCGCCGTACTCTTCGGTCGAGACGGCACCGATGCAGCATCCCCGGCATTTGCCGATGTGGAAATCCAGGCAAGGCCGCACCTTCTTGCGAAGGATGGAATCGGAATCGATCTTGTGCTTGCAGGAGCGCAGCGGATAGTTGGCATAGAAAAGGTCCAGCAGGTTATGGGCGTAAGTGGCGGAACTGTACGGACCGAAATAGCGCGAGCCGTTCTGCACGAGGCGCCGCGTCAAGAAGACCCTGGGATACGGCTCCGAAGTCACGCATATCCATGGATAGGTCTTGGAGTCCTTGAGCAGGATGTTGTATTTGGGCTTGTACTGCTTGATGAGATTGTTCTCGAGCAGCAGCGCGTCGGCTTCCGAGTCGACGACGGAATACTGTACGTCGGCGATCTTCGAAACCAGCACGCGGGTCTTGGTATTCAGCCGCTCGGGCGGCACGAAATACTGATGGACCCGCTTGAACAGGTCTTTGGCCTTGCCCACATATATCACATTCCCCTCGGAGTCATAGTATCTGTAGACTCCGGGGGAATGCGGTAAAAGGTCTATTTTATCCTTGACGTCCACTACCGGGCGATGGCCGCGACGGCTTCTTCAAGGGCCTTGCCGCGGAGATCGCGCTTGACGATCGTTCCGTCGGGACCGAAGAGGATCACGTGCGGGATGCCCTCGATGCCGTAGAGGGATGCGGGCTCCTGGTGACCGTTGTTGATCTGGTTCCAGGTGATGCCGTAAACGGCGGCGGTGTCGATGGTGTTCTTCCAGTTCATGCCGCGGCTCTCCTCCCAGACAGCGACGCTGAGGATGTCGAACTTGTCACCGTGGTACTTGTTGTAGACGTTGACGATGTTCGGAAGTTCATCCTTGCAGGGAGGGCACCAGGGGGACCAGAAGTCCACGAGGATGTACTTGCCCTTGCCGACATAGTCGGAGAGGCTGCGCTTCTCGGTATTGAGGGTTCCGTCCGGGTTCTCGCCGAGGACGTGGTCCACGGTGAAATCGACGAAAGGCTTGCCCACCTGGGTAAGAAGCTTGGCGTCGAGGCTCTCGGCGATCATCTTTACGAAAGGCTCCTCCTTGAAAGTGTCGGAGAGGCGGTCGATGGCGTCCTTGAGGTCTTCGGGGTCAGCATAATAATAGCACTGCTGAAGGGCCTCGAGAGCAACGGTATCGTTGGGGTATTTCTTGATCGTGGCCAGGCTGAGGTCGACGAGTTTCTTGATGGTCTCGTCCTCGATGGCGTCGGGATCTTCGGCAGCCTCGTATTCGTCCATGATCTTCTGCATCTCCGCCTCATAGGCGGCCATCTTCTCGGCATTGGTCTTGGGACCGTTGTTGCAGGAAACGGCGGCAATCATGATTGCGACCGCTAAAAGAATCTTCTTCATTGTCTATCCTAGTTTAAAAATCGTGCAAATCTACTAATTATTTTCTTCTACATCAGCAAGTTCGATATGAAAATTATGATTATCGCCGCCGGGGCGACATAACGGATGAAGAAATACACCACGTCGAAGACCTTGCCGTTGCGACGCAGCGTCCCCCCATTGGTGAACTCGTCGCGGACGTCGGCTTTCTTCATCTTCCAGCCGACGAAGAACACGAAGAGCAAGCTTCCGAAGGTCATCAGGAAGTCTGACGTCAGGTGGTCGCAGGCATCGAATATCGTCATTCCGAACACGTGCAGGTCCTTGAGGGGGCCGAACGAGAGCGAGCACAGCACACCCAGGGCCCAGCATCCCGTGAAGAGAAGGAGCGTAGCCCGGGCGCGGGACATCTTCTTCTGGTCGACCAGATAGGCGACGCCGACTTCGAGCATTGAAATGGAGGACGTCAGCGCCGCGAAGAGTATGGTCAGGAAGAAAAGGATGGAAACGATGTCGCAAAGCCACGGCACGTCCGCTCCCATCGTGGAGAAGATGAACGGAAGGGTCTCGAAGATGAGCCCCGGGCCGGCGCCCGGTTCGATGCCCGCGGCAAAGACCGCCGGCATGATGGCGAAGCCGGCTATGATGGCGAACAGCAGGTCGAAAAGCGCCGTGAAAAAGCCGGTAGCCAACAGGTCCTCGTCAGACTTGAGGTAAGACGCATAGGTAAGGATGCATCCGACGCCCAGGGAGAGCGAGAAGAACGCCTGTCCCATTGCGGAAAGCAGGGCGGAGCCGGTCAGTTTCGAGAAATCGGGATGTATAAGATAGTCTATACCCGCAGCAGCACCCGGAAGGTTCACCGAATACAGCATTATCAGGACTATCAGCACGAACAGGACAGGCGTGGTAAGTTTCGTGAAACGCTCGATGCCGCCGCGCACTCCGAATACGATGACGAAGGCGTTGATCAGCAGGAATACCGTATGGAAGATAATCGGCCCCCAGGCGGAGGAGATGAAACTTCCGAAAACGGCGGAATGCTCCGCCCGGCCAACGGACGGGTCGGAGAACGAAAGCGTAAGTGACTTCAGGAAATACTCTATTGACCAGCCGCCCACGACGCTGTAGTACGACAGGATGATCAGCGGGGTGAAGACCGTCAGGAATCCCAGCCACTTCCAGCGGCTGCCTGGAGCAAGTTTCTCCATCGCCCCGAACGTGCTCAGGTGCGTACGCTTGCCGATTATCGACTCGGCAATGAAGATGGGGATGCAGAGGAAAACGGCCGAGAAAAGATATACGAGGATGAAAGCCGCACCTCCGTTCTGCCCGACCATGTACGGGAAGCGCCAGATGTTGCCGAGGCCGATGGCCGAACCGGCCATGGCCATAATAGCCGTGAAACGGCTGTTGAAACTGCCCCTGTCCCTGGCCATGCGTCAAAGGATGAAATTGGTGAAGAATATGAGCAGCACCGCGATGGGCGCAACCCACTTGATGAGGAAATACACGGCGTTGAAAAGGGGCGTGTTGCGTCTCTTCGTGCCTCCGTTGGTGAATTCGTCACGGACGTCGGACTTCTTCATCACGAAGCCGACAAACACGACCGAAAGGAAGGCCATGATCAGCAGCAGGATGTTGGAGCAGGTCCAGTCGAAGATGTCGAAGATGTTCATTCCGCCGACGACAAGTCCCTTGAGCGGGCCGAAAGACAGCGAGCAAAGCGTGCCTGCAGCACCGCAGATAAGGAACATGACTCCCACGGCACGGCCGCGCTTCAAGTTGAATTTCTCTATCAGGAACGCTGTTCCCACCTCGATGAGCGATATCAGCGAGGTCATTGCCGCCACGATGACGGTGAAGAAGAACAGCACGGCAGCGATCGTGCTGAGTACGGGAGCCTCCGCACCCATCTTGCTGAAAATGTATGGGATGCTCTGGAAGATGAGGCCGGGGCCGGCGCCCGGCTCGATGCCTGCGGCGAAGACCGCCGGCATGATGGCCAGGCCGGCCAGCATCGCGAAGAGGAGGTCGGACACTGCCGTCCCCGCGCTCGAGACAAGTATGTTCTCATCCCTGCGGACATAGGATCCGTAGGTGATGATGATACCCATTCCCAAGGAAAGGGAATAGAAACTCTGGCCCAGGGCGTATGCGAAGGTCCTGGGGGTAAACTCGCTGAAATCAGGCTTGAACAGGTACTTTACGCCGTCCGATGAGCCGGGGAGGCTCAGCGAATACACCGCAATCACTACTATCAGGACGAAGAGGACCGGCAGGATGAATTTGCTGAACTTCTCGATGCCGGCTTTCACGCCGAGCACCACGATTACGGCAGAAACAGCGAAGAAGGCCAGGTGCATCAGCACGGGAGCCCAGGTGGTGGACACGAAGCCGGAAAAAAGCCCGCTGGCCCCCTCAGGGGCCGTATTCAGGAACTCCAGCGAGCAGGCCTTGAAGAAATACTCCAGGGACCAGCCGCCGATGACGCTGTAGTAGGATGCGATGAGCGTGGGAATGATTATGGGAAGCACGCTGACATACCTCCAGAAAGGTTTTCCGGGGGCGAGCCTTACGAAAGCGTCGCGGGCGTTGGAGTGGCTGCGACGTCCAATGATGACTTCCGCTATGAAGATAGGCAGCGAGAAGAGGATCGTCGCAACGATGTAGATCAGCACGAACACCGCCCCCCCATGCTCACCGACCATGTAAGGGAAGCGCCAGATGTTGCCCAGACCTATGGCCGACCCGGCCATGGCGAATATGACGGCAGTCCGGCTGCCGAAGCCTTCTCTCTTCTTTTCCATTGACTACTACTAACTAACCTTATTCCTGAAAGGGGATGCCTATTCGGGGCGTCTCCTGTACACTACGAACTCGTAGGAGAATCCCGTGGCTTCGTCCACATGCGTCTCCGAGACGGATTCTTTCTCCCAGAACTCCCCGTCGATGACGGGGAAGAAAGCGTCAGCCTCGGGGATGGTCGTATGCACGTGCGTGATGTAAAGCCTGTCCATGTCCATCAGTGCAGCGCGGTATACGGACGCACCTCCCATGATGAAACACTTCTCTGCCCCTTCGGCGGCGGCGTACGCCTCCTCGAAGGAATTGACACATACGACATCGTCCGGGATCGGGTCCCATCCGAGGTTGAGGACGATGTTCTTACGTCCCTTGAGAGGGCGGAAGGGCAGGGAGAAGTAGGTCGTCCGGCCCATTATCACGGGGAAACCCCGCGTCTTCTCCTTGAAATACTTCAGGTCCTCGGGCAGGTGCCAGGGCAGCCCGCCCTTAACGCCGATGGCCCAGTCGTCGGCCACGGCCACTATAAGGCATTTCTCCATAATCAAACGGCTACCGGAGCCTTGATCGCCGGCCAGGGATCGTAGCCCTCCAGCGTGAAGTCTCCGTAATCAAAGTCAAATATACTCTTTACCTCCGGGTTGATGACCATCCTGGGCAGCGGACGCGGCTCGCGGGAGAGCTGCAGGTCCACCTGCTCGAAGTGGTTGAGGTAGATGTGGGTGTCGCCAGTAGTGTGGACGAACTCGCCCGGCTGCAGGCCGCAGACCTGTGCGATCATCATGGTCAGGAGGGCATAGGAGGCGATGTTGAAAGGCACTCCGAGGAAGGTGTCGGCGCTGCGCTGGTACAACTGGCAGGAGAGCCGGCCGTCGGCAACGTAGAACTGGAAGAGGCAGTGGCAGGGGGGCAGGGCCATCCTGTCCACTTCCGCGGGATTCCACGCGCTGACGATCATGCGCCTGGAGTCAGGGTTGCGGCGGATGGTGTCGATGACCTGCGAAAGCTGGTCGATAGCCTTCCCGTCCGGGGCGGGCCAACTGCGCCACTGGTGGCCGTAGACCGGCCCCAGGTCGCCGTTTTCGTCCGCCCATTCGTCCCAGATGGAGACTCCATGGTCCTTGAGGTACTTTATGTTGGTGTCGCCGGCTATGAACCAGAGCAGTTCGTAGATGATGGACTTGAGATGCACCTTCTTGGTGGTGAGGAGGGGGAAACCCTCGCTGAGGTCGAAGCGCATCTGATATCCGAACACGCTCTGCGTGCCCACTCCGGTGCGGTCCTTCTTGACCACACCATTCTCGCGGATGTGCCGCAACAGGTCGAGATACTGTTTCATCAGACGGTCCTGAAAGCAAAGATGATGGCCTCTTCATACACCTCGCCCGGCCTGAGAACCGTGCTGGGATATTCGGGCTTGTTGGGCGAATCCGGGAAGTGCTGGCACTCGAGGGCGATGCCGTCATAGTCGTTGTAGACGTGGCCGTGCTTGCCGACGGGGCAGCCTGAAAGCCAGTTGCCGGTATAGATCTGGATGCCGGGCTGGGTGGTGAAGATCTCCACGAGGCGCCCGCTCTTCTCGGACCAGAGCTTGGCGGCAGCCTGAAGCTGGCCGGGCTCCGCACCGTCGATCACCCAGCAGTGGTCGTAGCCCTTGCCTATCTTGAGGGGCTCGAAATCAGCCTTTATATCGCGTCCCACCGGCTTGGGGTTGATGAAGTCCATGGGAGTTCCGGCAACGGGTTCACTGTCGCCCAGAGGAATCTGAGTGGGGTCGGTAGGAAGGTACTCGGAGCAGTTGAGCTTGAGCATGTGGTCGAGGATGGTGCCGCTGCCCTCACCGTCCATGTTGAAGTAGACGTGGTTGGTGAGATTCACTACGGTCGGGGCATCGCACTCGGCAGTGAAAGTGAGCTTGAGTTCGTTGTCCTCGCTCCACTCGTAGTGGGCGACGGCCTTGAGGTTGCCGGGATAGCCCTGCTCGCCGTCCTCGGAGAAATACATGAACTCTACGGCATCTCCTTCAATGCGGCTGTCCCAGATCCTGTTGGCGAAGCCTTCGGGACCCCCATGCAGGGAGTTGGGGCCGTTGTTTATCGGAAGGTTGTACTCCACTCCGTCAAGGGTGAACTTGCCGAGGGCGATGCGGTTGGCGAAGCGGCCGGGGCATTTGCCCAGGCAAGGGCCGTCCTTGATGTAAGACTCGGCCTTGTCATAACCGAGGGCCACGTCGCCGAGTTTGCCTTCCCGGTCGGGGACATTGATGGAGACGATGCCTGCGCCGACCTCGGAGAGTACGACGCTCGCGCCCTTGGAGTTGGTAAGGGTGTAGAATCTGCCGTTTTTCTTGATATCCATGTTCTTTTCGTTTAAATCAGACGCATTTGCGTGCGAATGTCAAATTTAAACAAAAAAAACGTTAATCCCTACTGATGGAACTTAAAAAGGAGAAAACGCGGTCCTCGGGAGCGTCTTTCATTATCACGCGTTTATCCTTGTCGAGGATGTAGAGGGAAGGGATGCCGCGCACGTTGTAGAGGAGGTCCTGGCGTATGGTGAATGTCGGGTCGTAGCCGTTGAACCATTCCCTGGGATAGAACGACTGGTACTCCCTCCAAGCCTCGAGGTCCTCGTCGATATAGATGTTCACCACTGCCAGCCGCCCGGAGGAAATCATTCCGGGAAGCGCAGGCATCGAGCCTAGGGTGTTGATGATCTCCTTGCAGGCTTCGCAGCCGGGATTGGAGAAGAAGAGCAGCGTGAAGTCGGCGCGTACGTCGTAGAGACGGCGCGTACGGCCGGCGGCGTCCGTGAAACGGAAGTCGGCGGCGGGCGTCCCGACGGCGTTCAGCGCGCACAGGCGCGCCTCGAACGCCCTGGCGGGCGCCAGCGCCGGGTCGGTGAGCGGAGACTCCGCGAGCCGCGCCACGAACGGCTGGTACAGGTCCTCGTTGCGGAACGGGGAGTTGGGGTCGTACAGATAATGCTCGGCCATCTCGGAGAAGAACGCGAACACATTGGACAGGGTGTCCTTCATCTGACATGCTTCGACCCGGCTGAAGAAGGAGTCGACGCTACTGCGCCCGGCCTCGATGTCCTGCATTCCGACTATGGCCAACCAGGTGGAGAAACGCTCCTCCAGGTCGTCACGGGAGACTCCGCAGACGGTCGACGAGTCGCAGAGATAGCCCTCCGTCGCGGCCAGGAACCTGTCCCAGAAATGCTCTGCGGCATAGGCTTGCCGCGATTCGTTGTCGGTGTACATGCCGGGAATCTGTACCGCGGGGAAGTCGCGCACGGCGGCTTCGGAGCCGGCGGCACGGCCGGCACGCTGGCCGCAGGCAGCGGCCAGCAGTGCGGCGATAGCCAGCACGATCAGCCTATTTGCCATTCTTTTCCTCCAGAAGGGCCTGCGAAATGTTGATGATGAAGTCGCCGATCTGCTCGAGTTCGTTGACAACGTCCATATAGAATACGCCGACCTGGTACTTGTAGTCGTCGTGTTCGATGTTGGTGATCAGTTCCTCACGCAGGCTGTTGCGATAGGTATTGATGTTGTATTCGGCGTCGGAGGCGTTCGAGATGTCCGAAATGTTTTGGTATCCAACGTTGAGATTCTCCAGCATGGCCTTGTACGCCTCTTCGACGTAGTCCATCAGGCGGTTGAGTTTCCAGAGCATCTCGTCGTCGAAACTCTTGCCGTGGACATGGACGCGGCGCAGCATGCGGCCGATGGCCTCGCCGGAGTCGCCGAGGCTCTCCATCTCGCCTATGATCTTGTAGATGCTCTTGACGCGTATCGTCGAGGAATCGCTCAGTTCGCCCTTGGAGACTTCGGCGAGGTATTGCGCGATCTCGTACTCTATGTTGTCGGTGATGGCCTCGTACTTTACGAGCTTGTCGTTTATCGCCTCGAACTTCTCCGGATCCTTCTCGTTCACGGCCTGGCGTATGTAGCCGAAGCCCTTGTAACAGATCTCTCCGAAATGCACGACCTCGGACTTGGCCTCATTGAGCGAAAGCTCGGAGGTGCTGAGGAGGCCGCGGTTGATGTACTTGAGGCGGAAGACCTCTTCCTCGCCCTTCGGAGAAGGTACCATCCACTTCACGATCCTCTCGATGACCGGGACGAACCAGATGAGGATCAAGGTGTTGATGACGTTGAACAGGGAGTGGAGCGTGGCGACGCTGTAAGGCAGGGATGCGACCAGGGCCTGCCTGGTCTGCACGTCGGCCAAACTGAAATCCGTCGTTGCGGGGTTCGGGAAGCCGAACAGTTCCACAACGGAGCCGACCAGCCTCAGGAAAGGATGGAATATGCAGAAGACCCAGCAGACTCCGAACACGTTGAAGAGCATATGGGCACGTGCCGTCCTCTTAGCCGAAACGTTCGCGACCGAAGCCGCGATGTTGGAAGTGATGGTCGTACCGATGTTCTCGCCGAGAACCATCGCGGCAGCCATCTCGAAGGGGATGTAGCCGTTGGCGACGAGAACCATGGTGATGGCCATGGTGGCCGCAGAAGACTGGAGCATCAGGGTCATGAGTGCACCCGTCACCATGAAGATGAGGATGGAGCCGATGCCGTATCCGGTCAGGTGGGACAGGAATATGCGGACGGGGTCGTTGTCCAGGAGCAGTGTCGAGGTCTCGCGCAGGGTGCTGAGGCCGAGGAACAGGAAGGCGAAACCCATAACGAACTCGCCGAAACTCTTGTTCTGTTTCTTCTTGGAGGCTATCAGCAGGTATCCCAGGAACATGAGCGGCACGGCGATGGCGCCCAGGCTGAATGACCCTCCCCCGAACGAGAGGGCGAAGATCCACGCCGTGACGGTAGTACCGATGTTGGCACCCATGATGACGCCGATGGCGTTGGCAAGGGATAGGAGACCTGCGTTTACGAAACTCACCAGCATGAGCGTGGTGGCGGTCGAAGACTGGACCAGGGCGGTGACAATGACACCGGTAAGAACGCGTTTTAATGTTGTGGAGGTCATCGTGGCCATGAACGACCTCAACTTGTCGCCGGCCATTTTCTGAAGTCCGCCGCTCATGAGGGACATTCCGTACAGGAACATGCCCAGGGAGCCAAGCATCGTGCAGACTTGAAGAACTGTACTCATTTGATTAATATAACTCTTGTCCGGTGCGAATTTACGTTTTTTTATTAGATTTGCCAAGAAGATGAAAGGGCGGTTCTGCATATTGCTGATGATGCTGGTGTGCTTCAACGCCAGTGCACAGTTCTATTCCTCCGGGGACGATCCGGGTGGAATACGCTGGCGCAGCATCTCCTCGGACAATTACAGGATCATCTATCCGGCAGGAAGCGATTCGCTGGCCCTCCGGTTCGGCATCGAACTCGAGAGATGGCGCCTCCCGCTGGGCTCCAGCATCGGTTACGCCCCCAACGGTATGTACCGCCGACCCATGCCGGTGATCCTGCACGGCTTTACGGCACAGGCCAACGGCTCCGTTACCTGGGCCCCGCGCAGGATGGACCTGTTCACCTGTCCCGACGCGAGCAGTCCCGAGCCTTTGGACTGGATCACGGAACTGGCCGTCCACGAGTCGCGCCACGTCTCGCAGATGCAATTCGCACGTGGCAGAGGATTCGGGTTGTTCAATGCCGTTGTCGGAGAGCTTTTCACCGGCGCAGCGGCCGCGCTTTATCCTGGCCCGGCGCTGTTGGAGGGCGACGCCGTCGTGGCGGAAACCGCCCTTACACGCGCCGGGCGCGGCCGATCGGCGGACTTCCTGGAGCATTACCGCGTCAGTTTCGCCGAAGGGGATTTCCGCGACTGGTACCGCTGGCGCTGGCGTTCGCAGAAGACCTTCGTTCCGGACCATTACCGCGCGGGATACATGCTGGTGGCCGGTATGCGATACGTGTACGATGACCCCCTGTTCTCGGCCCGATACTATGAAAACGTCCTCTCCCCCGTGCTCCCCCTGCCTTTCTTCAACCTCCAGAAAACGGTGAAGCAGGCTTCGGGCAAGAACCTTAAGGAGACCTGGCAGGAGATTGCTGCGGCGCAGCAGGCCCTTTGGGCCGCGGACGAAGCGGCGAGGGGTCCCTTCGGGACGGTCAGGACGCTTACGCCCCCGGCCCGCCGCTACACCTCGTTCCAGAGTCCGGAAGCGGCCGGCAATGACATTTTCGCCATACAACAGGGACTGACCTTCACGCCACGGCTGGTCCGCATCCTTCCGGACGGAAGTACGGATTCCGTACGGCCCTTCCCGTCCGGAACGGAACAGATCCACTATTCGGAGGCAACCGGACGGCTTTTTTGGAGCGAGACCGTCACGGACCCGCGCTGGACGCTCAAGTCCGAATCCCGTGTATTCTACCTGGGACCGGACGGGCGGAGCGCGCGCATGCTGACAAGGGAAGGTAACCTTTTCAATCCTTCGCCCGCACCGGACGGACCGTCCGTATCCGTGACGGAGTATCCTCTCCACGGCGGTTCTGCCGTACGGGTCATCGACGGCCGTGACGGCAGCACGCTTCGAAGATACCCCGCACCAGATGGCCTGCAGGTCGTGGAAACCGCCTGGGCGGACGGCAGGCTCATAGCCAGCGCCATCTCCGATTACGGATTCGGACTATATGACGTAACTGACGGATTCCACGTCCTGCTGCCACCGGAGCCAATCAAAATCAAGCAGCTGCGTTCGCACGGCAGCGAAATCCTGTTCGTGTCGGACCTCAACGGGGTAAATGAACTCTACAGATTCAACATCAATGAGGGTACAGCCCGGCTTACCAACCATCGTTTCGGGGCATCGGACTTCCTGCCGGACGCCTCCGGAGACAGCCTGACCTTCGCCGCCCTCACGCCCGCCGGCAGACTCCTGTTCCGGGAGGCCGTATCCGGCCCGGTTGCAACCGGCCGGCCCGCCCCGCGGCCCGTTGCCGACCGCCTATCGGAACAGGAGGCAGCCCTCGGCGCCGCGCCGGCAGCGTCTCCTGCCCGGTTCTCCCCGGCAAAGCCTTACCGCAAACTCCCCCACCTCCTGCACCTGCATTCCTGGGCGCCCATGTACGTCGATTACGACGCCGTAGCCAACTCCAGTTTCGAGACCATTGCCTCCTCCGCCGGACTGGGAGCCACGGCATTTCTCCAGAACGACCTCGGCACGGCATCCGCCATCGTAGGGTATTCTGCATCCAGGACCAAAACGGACGAGGGGCCGCAATGGTTCCATTCCTTCCACGGCCGGTTCACGTACCGTGGCCTTTATCCCGTGATCGAACTCGGCGTCGACGCAGGTACGCGCTACGCACGGCAATATCGGTACAACACTCTCATACAGACGGCTTCCAGGATTTCCACCCTGGAAGGAAAACCGACCGGCACCCCGTATTACAGGACTACCGCAAGGATGTATGTCCCGCTCGATTTTTCCCGCTCCGGCTGGTTCCGCGGCATCGTCCCGCGCATCGATGTCCAGTTTGCAAACGACATGGTGAACACTACCGATGTCTTCCAGAAGCTGGTCCGGGTAATCGGGGACAAGCCGGGAGCCTACCGCGTCATTGCGGGAGCCGACGCCGGACGGAACGTCCCGCTGTCGCGCGTCACTGCGAGCCTGCGGGGCTACACGATGCTCGGCACGGCACGGTCTGCCATATACCCCCGCTGGGGCATTGGCGCCGAGGCCGGCCTCAGCGCCAGGCCCGGCCTCACCGCCGTTTTCGCCCCCTCGGCGTTCGCGTACCTGTACGGCTACCTCCCCGGAGTGGTCGACACCCACGGAATACGCCTCTCTGTCATGCACCAGGCGCGCCTGGACGGCCGTTTCCCCGACAACTACCTGACAATGATTCCCCGGGGCATGACCTCCGTATCCGAACTTTCCTCCTATATCCAGTCCCGTTTCGGCCGTCAGACGCGCCTGAGCGCGGATTACGCCATGCCACTGCTCCCGCTGGACTGGTCGGGCCTCGGCCCGGTCGCATTCGTACGCAACTTCGAACTGACACTCCACGCCGACGGCGTCATCCTCAGCGACGGCGGAGTGGTTCCTACGGCCAGCGGTACGGCATACACCGTCAGGCTTCCGGAGGGCGACGGCGCGTCGACGGCGTCCCGGACAGAGTGGCTCTTCAGCGCAGGGGCAGACATCTCCGTAAGGCTCGGAAACCTTCTTTGGATTCCCTACGACACCCGTATAGGCATCTCATACAATTACAACGGAGGAACGATCCTGGACGAAATAAAAGGGCGGGACATTTCCGTTCCCGCCCATCACTTGGGTTTGATCTTTTCTGTCAACCTTCCCTAAAGCCTGATCAGGCGTTCCAGGGAGCCGCTGCCTTGTCGATGAGATTGTAGAAGTGTGCCTTCAGTTCGGACCAGCGGTAGTAAGGCCCGGAAACGGGCTCGACACCGGGGATGGGAATCTCCTTCTCGTTATAGAGGACCTTTGTCAGGACCTCGCCTTTCTTGTTGCGGTAGAAAATGAACTGGCAGTTGGTCGCCATCGGGATCTGGAAGAATGCGTACCAGCCGTTGTTGTGGGCCTCGCGGTAAGGGAAGACGCGGTTCTGGGGATCGTCCACGCCCATCAGGGCGAACAGCGGAAGCACGGAAGTGTCGTGGCCGAAGCGAAGGTCGGCGGCGCGGTGGCTGTCGGGCTGGATCGCGGCATCGGCCTTCTCGATGAAGTCCTTGAGCAACGGGATGATGGCGTAACGGATGACATCACCGTTCTCTACGGAGCCGGCCCACATCCTGTACAGGGAGTCGTTGCCGCCTGCCCAGAAATAAACGAGTTCCTCGGGGGTAAAGTATTTCCTGTAGATGTCCACACCGAGGAAGTCGATGACCTGGCAGAGGCCGCCGGTAGTATAGATGGCGCGTACGAAAGGCTCGGGGTTGCCAAGTTCCTTCAGCGCAGCGTCATAGTCCTTGAACAGGGGGGTCAGGAAGCGCTTGAAGTCGTAGCCGGGAGTGCCGGTAGCGGGAGTATAGCCCTGCGGCGCGGCGGAAGCCGAGCCGGAAGCCGACCTCAGTCTGGCTAGCGCCTCTGCCGACATGGTCTGGCGCGGGGCCGGGACCTCTCCCGGGCGGGGGATATTGAGGCTGGGGTTGATGTAAGCCATGAACTTATCCGCGCTGGTGAAAGTGAATTCATGCTTGGGACACTTCTCGGTGAGGCTGTTGGTAAAGTTGCACATGCTGACTATGCAGCGGAAACTCGTGCTTGAAAA
This sequence comes from Bacteroidales bacterium, assembly GCA_017519865.1. Lineage (GTDB taxonomy): Bacteria > Bacteroidota > Bacteroidia > Bacteroidales > UBA932 > Cryptobacteroides. The sequence continues at coordinate 3,661 of JAFWRQ010000011.1, read as the reverse complement.
ACTGTTGATCTCCATACGGTCCTTATTCTTGAAGACCTTGGGGAAGCGCTCGTACATCCTGGCAGCAAGCATTTTGTGCTCGCGTGCCCCGCGCGGCGTGAGGGAACCTTCCATTCCCTTGTGGGCCTCGACGACGGCATTGACGTCGGCATAAAGTGCCTTTCCGGAGTCGGTCAGGAGACCGAGCGAGTCGAGGTGCGCAAATCCTTCAAGCGCTGCGCGTCCAAACGTGGAGTTCTGCTCGTAGCGGGACCCGTGGCGGCCGTAGTGCGAAATGTAGAACGGCTTGAACCCCTTGGGGGCCTTAGTGTCCTGGATGGGGTTGAACTCGTACGAATGCATGTTGTTGGCCGCACGGTCGGGATTCTCTGCAAAGAGACGTACAGCGTCTTCCTGGGCGCCAAGGCTGAGGCAAAGTGCCAGGAACAGGGAAGAAAGAAGGAGTTTTTTCATTTCATATATGTTTTGTGGATTATCTGAAATACCTGCCGACGAATGCGGCGTCGACCTTTGCGAAGCCGGAGGCAGCAGCAGCCATTGCCGGGTTGCGGTTCAGGATGCCCCGGCAATCCTCGTAGACATTGAAGCCGACTGCGGCCATTACCATCTGTCCGTCAAGGGGATATGCCAAGGTTATCTCACCGTCGGCACCGTCGAGGCGGAGAAACTTGAACGGTGCCGACGAGATCTCATCAGCACGCTCGTGCATGCTGCTGCGCAATTCCATCCGTACGACGTACTTGGTCATCTCCATGACCACGTCGTCCAGGCCGGCGTCGAAGATCTTGACCTTCTCTACCAGCGATCCGGCATCGTCCACGAAGCGGGCGGTATAGCCCTTGAGTTCTTCCATGCCTCCGTAGGCCGCCCGGACGCGCTCCTCGAGTTCTTCCGAGCCGAAGGTCAGCCAGATCATAAGCTTCTCGTCGGGGTCGTGGTACAGGGTCTGCCTGCGCACGAGGTTGTGGGCGCCGCAATGCGCGCACTCCCAGACAAACGCCGACCCGTCAAGGACTTCCGCCTTGAGGGCGGGCTCCTCGCGGACATTGATGCTGTCGTGAACGGTTATCGTCTGGCGGGAACCGCAGCGGATGCATGAAACTTCTGTCTGAGAAATCATTGGACGTTTTTTGGCGCTATTGGGACAAATTTACAAAAAATAACCTATTTTTGTCAAACAGAGTAAACAAACTAAAACCTGACATTATGAAAGAGAATTGGAAATCTGATGATTGGATGGCCTGTTGGATCGGCTTCATAATCATCCTCATCGGCGCGGTCGCCGTCTTGACCGGCTGGTTCGACTTCTCGGCACTCAAGTTCGGCACGTGGACTCTCGGAGAGAAAGCCGCTACGGCTTCAAGCCTCTGGAGCCAGTTCACCTGGGGCTTCCTCGGCAAGCTCGTCCTTACCGTCGCCGTGCTCCTGATACTGTTCGGCGGCGCCGTCAAGCTTCAGGGAGGGGACCTCAAGAAGTATATCCCGGCATTCCTGATGCTGTTCCTCCTGGCCGTAATCGTACGCCTGGTCAGCGCGGAGTTCACCCTCAACCGCTATCTCGAGTGGGCTTTCTGGGCACTGATCATCGGTCTCCTGGTCTCCAATACCGTCGGCGTTCCCGAGTGGCTCAAACCCGCCGTCAGGACCGAGTTCTACATCAAGGTCGGTCTGGTCGTGATGGGTTTCTCCGTGCTGTTCAGCAACATCGCCAAGTTCGGCCTCTACGGTCTCGGCATTGCATGGATCGTCACCCCCATCGTCATCATCTTCATGTGGTGGTTCGGCACCAAGGTCCTGAAACTCAAGAATAAACCGCTTGTCATGACCCTCGCCGCCGCGACCTCCGTCTGCGGAACTTCCGCAGCCATCGCCACCGGTGCAGCCGCCAAGTGCAAGAAGGACGACCTCTCCATCGCCATCTCCATCTCGATCATATTCACCATCCTCATGATGGTGTTCGAGCCCATGATCATCAAGGCCTGCGGCATGACGCAGCTGATGGGCGGCGCGCTCATCGGCGGCACGGTCGACTCGACCGGCGCCGTGGTGCTCGCCGGCAATGCCCTCGGCCCCGAGGCCGAGCAGGCCGCCGTGCTCGTCAAGAGCATCCAGAACATCCTCATCGGCTTCATCGCCTTCTTCGTCGCCATCTTCTTCGCCACCCGCGTCGAGAACAGCGGGGCCCAGAAGGTAGGTGCCGGCGAGATCTGGAAGCGCTTCCCGAAGTTCATCATCGGTTTCTTCGTGGCTTCCCTGCTGGCTTCCTTCCTGTTCCAGCCCGTCTTCGGCGGCGACCAGGTCAGCGCCATCAACAAGGTCCTCGACCAGTACAAGAACTGGTGCTTCGTGCTGGCTTTCACCAGCATCGGCCTTGACACCAACTTCAAGGAGCTCGCAAAGCAGATGCAGGGCGGAAAGGTCCTCTGGCTGTATATCGTCGGCCAGGTCTTCAATATCGCCCTTACGCTCTTCGCCGTTTGGTTCCTGCTCAGCGGCGTTGTCTTCAAGGTTCCCGTGCTTGACCTGTTCAAGTAGTGGCCCCGAAAGGAAAAAAGATATTCAAAATAGCCACGGCGTTCGTCGCCGTGGCTGTTTTGGTTGTTGCCGTCATGATCATGGTCCGGGGTGCGGGGCTCTCGCCGGACAAGGATTTCGGGGCGGGGGCATATTACTACGCCGACATTCCGGATTTCGAGAAATATGTCGGCGGGGAGAGCAACCCCACTTCCATTCCCTACATAGTCTATGTCCTGCTCTTCCTCGCCTGGGGCGCGCTCATGTACGCCCTGTGGAAGTGGATCGACAGGCACTGAGACCTATTTCTTCAGATTCACCACGATGACGCCGCCCTTGGGATTGACGTCTCCCTGGTATTTGCCCTGGTCCTTCAGGTCCTGGAGGTATTTGGCGGCAGAAGAGTCCTTCATCACCTCTATCGACTTGATATCCTTAGGGTCGAGTTTCTTGAATTCTTCCGTGCCTGTCTGTTTGCCGTCCACGATATAGACGATATCATCTGCGGACAAGGAAGGATCGGTGGCCCTTACGTTTATCGACGGCTGGCTCTTTTCTCCGACCGTAACGGAAGTGGCATTGTTGAAATCATTGTCAAATATGGCGACCACGGGAGTCTGGGCCCCGTCTGTCTTCGTTGTGATTAGATGTATGCGGGTCGGTACGCCTCCGACGTTTTCTCTCTGGATACTATAGGCGCGGATGGTCTTGCCTGCGAGCTGGGAACCGTTGAAGTTCTCGACTTTGGCAAGGTCAATCAGATAGATGTCGTTCGTGTCCGCCTGGGCAGGGATGGAAGCAGCGTTCAGCGCAAGGGCGCAAATGGTGGAAAGGATAATGCTTGTCATAATTCGTCTGTTTTTATTCTGTTGAGGCCAGGGACAGGGTACCGGTATCCCCGTCCTTGGACATTATGAAAGTCAGGTCGCTTCCGTCCTTGATGTGGACGGTCACAAGGAAATTGGCCCCCGAAGGCACCGCGGTGACGGACTCGATGTCGCCGAGGCCGAGGTCGGCGATGGTACTGAGGCTTTCGGCGATCTCCAAGGGAGTCATGGCCGGGGCCTCCTGCGCCGCAGGGCGCAGCAGGAGGACCAGCGCGAGCGCGGCAGCCGCGGCGGCGCAGCTCCAGAGGAGCGGGCGCCTG
>JAFWRQ010000010.1 GCA_017519865.1 Bacteroidales bacterium | reverse complement strand
GTAAGCATCCGATAAAAGACACCTCGCACGTGTAGGATCAAGATCGTACCTTTGCCATCAAAAGAACAAAGCCCCATGATGACAAAGGAAGAAGTGGCAGCCATCGTATCGTACTGCCAAGAAAACAATGTTAGCTTCAAGCAACGTCTGGAGGAGTTACATATCCGCCCGGCAACTTTTTATGATTCGAAGCGCAAGTACGCACCGACGGAAGAGGGAGAGAATGCCGGGGAGTTTCTCCAGTTGGTGCCCGGCGGGGACTTCCTGCCGAATCCGATCCAGCCGGCCAGATCCAGGAGTGCCAAGCAGAAGGCAGAGGCCGTTGACTCGGCACCGTTGAACATTGAACTCCGGACGGTTACCGGCACCGTGATGCGGATCAGCGGCAGTCTCACCGGCCGGCTGATCCAGGAAATCATCCTAGCATCGTCCGCCCGTGTTTAGCCTGGACAAGGCACTGCGCTACTGGCTCTACAGCGAGCCGACCGACATGCGGAAGAGTTTCCATACGCTGTCGGGCTTGGTGAACAACCGCATCGGAGCGAATGCCCGCGACGGAGACGTATACATCTTCGTGAACAGGCGCCGGAACCGAATCAAGCTGCTGCACTATGAGACCGGAGGCCTGGTCATCTATGCGAAGATGCTCGACCGGGGGACATTTGCAATGCCTCTGCCGAGGAAGGAGAAAGAGGTGACACGCAACATAATGTGGGAGGATCTGCGGAAGATGGTGGAGGGGATCATGGCAAATCCGGACAGTCGCCAAGTCCGTCTCGACGGGCTGAAAAATCTATGGAAAAACTGAGAGAAAAGCGCTCATTCGCTTGCATATATCGCTGATTTTTAGTAACTTTACTCTTAGAAAGAGAGAGTGAAAAAGATGACCTCCGAACAGCAGATCATAGCAGCGCAGGCAGCCGAAATCGAGCGGTTGCAGAACAAGGTGGCAAGCCTTGAGAGCCAGTTGTACTGGCTGCGCAAGAAGATGTTCGGGAAGATGAGTGAGAAGAATCTGCCGCTCGATCCGGCGGTCCTGAGTGAACCGTCTCTCTTCGACGAACCGCTAACCGAGCAGGAACGGGCTGAGCTTGACGCCCAGGTGCAAAAGGCCGAGCAGGAGGAAGCCGCCATGATCGCCGTGAAGGGCTTCGAGCGTAAGCCTCGCAAGGCCCTCGACCTCTCCACGCTGGAAGTGCGCGAGGAGCACCTCTATCCCGAGGTGGACAATGCGGACGATTACCGCGAGCTGGAGCCGGAGACCACCGACGTCCTGGTGATGGTGCCTGCACAGATATATATCCGCCGCATCGTGCGCCACAAGCTGGTGCTGAAGTCGAACCTGCAGATCCAGGATCCTGACAGGCAGGTCTTTTTCCTTGCTCCGGTCCCGGCAGTCCCCCTGCCCAAGTGCATGGCATCAGAGAGCCTCCTTGCGGATATCATCCTGCAGAAGTTCCTCTACCACATGCCATTCTACCGGGTGGTACAGCAATACAAGGAACTTGGGCTGAAGGTGAGCGACTCAACGCTGAACGACTGGTACGCGGCGACGTGCGAACTGCTCAAGCGGCCATATGACGTGCTGAGGCGTGAAGTGATGTCAAGGGACTACATACAGGTGGACGAGAGCACATTGCCGGTCATCGACAACGAGAAGCACCGTGCCGTGAAAGGATACATGTGGTGCACACGTGCCGTGGAAGACAACCTCGTTGTGTTCCAGTATGACATGGGTTCAAGAAGCCACGAAACAGCCAGGAAGTTGCTCCGTGGGTACCGCGGCACGATCCAGACCGACGGCTATGGCGCCTACGACCAGTTTGAGAACGATCCCCGCATCCAGGTGATCGGCTGCTGGGCCCATGCACGGCGCAAGTGGTCGGACGCCCTCGATGAGAACAAGCGGATAGCCAGCGAGGCGCTGGTGTATATCAACAAGTTGTACCATATCGAGAATGAGGCAAAGGAGGCTGGCATTACGGGTGATGCCCTAAGGGAGAAGCGCCAGAAGGAAGCTTACCCCGTCATCCAGGAGTTTGAGCGGTGGATGTATGCCACGGCCGGGATGATCTCGGAGCAGAGCCGTATCGGCAATGCGATCAAGTATACGCTCCCGCTGCTACCACGACTGAGCCGCTACGTCAATGACGGTCGCTTCTGCATCGACAACAACCTCGTGGAGAATGCCATCAGGCCGCTGGCTCTCGGCCGGAAGAACTTCCTGTTCTGCGGCAACCATGACGCTGCGCTCCGTGCCGCCATCGTATACTCCCTGTTGGGCAGTTGCAAGGCCGTAGGCGTCGATCCTAGAGAATGGCTGGAGGATGTCCTCCTTCGGATCCCGGAAGCCGGAATAGCCCCCGCCGCCATCCGCGAACTCCTGCCCGATCGCTGGGCGAAGAAAACAAACTGAAATCAACTCGATCCAACTTGGACCAACTTGACCAAGTTGGTGTCAATAACAAAATAACAAGTCGTCTTTTACCGGATGCTTACAAGGTTCCTCTTATTGCTGCTTGGCGGGGACTTCTAGCCGACCCCGATCCTGTTGGGTAGTATATGAACTCTAAGCAGAAGACGTAAGTCTCCAGGGCTTGTTTTGATTTCTCCGCAGCAGCGGATGGGGCCAGGGGAAGATGGAGGGGGCGCTATTTCCCGCAGCCGGTGTGTGGTTGGCTGCGGATGAAACTGGATTTGCGGAATTCCGTCGCGGATGGTCCGCAGCGGATGCTGAATGCGATTGAGCCGGGCTCTCCTTTGCCGATTCATCGGCATCGCCGTTCGTCGGAGACGGTGGTGTGCCTGCGGGGGCATTTGCGTGAGCTGTTCTATAACGATGCCGGCGAGGTGACGGAGGTGAATGACCTGGCTCCCGGGTCGGATTGCGTAGCGCTGAACATTCCCCTTGGCCAGTGGCATACCGTGGAGGTCCTGGAGAGCGGCACGGT
>JAFWRQ010000009.1 GCA_017519865.1 Bacteroidales bacterium | reverse complement strand
TCATTCGGAATGGATGTTACCAAATATAATATTGAACCCAAGAAAAAGACCGTATAAAAATGAGGCACAATAAAGCAATCAATCACCTTGGTCGCAAGAGCGGTCACCGCAAGGCCCTCCTCGCCAATATGGCTTCTTCCCTGATTCTCCAGAAGAGGATCACCACCACCGTGGCTAAGGCGAAAGCCCTGAAGAGCTATGTCGAGCCCCTCATCACCAAGTCCAAGGACGATTCCACCCACTCCCGTCGCGTTGTTTTCAGCTATCTCAAGAACAAGGAGGCTGTCAGCGAGCTTTTCCGCACCGTCGCTCCGAAGATCGCCGACCGTCCGGGCGGATACACCCGCGTGCTGCACACCGGTTTCCGTCAGGGAGATGCCGCCGAGATGGCTCTGATCGAGCTTGTCGACTTCAACGAGGCCGCACTCGCATCCGCACCTCAGAAGGCCGCCAAGAAGTCCACCCGCCGCAGCCGCGCCAAGAAGGCTGAGGCTCCCGTGGAGGCCCCTGCCGAGGCTGCTGCCGAAGCTCCGAAGGCTGAGTAATCAACCATCAGACAACATAATTATTAAAGAAGTCCGGCCAAAAACGCTGGACTTCTTTAATTTTTCTTATATTTGTGAGGATTAGCACTAAAATAAATGAAAAAGATAACCATCAAGGACGTCGCCCGAGAGGCCGGGGTATCAGTAACACTGGTCTCATTCGTCATGAATGCCAAGGTCGGAGAGGACGGCAGGCTTGACTGCCCGGTGAATCCGGAGACAGCAGCCCGTGTCCTTGAAGTGGCCAAACGCCTGGGTTACCGGCGCAACGCCGCTGCAGCCTCGCTGCGCAGCGGCAGGTCCAACACCATTGCCGTCATAACGACCGACATTGCCAACAATTTCTTCGGAGGTATCTCCCGTTACATCGAGGATAAGTCTGCCCAGTACGGGTATACCGTGCTGTTCTGCTCGTCCGACGAAAACGCCGACAAACTCGACGCACTCGTCGATACCGTTCTCGCGTACAATATCGACGGTCTCATCGTCGCTCCCGTCCCCGGAGGCCGCAGGGCCCTTTCAAAGGCCATCGAATCCAGGGTCCCGGTCGTCCTGCTTGACCGTGACGTCGAGGACCTGGACGGGGTGGGAAAGGTCCTGCTGAACGATATCGAAGCCGGCAAGATGGCCACCGAGTACCTAATCGGCAAGGGCTACCGCAAGATCGAGATGGTCTCGTACGACCTGGACATTTCCAGCATATCCGAGCGTGCCGAGGGCTACCGCCGGGCGATGTCCGCACACGGGCTTGAGGCCCGCGTGGACACCACGTCCTACGGCGACCCCCAGAAACTCATGCCCAATATCATCAAGGACGCCATCGAGCGCGGAGTCGAGGCGTTCTTCATCCCTACATATTCGCTCACCGCGCTGGTGATAGGCGCAATGAACGAGATGCACCTCCGCACGCCGCGCGACCTCGGCCTCGTCGCTTTCGACGAAAGCGACCTGTACCGCCTCGGTCCCAGCACCATCGCCCATATCGTCCAGCCCCTCAAGGAGTTGGGAGAGAAGTCCGTCGAGGTCCTGCACTCCATGATCGAGAACGAACCGGGCGAAACCACCATCATCCTCAAGCCCGAGCTTGTCCCGGGAGGATCGGTGACCGACAGATAGTTCTTTATTAACGGATAGCTTTTGAAACTCTTTTAATCGACCGCATGCGACATGCCGTCTTGGATCAGCGTTGCTCCCTGTGAAGGGAGTTTTTATTGAAGCGAAACACTTAATAACCTTTACTTTTTTTATTCTCCGTAGAGGTAGCGCCGCTGTTCCGGCGTGAGCGTGTCGATCTCGCAGCCCCAGGAGGCGAGCTTTCGCTCCGCGACGGTGCGGTCGATCTCTTCGGGGACGTCGATGGCCATGCGGCCTTTCCCGCGCGGCAGGCGGTCGCGGTTTGCGACCAGCCAGCGGGCGCTGAGGGCCTGGATGGCGAAGGACATGTCCATGATTTCGGCCGGGTGGCCGTCGCCCGCCGCGAGGTTGACGAGGCGCCCCTCGGCGAGGATGTAGATCTTACGGCCGTCCTGCAGGGTGTAGGAGGTAATGTTGCGGCGGGCGGGTCTGACGTCGATGGCCATCTTCGCCAGGCCGGCGACGTCGACTTCGCAGTCGAAGTGGCCGGCGTTGCAGCAGATGGCGCCGTCCTTCATTGCGAGGAAGTCCTCGCGGGTGATGACGCCGTCGCAGCCGGTCACGGTGACGAAGAAGTCGCCCAGCGGGGCCGCCTGGCGCATCTTCATCACGCTGAAGCCGTCCATCACGGCCTCCATCGCCTTGACCGGATTCACTTCAGTGACAATGACTTTGGCGCCCAGGCCTTTGGCGCGCATCGCGACGCCCTTGCCGCACCAGCCGTAGCCGGCCACGACCACGGTCTTGCCGGCCACGATGAGGTTCGTAGTGCGGTTGATGCCGTCCCAGACCGACTGGCCGGTGCCGTAGCGGTTGTCGAAGAAATGCTTGCACTCGGCGTTGTTGACCAGGACCATGGGGATGCCGAGCTTCTTCTCCCTGTCGAGGCGCTGCAGGCGCAGGATGCCCGTAGTGGTCTCCTCGCAGCCGCCGATGACGTTCGGAATCAGCTCCGGGAAATCGTTGTGGAGAATGTTCACCAGGTCTCCGCCGTCGTCGATGATGACGTTGGGGCCGGCCTCGATGACCTTCCTGCAGTGGCGCTCATACTCCTTCGGAGTCGCGCCGTACCAGGCGAAGACGTTGAGGCCGGCGTGCACGAGTGCCGCGGCGACGTCGTCCTGCGTCGAGAGCGGATTGCTGCCGGTGACGTACATCTCGGCGCCGCCGGCCGCCAGGACCTCGCAGAGGTACGCGGTCTTGGCCTCGAGGTGTACCGAGAGGGCTATTTTCAGGCCCTTGAAAGGAAGCTCTTTGCTGAATTCTTCCTCCAGGCCGTTGAGCAGGGGCATGTGATGCCTGACCCACTCTATTTTCAGTTCTCCGTCCGGCCACAGGGCCGCATTCCTGATCTCGCTTGCCATATCGTGTAGTTTAATTCGTAATCAACATCTTTTCCGTCTCAGCCGCGATGTCCATCCCCGGCCTGAGCCACAGCGTCTTGATGTCGAGCGCCGCAGCCGCCTCGATGTTGTCGCGGGCGTCGTCGATGAAAAGGATCTCTGCGGGATCCACCCCGACCTCCCTTATCACATGTTCGAAGATTTCCCTCGAGGGCTTCAGCATCTTGAGCTCATAAGAATAAAACTCCTTCTTGAAAACCTTATCCGTGTCCAGGCCTTCGAGTTTCATCATATCGCGGAAATATCCCCTTGAAATGGGATTGTTGTTGCTCAGGACGTAAAGGTCGTAGCGGCCGCGCAGCGAGCGGATGAGGTCGAGAGAGTCTTCCTCGAGTCCGTCCAGAAGCGAGCAGAAACAGTGGTGGACCGTCTCCACCGTCGTTCCCGGCCTGCTGTGCTTGAGGCATTCGCGATAGAAGTCTTCCGGCTGCGTCTTGCCCTCTTCGAGGTCGCTGATGAAGCCCTTCTGGTGGAATCTGTCCAGATACTCCTCGATGTCCTCGAATCCTGCAAGCTCCTTGAAGCTGGCGATGCACCGGCCCAGGTCCAGGCGCACGATAATCCCGCCCATATCAAATACTATCGCCTTTATCATAATGCCTTCCATTTCTTTATGGTCTGCAAAGATACAGATTTTCCCGTTCTCCGAAAAGAGAGCCCGCGAATCTGTCTGCCCTCCTCCTCCTCCTCCGATTCTGCTCAAGCGCATTATCGGCGTTCTACGGCTATTTTTGCTCTTCATGCCACATTATAATCCCGCATGAAGAGCATTTTCCGCTCCCAGAGGCCGTTTTTGCGCTTGACCCAAATCGCTCCGCCTTCGCTTCGCCGTCCCCGTGCGGGTTTTCAGCCATTTCCCGCACGGGTTCCTCATTATTACCAAGTTTTTCTTATATTTGCTACGGAAAATGCCCTGGTGGTGAAATGGTAGACACGAGGGACTTAAAGATTTGAGTGCTCTCTCCGAAAGGAGGGAAGTAGAATGTCGTAAATTCAAGGAAGCCTTAACGGGTAATGCCGATGGTAATCTTGAGCCAAGCCTCCCGATGGAGGAAGGTGCAGAGACTAGACACGACACACCTAAAGATGATGGATCCACGGTGAAGGAATAGTCCGGACTACAAACGGAACGAAGCCGCTGACGGCGCATCAGGTGGCGAAAGCCATAGCAGTAAGAAAATCCCGTGGCCCGAAACGGCCGTGCGGGTTCGATTCCCGCCCGGGGCACCTAGAGATGTTTTTGAGGTTT
>JAFWRQ010000008.1 GCA_017519865.1 Bacteroidales bacterium | reverse complement strand
TCCCTCCCCATCTTCCCCCATCTCTTTCTCCTTTCCTCCCTTTTCTCCCTTTCCTCCCTTTTCTCCCTTTCCTCCCTTTTCTCCCTTTCCTCCCTTTTTTCCCTTTTTTCCCTTTCCTCCCTTTCCTCCACCCCCCCTCTCTCTCCCTCTTCTTTATCTCCCTCTTTCCCTCTGCTCTATTTCCCTCCAGAGTCCAGCATCGGACACAGAATGAATGCAGGGCAAGCCACTTTCATTCCGTGGCCAGAGAATGCCTTGAAACGGGGGTTTTGCTGCCACAGAATGAACGTCAGCACCCACACGTTCATTCTGTGGCGAATAATGGGAAAAGAAATGCTGAGGTCCCGGAAAAAACATTATATTTGGGCGAGCATGATGGGACGCAAGATCTGTATACTGCAGGTCGCGTCCCATTTTTGTTAATAAATGATTGCACTTGGACTATGAGAAAGACCTATCATTTCTGCCTGGCATCACACGAGGAAGTAATGCATCGTTCAGAGGAAGACTTCATCTATGACGTGAACTGTTTTGCCGTCGCTGTTGTCCGGACCGAATCACGCGCTCTTGCCGATGCCGTGATGTCATCACACGACCACTTCTGTGCACAGACCGACAATATATCGGAACTGGCATACCTGCGAAGGAATGCTTATACACGCTATTTCAACACTAAATACGGCAGGAAGGGAAGGCTGGGGGAAAAGGAACAATTCGTGATCGAACTTCGCGGAGTACGACATGTTACTGCAGCCGTCAGTTACGTAAACAGGAATCCTCTACACCACGGTATCTGCCCTACACCATTCGGTTACAGATTCTGCTCGTCCAATTCCGTTTTCCAGTCGGAACTTGGCAAGGGCTATTCCGGTCCATTCCTTTCTCCAAGTAAACGCTATCGTTATCTGCCTGGCAACGTCACCCTGCCGGAGTCTTTCCGAATGGACGCCTCCGGGATGGTACTGCAGGAGGACATCATCGATGTCAGGTATGTGGAGGAGTTGTATGTTACGCCGCGTTCATTCCTGTACATGATGAATCGTTATTCAGATGAAAAGTGGATCGCTGAACAGAAGGAAGAGGACGGTTCCCAGCCTGCGGTAACCTTGGAAAATATCGAGCAGGCCTTGATGGACGAAAATGCGGAACAGATGCGGTCCAATGAAAAAGGCTGGACGAATATGTCTGCGTTGACGGACATTGAACTCTGCACTATCATTGATACCAAGTATGTTCCCAGATGTGGATGCACTTCTATATACGGGCTTTCCGAGAGACAGAAACACCGGATTGGCAATGACCTGTGGGCTAAATACGGGCGCAGGACGACAGAAAAACAGATCCGGAGATGCCTGGCGATGTAATCCTGCCACAGAATGAAAGCCGTGGTGTCCAGGTTCATTCTGTGGCGGCAAAACGCACAATAAGGGCCAATTTGCCTCCACAGAATGAACCCTGGAGGTCATCCGTCCATTCTGTGTCCGTAAGAGGAGTGCGGCGTTGCCGAGTATAGGGAACGGGGATGGAGAGGACGGGAACAGATAAAGGAGAGGGCAGAAAAAGGAGTACAGGAGGATGCGGGCGGGATGCGGACGGGATGAGGGTGGGATGCGGGGCCAGAAGTGCGGAGGGGACTACTTCAGGAAGGCGAAGAAGACGGCGAGGACCAGGCAGGCGAAGGCTGCGAAATGGTTCCAGTGGAGGGACTGTCCCTTGAAGACGAACAGGACGATTATCGAGAAGACCGTAAGGGAGATCACTTCCTGGATGACCTTGAGTTGTATGAGGTTGAACGGGCCGCCGTTCTGGGCGTAACCGATGCGGTTGGCCGGGACGGTGAGGCAGTACTCGAAGAAAGCGATGCCCCAGGAGAACAGGATGACCAGGATGAGCGGCCAGCCCGTCGAAATCTTCATTTCACTGAGTTTCAGATGCCCGTACCATGCGAACGTCATGAATACGTTCGAACAGATGAGCATAAGTATCGTCCAAACACCTTGCATAATGCTTCCTTTGCGTTTTCGGGGCGCAAAGATACATCATTTACGCGATTGTGCAATCGTATCGGCTTGTTTTAATTGGTGCCGCTTAGTATATTTGTATCTGCAGGCCGGAAGCTAGGAAATGGTAAGCGTTGCAATGGATATGTACATGACGGCGGGAGTGGGCGTCGCGGCCTTGCTCCTGGGAATGCTCTTTACCCGTACCATTCCTGTCCTGAAGCGTCTTTGCATACCGGCTCCCGTTTCCGGCGGGCTTGTCGTCTCGCTGTTTACCCTTGCGCTTCACGGCTTTGCCGGGGTCGATCTGGATTTCGACGGGACCATCAAGGACATCTGCATGATGCTGTTCTTCACTTCCGTTGGTTTCCAGTCGGATCTGAGTATGCTCCGCAAGGGTGGCAGGCCGCTGGCAGTGATGGTTCTGCTTGTGGCGCTTCTGATCGTCGTGCAGAATTTCCTTTCCGTGGGAATAGCCCGAGGGATGGGTCTGGACCCGCTCCTTGGAATGGCGGCGGGGTCGATCCCCATGTGCGGCGGCCACGGGACGGCCGGAGGCTTTTCGCCCGTACTGGAGAGCATGGGACTGAAGGGTGCTGCGTCGGTCACCATGGCCGCCGCTACTTTCGGGCTGGTGGCCGGGTCTCTCATCGGCGGGCCGCTGGGGGAGTTCCTGGTAAGACGCCATCACCTTGCCGTGCCTTCCGCTTCTGATGACGTCATGATGGGTATCGAGGCCAATGAAGCGGCTCCGGAGAAGCGCGAGGCGCGCGTCGGTACGGACGAACGCCAGTTCCGCGAGTACACCCGCGCCGCCTGTCAGTTGATCCTGGCAATGGCCATAGGTATGGGACTGAGCAAACTGCTGGCGCTTACCGGAATCACTTTTCCGACTTATTTCGGCTCGCTGATTGTGGCTGCGGTCATCCGCAACTGTTTCGGCCCGAAGTACGGACACAGGATCGCGCTGGGGCAGATAGTCTCGCTCGGCAATATCTGTCTGTCACTTTTCCTGGGAATGGCCATGGCCACGTTGAAACTTTGGGAACTTGCAGGACTCGTCCTTCCGCTTGTGGTTATCCTGCTCGCCCAGGCTGCCTTCATGGTCATCTATGCTGGCCTGCTAGCTTTCAGGGTCCTTGGCCGCGACTATGACGCCGCCGTGCTTGTCAGCGGCCTGTGCGGCTTCGGCCTCGGAGCCACTCCGAACGCGATGGCCAACATGTCTGCGGTCTGCTACAAGTACCATTATGCCGTGAATCCCTTCATCATCGTCCCAATCATCGGAGCGATGTTCGTCGACATAATCAATACCGGAGTCATTACCTTATTCCTGAATATCCTTTAGTCGCTATTTATCGAAAAAAGTAAAATAATATTTGGAAGTAAAGAAAATTGTCGTATCTTTGTGATATCAAAATGATATTATTTTGTAAAACGTAATTCATAAAGTCATGGAAAACAAGGAATTCTCCTACAAAGGCGCCGTCCTGAACGGTTTCATCGCACTTCTTCTGGTCGTTGTCCTTTTCGCCGCCGCGATCTATTTCTTCATCAAGGCCGACAAGGAAGCTGCCAATGCCATCTTCGGTGTCATCTTCATGATCGCCTTCATCATCTGCGTCAACGGTTTCATCAAGCTCGAGCCCAACGAGGCCGTTGCACTGCTGTTCTTCGGTAAATATAAGGGAACGTTTACGAGAACCGGTTTCTACTGGGTCAACCCTCTGCTCACCAAGAAGAGCGTGAGCCTGCGTGCACGCAACCTCAATCCCGAACCCATCAAGGTCAACGACAAGGTCGGCAATCCCGTCCTGATCGGAATGGTCCTGGTCTGGAAGCTCGAGGATACCTATAAAGCTCTCTTCGAGATTGACAGCCAGTCCATTGCCCCGTCTTCTGCGTCCAGCAAGGGCAGTTCTGCACGCTTCCTCTCGCAGGCTTTCGAGAACTTCGTCCGCGTGCAGAGCGACGCAGCCCTCCGCCAGGTGGCGGGCTGCTATGCCTACGACAATCCCGACACACCCGAAGAGCTCACCCTCAGGAGCAATGCCGACGAGATCAACGAGAAACTTGTGACCACGCTCAACGAGCGCCTGAACATGGCCGGTCTCCACGTGACCGAGGCCCGTATCAACTATCTCGCATACGCACCTGAGATCGCTGCCGTGATGCTCCGCCGCCAGCAGGCAGACGCCATCATCGCCGCCCGTGAAAAGATAGTCGACGGTGCCGTCTCGATGGTCAAGATGGCTCTCGACAAACTCAAGGCCGAAGGCGTCGTCGATCTCGACGAGGAGCGCAAGGCCGCAATGGTCAGCAACCTCCTGGTCGTCCTCTGCGGTGACGAGCCGGCCCAGCCTGTCGTGAACTCAGGAAGCCTTTACTAAAATGGCAAAGGATAAAGATGCAGTGAAGAGCTTCGTCCTGAGGGTCGATCCCGAGACGATGGAGGCTCTGGAGCGTTGGGCTGCGGACGAGTTCCGCAGCACCAACGGTCAGCTGCAATGGATTATCAACGAGGCCCTTAGAAAGAATGGAAGATTGAAAACCAAGTGATATGGATAAGAAAAAGATACTCATTTTCCTGGCATTCTGCTTCGGAATCAGCTGGGTGTCCGCTGGCATATTCTACCTCTGCGGCATCGATTACCAGTCCGTCTGGGGCTTCCTGTTTGCCACCGTATATATGTTCTTCCCGCTTGTGTCGGTGCTGCTGACACAACTCGTGACGGGCGAGAAGCCCTTGTCTGATATCGGCATCTCATTCCGCCTTAACAAATGGTGGTGGCTCGGGTGGTTGGTGATCATCCCTCTGCCCATCCTCCTTTCGCTGCCGGTTTCCGCCCTGTTCCCCGGCGTTTCCATCGGCACGGACACTGATTCGTTGAAGGCGACGATGGATACGATGCAGGCACAGGGACTGCCTCTTGGCCCTTGGGGAGTGGGCATCGTAACGCTACTGAGCGGCTTTGTGGCGGGACTCACCGTCAACGCCTTGTTCGCTTTCGGCGAAGAGTCGGCGTGGCGGGGTTTCCTGCATCGCCTTCTGAAAGGAAAAGGTTTCTGGAAAGAGTGCCTCATCATAGGAGTGATCTGGGGCATCTGGCACGCTCCGCTCATCCTTATGGGCCACAATTACCCGGAGCATCCCGTTGCGGGCGTGTTCATGATGGTCGCTTTCTGCGTGCTGGTGACGCCGCTGATGGTCTTCATCCGCGAGAAGTCCGGCTCGGTAATAATGGCGGCCATCGCCCACGGTACCATCAACGCCCTTGGCGGCCTGCCCATTGTGTATCTTATCGGTTACAAAGAGCTTCTTAGCGGCATTACAGGCCTTGCAGGCTTCATTGTACTGGTCGTGGCCGACATCGTCATACTATTGCTCAAAAACAAGGATAAAACCGCCTGAATATGAAAACAAGACTTCCGATATTACTGTCGCTGTTGATCATGACATCTGTTTGTTCCTGCAGTAAGCAGGCCGCGCCGCTGATCGGCATCAGCTGCGGACGCAGCGCGACCGGAGCCGTCAACCTCTCCTCCGCTTACACCGATGCCATAGCCCGGGCCGGAGGCATCCCCGTAGTCCTGCCCATCATTGACGACGAATCCCTGGCAGGGAGCCTGCTCGCCAAACTGGACGGCATTGTCTTTTCCGGCGGTCCGGACCTCGATCCGGCCGAGTATGGCGAGGAGGTCTGGAACGAAACCGTGAGCGTCGATGCGGTCCGTGACCGCAGCGACCTGCTGTTCGCCCGGGCGGCGCTGGCCTCAGGCAAGCCTGTCCTGGCCATCTGCCGCGGCGAACAGCTGATGAACGTCGTGCTCGGCGGCACCCTCTACCAGGATATCCCGACCCAGGTGGACACCATCATCAAGCACTCGGGCTTCGATCACAGGATCGGCGTAGAGAAGGGGAGTGTCCTCTACGACCTCTTCGGCCAGGACTCCCTGACCGTCAACTCCTCCCATCATCAGGCGGTCAAGGACCCTGCTCCCGGCATCCGCATCACCGCCTACGCCCCCGACGGCGTCGTCGAGGCCTATGAGTACGAAAACGTCCTGGCCGTCCAGTTCCACCCCGAGAGGATGGTCCAGAAAGACGACTCCTGGCTTGCCCTGTTCCGTCACTTCATCGACCGTACGCGCAAGTAGTTACTTGAAGCGCAGGCCGATGGTGAAGTCCATATAGTCGGCCTTGAAGCGGTGTGCCTTGATGCAGACGCTGAAGAAGAAAGGCTCGATGCGTCTGGGGTAGATGCGCAGGCCGGCGCGTTCATACAGGCGGCCGTGGTCGGCGTGGATGCCGGCCTTGCGATACAGATAATAACCTTCCTGAAGGTAGAAGGCCGTGCGCCTGTAGAAGACCTCCTGTACGGCTCCGAGGCCGACGGAGAAGGGGGCATAGGAGGAGGCTGCGGCTTCCTCTTCGCTGTATATGATGCCGTCGGCCCAGCGGAGCGCCTCCATATTGGAGCAGTAGAATGCGCTGGCGTTCGCGCCGAGGGCGAAGCGGCCGTTGAGGCGGTAGATGGCGTCGAAGCCCAGCGAGCCCATCGGCCATCGGCGCAGATGGGTGGCGGCCAGGGTCTCGCGGTCCACTGTCTTGGACGTGGCGAGCCATTCCGCTGCGCAGGCGTGCACTCCGCCGCCGGCGTAAATCTCATAGCTCCAACCCTTTTCGTATAGTTCGTCCGAGATACGGGGCGTCCTGAAACCCCTGCTGGGGGCGGGTTTCCTGTCCTGGAAATGGTATCGGGCCGACAGGCCGCCGCCCCAGTAATTCAGGCCTCCGTTGGGGTAGGCGAAACGGGCGCTGGAACTGTGCCGGACGGAGATGTCGGCGATAAGGTCCAGCCTTCGCGCCAGCTGCCAGGTGATATGCCCTCCTCCTGCGGCGTGGAACAGGACTGGAGAACTGAAGAACCAGTTGGAAGGATTCGTCAGCGGATCGTAATAGCCGTCGGAGTAGGAGAGGCCGAGCGAGATGTCATAGCCGAGCGAGAAAGGGCCGTAGCGCAGCAGGTCGCGGCCGATGCCGGCATATGCCGCGACCATGGGGGAATAGTGGCCCCGCTCGCTGCGGAAGACCACATCGTCCAAAGTATTGTAAGTCAGTCCTATTGTGAAGACGGGGCGGTTGTATGCAGCCGAAAAACTGCCGGCTTCGCCGCGCGTGACGAAGTCCCAGGCAAGGTTGAACGAGTTGAAGCCGAGGCTGGTGTATGAATCCCTGAAGGAGCCGATGGTCATCCGGTCTGCGCCGGCGCGTATGGCGCTGCCGGGCCCGTCCCCGGGCCCTTGCGCAGCCACCGGCGCGCCGGCCAGCCACAGCACCGCAAACGCGGCTATGACGCTCGTTCTCTTCATTCCGGGACAAAGATAGCCATCTTTTTCCTATTCTTCTTACGCCGCTGGACACAGAATGAATCCCGGTATGTCCACGTTCATTCCGTGGCAGCCGTAAAGCCGTTTCGGGCTCATATACGGACACAGAATGAACCGCAGGGCTTCCGCGTTCATTTCGTGGCAGATACCGTCTCTTTCGTATTCTTTCCGGTGAAGAGGAAGATCATCAACGGGAGGGCTATGATGGCCATAGTGGCGCTGATGGGCAGGTAGATGCCGAAATTGGCAAATTCGGAGATCAGGTATGTAACCAGCAGGAGTCCTACACTGATGCTGCTGGAGATGAGGTAATGCTTACGGATGTCCGTGGACTTGCAGATGGTGCGGCTGATGTTCGGTACGCCGAGAGAGATGAATCCTATCGTACCGCAGATGCTGACCGCGCTGGTGACGAGGAACATTATGGCCATCAGGCTCATGGCCTTGTACAGGCGCGAGAGTTCGATCTCCCCCCGGAAATGCCGGCTCAGGTCGCGGGCGGAATAAAGTGCGGCACCGAGGCCTATGGCAAAGAGGCACAGCGAGAAGATGATGTCGCCGTGGGTGACACCTTCCAGGTGGAAATTAGCCGCTCCCCAGAGGTAGTACT
The DNA here is from genome assembly GCA_017519865.1 of Bacteroidales bacterium. GTDB lineage: Bacteria > Bacteroidota > Bacteroidia > Bacteroidales > UBA932 > Cryptobacteroides. The sequence goes on along the minus strand of JAFWRQ010000008.1, from coordinate 20,983 downwards.
GCTTGAGCAGGTCGCCGGTCGGGGCGTTTGTGACCACGATGGTGCCCAGCGAACCGATGAACGTGCCGAAGATGATGCCGAAGGTAATCAGGTTCTGCGTGGAGACCCTCAGAGTCACGAAGAAACAGACGATCGTGCAGATAAGCGTGCAGATGAATGAGCCGACGGTCAGCGAACACCAGCCGGACATCGTCGCTGCCGCCGCGCCGAGGCAGGCGGCGGAGCCGAGTCCGAGGGAGTAGACGTCGCCGAGCTGGTTGCGCCACAGGTACTGCATCTGGATGCCTCCGACGGGGAGGGCGATACCGCTCAAAAGTACATACAGGAAACTGAAAAACATATCTTTACCAGTTAAGTTCGATGGATAGGAGGGCGTTGAAGCCCGGCATGGGATAGCCCTGCACTATCTGGTAGGGTGTATTGAAGATATTGCCAAGATTGAGGGCAATGGTGAGTTCCGGCACCATACCCATGGTATTCAGATTATCAAGATAACAGAGCCGTGACACGCTGGCATCGCTTATACTCCACGGCTTGATGTAATAGTCGTCTATGTTGGCCGTGCGGGACCATTTGCCTCCTGAGATGCTGGTGTCCCAGCATAGGGACCAGTAACCGTATCTTGCCTCGAGTCCTATCCCTCCGCTGTGGAGGGGGATGTAAGGGATCTGGTTGCCGTACGTCCGGCTGTCGGTGTCAGAGTGGTCGAGGGCCTGCTGCAAGGAGTAGCGCAGCGTCCCTTCCAGGAACCAGTCCCCGCGGTTGATCCCGGCTTCAGCCCTGGTGTCCAGCCCGGTGACATCCACCAGTCCTATGTTCAACATGGTCCAGCGGAACTGCGAGGAAGTCGGGATGGCCACTATCTTGTTGCTGACCCGGTTGAAATAAGGCGAAATGCGTACGTCCAGATGATAGTTCGAAGGCTTCCTTTCGCTGAACCGGATATCCAGGCCGAGCTGCTCCGCCTGCTCGGGGACCAGTGAAGAATTGCCCATCTGGCTGTAGTACAGGTCGTTGAATGACGGCAGGCGGTAGCTGCGCTTGGCGTAGGCATCTATCTCCAGCCACTGGAAGGGCATCCAGAAAACGCTCAGCGACGGCATCCAGGCGTCGCGGTATGTGTTCTCGCGGCTCCAGCCTCCGGCCGAGGGAGTGTCGAAGTAATCCCACGCGCCCATATATACGATATGCGCCGCGGCACGGAAGGTGTACCAAGCCACTCGGGTGGCAAGGGCTCCCGTGAAGGTGGCCCTTCGTGGAGTCACGAACTGCCCGACATCGGAATCCAGCGCGTTGTACTGTCCGTCAGTGCTCAGGTCAATCGACCACGGGTCTGCGAGTACATACGACTGTGCCAATGAAAGATACCCGGAATCCTGCCGGTAGTGCAGGTCATAGGGCATAGCCATCGGATTCTTCTCCGGATGTGTGTCGTAGTGAGTGTAATCGTTTGAATACTTGAACTTAAGGGAGCTTGAATAGCGGTCCGTCCAGTCCTGTCTCCAGCCTCCTTGTACGAAGATATTCCGGTCGGCCTGACGCTCGGCGCTGAACGGGAAACCTGCGGCGCGGCGGATCACCGGCCCCGGGAAACCCCTTTCCGAGCCATAGGCATAAGCGTGTATGTCCCACTCGCCGCGCCGCAGGTTCCCGAAAAGTTGGGCTTCCAGCCGCAAGGATTGGATGTCGCCGTTCTCGCGTACCAGGGTGGTATCGAAGAACGGATACTTGTATTTTCCGTTGCTGGTCAGGAACTCCGCCTGTGTCCGAAGTGACAGATTCCTCCCCAGGTCTTTATCCCACATCAGGGAAGGGTTGACAGTGCCGAAGGAGCCGCCCCTCAGACGGAAGCGGCCTCCGCTTCCGAAGAAGCGCATCGGACGCTCGGTCGTAAGATGGACCGCCGCTCCGGACGCATACTCTTTCGCAGTCTGCAAACGTCTGGACTTCTGGCCGTTGAATAGGGATATCTGGGCAATCCCGTCGGTTGAGAACCGTCCCAGGTCCACCTGCATGTTCTGAGCGTTGTCGATCTGTATCCCGTCAAGGAATATGCCCACGTGCTCGCTGCCCAGGCTCCTGACATTGACGGTCTTGAGACCTCCGACTCCTCCGTAATCCTTCACCTGCACTCCGGTGAAGTGCTGAAGCACGGCGGCTACCTGCTGCGGAGCCACTGGCTGCTGGGGGAGGTAAACCTCCTCCGCAGCCCGGACCACGGGACGTGTCTTGACTCCGTATACCGCAGCCGCAGACAGAGTATCCGTCTCCTGGGCCGTGAGGCACCAAGAGACGGAAAAAAGCGCTAGTGCGGCTATGGTACGGAGTACACTCACTACCAGATGGCGAAATGTCCGGGAATGACTCCGGCATCGACCGTCCAGGCCTTCCTGCCGTTCTTGTACAGGCTGACCGTTCCGGGATTGAAGTAATCTCCGGCATCCCCGATCAGGAAGGCGTTGCCGCCCATCGCGCAGATACCGTAGGGATTGCCTTCGACGGAAATGTCGAGGGCCGACTTGACACCTCCCTTGCAGGTGAAGGCCTTCCAGGTCTTCGGCGCTCCGCTCCAGTCGGACTCCTGCTCGGTGCCAATGCAGTAAAGCGTGTCTCCGAGCACGGTTGCCACGCTGACATAGTCGGCGACGTGCTTCACTGTACCGGAAGCATCGATCATGTACACTCCGGAAGGAATATCCATATAGTTGCCGAATGTAGTGACATAGATGTTGCCCTTTCCGTCGGAGAATGCTCCCTTCAGATTGACCTGGACATCAATGGTTTCTGACACCTTGAAACCCTTGGTGTCGATGACGCTCACGGTCCTGTCGTAGGAATAGTCCGGCGGCAGCGAACTGGCAATGCCTCCGGAATTTGCCACATAGAGCTTCCCTTTGTAGCAGGCGATGCCCTCGGGCTGGTATCCCACTTCGATGGAGTCTTCAACCTTCTTGGTCTTCAGGTTGATGCGGTACACCTGTCCCTTCGGGTTCTTGTAGTCCGTGATGGAATAGTCTGCCCCGTAATTGGCGTACGCTCCAGCCCAGGAGGTTACATAGGCATATTTGCCGTCAAAGGCGATGTTGCGGGGGGTCGGTACCTTGATGGCTGTGATCTCGGTCTCGTCCGTCGCGGAGATGACTTCGACCAAGCCCGAATTGTTGATGGCCATCCACACTTCGTTGCCGATGACGACGATGTCGTTGCCGACATCGCCAAGTCCTGCCCCGACGCCAGGATTCATTTTCTTGAATGCGCCTGTGACATAGCGGGCGTCGTCGATGCGGAGGAAGTCCAGGGTCGAGTTGTTGGAGCCCATGCTTCCCTCGTTGAGTGTGAAAACCTTGCTGATGCCAGCCGGGATGCCGCTGATGTCGACACTGGTGCCGTTGAGGTCGGCGTCCTTTGCGGGAATGGGGTCCTGCTGGCACGCGAACAGAGACACAAGCGCGCCACAAAGCAAAAACAGTCTTGCTTTTTTCATGATAGATAAATGTTTACGTTACCGCATGGGCTTGTCCCCGAGCCCTGATGCTAAACTTGACCGCGGCAGGTCTTCTGGCTTCTCCCGGCTCCGGCCTTCTCGGAGGTATACTCCAATGGCATCAGATTCGGAGCCGTTCCGGATGATACAGCTGCGGGCACAGTCACGGATTCGCACCGTGTTCCCTTTTAAGGACGGGATACGTTCCCATCCACCGTGATCTGCTGCAAATATACGAAACAGCCCTGAAATATCAATATTCCAGGGCTGTCTGCATATTGTGACTTGTCAATACTCTTTTAGCAATCGGGGAAGTTCGCGGAGGTCGTCTATGATGTAGTCCGGCTCTGCGGAGCGGAGCTGCTCCGGGCCGTGGTTGCCGTAGGTGACCGCGCAGGTGCTGCAGCGTGCGGCCTTGCCCATCTGTATGTCGTAGACCGTGTCGCCTATGACCAGGGCCTGCTCAGGAGTGGCTCCCAGCCGCCCGAGTACCCACAGGACTATGTCCGGGGCGGGTTTAGGATTCTCCACGCAGCCTACCGACCCCAGTACCTCGAAATACTTGGCAATGCCGTGCTCTCCGAGCAGCATCACGAGGGAATGCTCGCTGCGGGAGGTGGCGATGGCCATCCTGTAGCCGCGGGAGGCAAGCTTTTCCAGCGCCTCCTTTGTGCCGGGGAACAGGACGATATGCTTCGGAGCGATCTCGTAGAAGACTTCGTGATAGATGTCGGCCGCCTCGTCCAGGCGGTCCTCAGGCATGCCGGCGGTGCGGAGCGCGCCCTTGAGCGGCAGGCCTATGCCCTGCCGCACGGAGGCGTCGTCCGGCACCGGCAGGCCCATCCGGGCGAAAGTCGCCCGGGTGGTCTGGAGGATGCCTTCAGTGGAGTCGGCGATAGTGCCGTCGAAGTCGAATACGAGATACTTGACCATTATTTCACGTCGACGCTGGCAGTTGCACGGATGTCGGTGGCGGAGGCTCCGACAAGGATGTTGTAGGTGCCGGGATCGAGCACCCAACCGGGCTTGGACTCGTCGTAGGAGGACATGTCGGCGGCAGCGAAGCTGACCTCGACGGTCTGGGACTCGCCGGGGGCGAGCTTGCGGGTCTTGGCGAAGCCCTTGAGCTCCTTGACGGGCTTGTCAAGCTTGCCAGCGGGGGCGGAGATGTAGACCTGGACGGCTTCCTTGCCGGCTACGGAACCGGTGTTGGTCACCTTGACGGAGACCTTCACTACGTCGCCGGAGAGGGAAGCGGTGGCATCGGAGTAGCCGAACGTGGTGTAACTGAGGCCGTATCCGAAAGGATAGGAGACAGGGATGTTCTTCTTGTCGAACCACCTGTAACCCACGTAGATGCCTTCCTCATACTTGGTCTCGTCGACGTCCTTGACACCGAGGTTGGGGCGCTTCTCCATGAAGTAGACACCGGCGTCGGCATCGATAGGGAAGTTGGCGGAGGAACCGTGGTCCATAAGGTTGACGGGGAAGGTCATGCTGAGCTTGCCCGAAGGGCTCTCCTTGCCGGAGAGGATGTCGGTGACGGAGTTGCCGCCTTCCTGTCCGGCCTGCCAGGCGAGGAGGATGGCGTCAGGGATGTTCTTCCACGAGGCGGTTTCGATGACACCGCCGATGTTGAGGACGACCACGACTTTCTTGCCTGCGGCGTGGAAAGCCTTGGTGACGTCGTTGAGCAGCTGCTTCTCGCCTGCGTTGAGGGAGAAGTCGGCGCTGGTGCGGTCGAAGAACTCACCGGAGTTGCGGCCGAAGGTGATGATGGCGACGTCGTTGGCACGGGCGGAGGCTCTCAGCTCAGCGGCGGTAGGGATGATTTCGCTCGGGCGGGGAACGGGATAGAAGGCGGCGAGGCCGTCATCTCCGTAGGCAGCCTGGGCGGCGGCCTTCTCGTCGGTTATGTGCTTCTCGAAGATGGCTTTCTTGGAATCGTCGACGTTGTAGCCGGCGTTCTTGAGGCCGTCAAGCAGGGAGACGGTATAGGCGCGGTTGACGTCACCGGAGCCGGTGCCGCCGGCGATGAAAGCATAGGAGGTGCAGCCGTAGACGGCTACGTTCTTGACGTTCTTGAAGGGAAGGACACCCTTGTTCTCAAGGAGGACCATACCTTCGAGGGCGCTCTCGCGGGTGACCTTGGCGTGGGCCTCGAGGTCAGGCTTGTTGGAGAACTGATAGCCCTTCATCTTGGGGCTCCTGAGCACGAGCTCGAGGCAGCGGCGGACGCAGACGTCGAGTTCGGCCTCGGAGAGGGAACCGTCCTTGATGGCGGCCATGATCTGCTCGTACTGGAGGTCGGTGCCCGGCTGGAGCATGTCGTTGCCGGCAGCGATCTGGGCAGCACCGTCGTCACCGCCGTACCAGTCGGTCATGACGAGGCCCTTGAAGCCCCAGTCGTCGCGGAGGATGTCGGTGAGGAGCTCGCGGGACTGCGAGGTGTAGGTGCCGTTGATCTTGTTGTAGGAGGACATGATGGTCCAGGGATCGGCCTCCTTGACAATGATTTCAAAGCCCTTGAGGTAGATCTCACGCTGGGCGCGGGGGCTGATGACGGCGTTGTTGGCCGTGCGGTTGGTCTCCTGGTTGTTGAAGGCGAAATGCTTTACGGAAGTACCCACGTCATTGCTCTGGACTCCGCGGACATAAGCGGCACCGATCTTGCCGGCCACGACGGGATCCTCGGAGTAGTACTCGAAGTTACGGCCGTTGAGCGGGTGACGGTGGATGTTGACGGCGGGAGCGAGATAAACGTCGGCGCCATACTCGTGGACTTCCTCACCCATTGCTTTGCCGACCGACTCGACGAGTTCCTGGTTCCAGGTGGAGGCGAGCAGCGTACCGATAGGGAAGTGGGTGCAGTAGTAGGTGTTGGAGTCACCTTCGCGGATGGGCTGGATGCGGAGGCCTGCAGGGCCGTCGGCAAGTGCGATGGCGGGAATGCCGAGGCGGGGGATGGGATAGGTCGTGCCGGCTGCACCGGGCAGGAGGAGGTCGGTGGCACCGACCGTGGCCCCGCCGCCGGAGTTACCGGACATGCCGGTACCGATGACGAAATGGACCTTTTCCTCCAGGGTCATGGCCTTGAGTACCTTGTCGATGGAAGCCTTGCCCAGCTGGGGCGTACCGCAGGCGCAGAGGAGCAGGCCTGCAGAAGAGAGAAGGATGATGGATTTTTTCATATACTTTGTAGAATGATACTTTTTCACACTACAAAGTTACGCAATCAAATGATAAGGGGACTTTTCCGTATGTTCATTTATTTGACCGTATTCACCCGCACATGTCACCCTGCTGCTTTTTTCGCGCATTCCGGACAAACGCCTTTGACGAGATACTCGGTCTCTTCCGGTACGAAGCCTTCAGGGAGGATGACCTGGGGGATGCGCACGTCGGGCAGGCAGAAGGTCCTGTGGCATATCCTGCACGCCAGGTGGACGTGACCTGTGCAGTGCAGCGTGTCGTCGTGGCTGCAGACGCAGTATTTGTGCGAGCCGGAGCCGTCGTCGATGTCGTGAAGCTGGTGCGCTTCGCTGAAGACGGACAGGGTGCGGAAGATTGTGGACTTGTCGACCGTCGGCAGCGCATCCTCGAGATCGGACAGGCTGAAAGCGCCGGTGAAAGAGCGGCGCAACTCACGGACAATGAGAAGGCGGACCGCTGTGACGCGGATTCCGGCCTTCTCAAGTATCTGTTCTTCAGTCAATTGATTCTTATTCTCCATTTTTCTTAACCTTCAGGGCGCGCATGGCATTCAGAACGGCTAGTACCGTGACGCCGACATCGGCGAATACTGCCATCCACATAGTAGCGATCCCTATGCTTGCAAGCAGCAGCACTGCAATCTTCACGCCAATGGCGAACCAGACGTTCTGCCGCGCTATGCGGATCGTGCGGCGGGCGATGCGGACCGCGAGTGCGACCTTGGTGGGTTTGTCGTCCATGATGACGATGTCGGCCGCTTCGAGAGCGGCGTCGCTTCCCAGGCCGCCCATAGCCACGCCGACATCGGCGAGGGCAAGCACCGGAGCGTCGTTGATGCCGTCTCCGACGAATGCGAGCGTGCTTCCGGGCTCCTTGGAGGCGAGCAGCGTCTCCAGGTGCTCCACCTTGCCGGCAGGGAGAAGTTCGGCGTGGAATTCGTCAAGCCCTAGGCTCTCCGCGACGTGTGCGGCCACTTCCTTGCGGTCGCCGGTCAGCATCACGGTCCGTTTCACTCCCACCCGCTTGATGGCGGCGACCGCCTCCTCGCTGTCTTCCTTGACCTTGTCGTTGATTACGATATGGCCTGCATATTCACCGTTGATAGCTACATGTATGATGGTTCCTACGTCATCTGGGCAATTGTGCCAGGCGGCGCCGGCCGCTTCCATCATGCGGGGATTGCCGACGCGGACCAGATCGTTCCCTACACGTGCCTTGACTCCCATCCCGGCCATTTCCTCGACATCGCTGACCTGGCAGCCGTCAGTCGCCTCATCCGGGAACGCATCCCTCAGGGCTGCGGCTACCGGATGGGTCGAGAAATGCTCGACGTGCGCGGCGAGGTGCAGGAGCCGGTGCCCGTCGCAGGTCTCCGGATGGACGGCTTCGACCGCGAACTGTCCGTGCGTCAGCGTGCCGGTCTTGTCGAAGACCACTGTCCCGACTTTGGCCAGCGAGTCCATGAAGCCTGCTCCCTTTACGAGGATGCCCCTGCGGGATGCGCCGCCGATGCCTCCGAAAAAGGTGAGGGGCACGCTGATGACCAGCGCGCAAGGGCAGGAGACCACAAGAAACAAGAGTGCGCGGTACAGCCAGGTAGGGAATGTATCAGCGAAGTGCCCGCTGAAGAGCGGAGGGAGGATTGCGAGGGCTATGGCGGCGAAGACCACCACGGGCGTATACACCTTGGCGAAGCGTGTGATGAAGGCCTCGCTGCGGGACTTGCGCTCGCCGGCATGCTCCACCAGGTCGATGATCCGTGAAACCGTGCTTTCGCCGAAAGGCTTGACCGTGCGGATGCGGACGGCTCCCGTGAGATTCACGCATCCGGAGAGTATCTCGTCGCCGGGGGCGAGTTCGCGGGGGACGCTCTCGCCCGTAAGGGCCTTGGTGTCAACCGATGTGGCACCCTCGAGGATCACGCCGTCAAGGGGCACTTTCTCTCCGGGACGGACGACCAGGATCTCGCCGACAGCCACCGAGGAAGGGTCGGTATCGACTACCGAGCCTTCGCGCTCGGCGTGGGCGATGTCCGGCCTGATGTCCATCAGGTGCTCGATGCTGTCGCGGCTGCGGCCCTCTGCGATGCCTTCGAAGAGTTCTCCTATCTGGAAGAAAAGCATTACGAATACGGCCTCGGGGAAAGCTGTCTCAGCGCCGGGAAGGAAGCCGATGAAAAGGGCACCGAGGGTGGCGACGGACATCAGGAAATGCTCGTCGAAGGCGTCGCCGTGGGCGATGCCTTCGGCTGCTTCACCAAGGGTTTCGTGTCCGATAAGGAGATATGGAACAAGATAGACCAGGAGCAACTGCCAGGTCGTAAGGTTGCACTTTTTCTCTATGAATACTGCAATAGCGAGCAATACTGCCGTGGCGGCGATGAGGAACAGCTGCTTTTTCAGCCCGCCTTCTTCGTGTTCGTGGTGATGCTCATGATGATGCTCATGGTGCTCGTGATGATGCTCGTGATGATGCTCGTGATGATGCTCGTGATGATGCTCGTGTGACATATTATGTGTTTCTTTGTTTTCCTGGTACAAAGATAGAGGATTGTCCCTGCAACCGGGTTGCAAACAAAGAACGGCCGCCATCCGGGCGGCCGTTCTTTGTCATTTTCCGGCTTTGTCCGAGGATTCGTACTCCCGGAGTGCCTTGATGGCGTGCGGGCAGAGGAGGAGCAGGGCGAGGACGTTGATCCAGGCAGTGAGTCCGACTCCGATGTCTCCCAACTGCCATACGACGTTGGCTTCGCGGACCGAACCGAATATTACCATCGCGAGCAGCACGAAACGATAGGCCCAGATGAGGGCTTTCTCGGTCTTTGCGGACTTGTTGCGGCCTGTGAAGAGGTAGATGATGCTTGACTCGGTGTAGAAATAGTAGGCCATCAGCGTGGTGAAGGCGAAGAACACGAGGGCGATGCTGACGAAGGCGCTTCCGAACCCGCTGAATGCAGAGTCGACTGCGGCCTGGGTGAACCCGACGTAGTTGGCTCCGAGTTCAGGAGAGTTGGCGACAAGCATCTCGCCGGTCTTGGCGTCGAGGATGTTGTAGGTCCCGGAACAAAGAATCATCAGTGCCGTGGCGGTACAGACGAGCAGGGTGTCGACATAGACGGAGAATGCCTGGGCAAGGCCCTGGCGGGCGGGGTGGGACACGGCGGCGGCTGCCGAGACCATCGCTCCGCTGCCCTGGCCGGCCTCGTTTGAGAAGATTCCGCGCTTGACACCCATCATGATCGTGGAGCCGAGGATGCCGCCGGCGACGGGCTGTATACCGAAGGCTCCGTCGACTATGGTCTTGAGCACGGCAGGGACCGCATCCAGGTGCTGGCATATGATGATGATCGAGAAGATAATGTATCCCAGCGCCATGAAGGGCGTAATGATCGAAGCCACGCGGGAGATGCTCTTGATGCCTCCGATGATGACGAGACCGAGCAGGAACGCCATTCCGAGGCCTGCCGCGAGCGTGGGAAGGCTGAAGGAGTTGGTGAGGGCTCCGGCCACGCCGTTGGCCTGGACCGTCGGAAGCAGTATGCCGTAGCCAACGATGGCGAGGATGGAGAAAAGGATGCCGAGCGAGGGCTTATGAAGACCGTGCTCGATATAACTGGACGGACCGCCCCTGTAGCCTGTGGAATGGTTGAACTTGAACACCTGTGCCAGCGTTGACTCCACGAAAGCCGTTGAAGCGCCGAAGAATGCGATGATCCACATCCAGAACACCGCCCCGGGTCCGCCGAGGGCGATGGCTGTGGCGACGCCGACGATGTTGCCTGTTCCGACACGCCCTGAAAGGGCTATGCAGAAAGCCTCGAAGGATGAGATGCCGTGTTTCTTTCCGGACTTGTCAGTCTCCGCCTTGGCGAAAAGCGAGCGGATCATCAGGCCGAAGCGCCGTACCTGGACGAAGCGGGTGCGGAAAGAGAAATAGAGGCCTGCACCGACCAGGAGCACCACCAGAAGGGGGTTCCAGACGATGTCGTTGATGACTGAGACTATTCTTTCAAACATGGGGAATGTGGGGTTTTAAAGGATAATCAGCGTTTGTATATGTTGAAGCGCCACGTCATGCCTATGTCGTAGTTGTTGATGTGGTCGTGGTTGTCGCGGAAAAATACCGCGTGCAGGCGGAGATTGTCGTTTCCCAAAGGGAAATATTCGACGCCGCATCCGCCGTAGAGGTAGTTGTGACCCGCCGGTAGCGCGGTGTCATAAGAGCGCCCGAACTCGTCGACGTTGGCGGCGTCGTTCTGCTCATAGCCGAACTTCGTGCACAGATTCCATCTCCCGACCGTCCAGATGGCCTTCATGATGACCGTCCAGTCGGAGAAGAAACGCTCCTGCTTGAAGGAGGCGCGGTTCATGAGGTCCAGGTCGACAACCAGGGCGCCAAGGGGGAATTTGTTGCCCAAGGCTATATAGTTCATCTTGCGATGATACTCATCTTCGACGATATTGAAACTCCATAGCGTCTTCCAGTATTTGTGCGGCCGTCCGCTCCAGTAGAGGTTGTACGAATAGGCGTCCTGGAGCCCTGACGATACGGGAGAAGGGGAGAACTGGAAAATGATCTCCTGCCCCGGCGCGTACGAGTAGTGCGCCGAAGCTCCGAAGGCGTAGTACTGGTAAAGGTGGCTTAGGAATGCGCTGTAGTAGTAGACCTCGATGGGAGGGGAGTCGAACTCGTAACCGCCGACGAGGATGCCCTGCTTGCCGAAGGTAAAGGACCACCTCGGGGTGGCCTGCCAGTTGATCCAGAGGAAGTCTGTGGCGTTGAAAGGGTTCTGCTCGTCTATCTTCTTGTTCATCCTCTGGCGGATGCGGAAGGTGATGTTGTCGGAAAGATGACCCTTGAAATGGACGTTAAAGTAGTCCCCCTGGAAGTGCGTGTCGTAGACGCCGTCGATGGTCTGCTGGTGGAAGGTGGCACGGGTATCGACCGATATCTCGTCGATATGTGTCTGCTGCGCCCTCAGGAAAGGGGCGCAACACAATACTGCCGCCGGAATCAGGACGGCAGCCCGTGCCCGGAACCGGCGGAGCATCGTTATTTCAGCTGAAGCCCGTCCATGAAGGCGTTACCTATGGTCTCGCCCAGTACGATGTACTTGTTGTTGAACGGGTCGAAGGTGATGGGACGGATCTTGGAGGGGTCGACCTTGCCGTTTACGTCCAGCACGGACGCAGCGACGGAGACGTTGACTATCTCACCCTTGAGGATGCCTGTCCCTTCGTCGTAGGAGATCAGGCGGCACTCCAGAGCCAGCGGCAGTTCGTCGATAAGCGGAGCGTCGACGTAGGATGAGTGCGTGGCGTGCCAGCCGGCACGTTCGAACTTGTCCGGCACTTTGTTGCCGGAGACAACCCCGACGTAGTCGCAGGCGACCAGCTGGTCGGCTGTACCCATACTGATGGTGAATGCGCCGCGGCTGCGGAGGTTGGCCACGGTCTTGTGTCCCTTAGACAGGCAGAGGGTCATTTCCTTGTAGTCGCTTGTGCCTCCCCAGGCGGCATTCATGGCGCAGGGAGTACCGTTCTCGTCGTATGCGGCGATGATGAAGACGGGCTGGGGATAGCAGAATGGCTTGGCCCCTAAATTCTTTCTTTCCATGGTGAGCGATGGTAGGTTTTAGTGTATCTGCAAAAATATAAAAAAATCCTAAAAATCTTTACACGGAAAGGCGGGAAATCAACAGAGCAGGGGCTGTGAATTTCTTGAAATCACCTCTGACCTACTGCGCGAGGGCGTCGCGGACGTTGGCGATAGAGACGGCGCTGTCCTCCAGCATGTGCCTGGAGCCGTACTGCTCCACGGTGAACCAGCCGTCGTAGCCGCTGCCGGTGAGTATGCCGATGATGTCCCCGATGGGGATGCAGCCTTCACCGGCGGGTATTTTATCAGGCTTTGATTATCCTTTGGTAAGCGAGGCGCTCGTCGCCCGAGGCCAGGTAGATGATGCCGCAGTAAGAGAACCCGTGCTCCGAGAGCAGATGCTGCATTATGCGGTTGTCGCGATGCGTGTCGATGCGGATGTTGGCCTCGCGCTCAGAGCACCACGCAAGCATGTCCTTGAAGATGCCATGGGCTTCCGGAAAACTGGCAATCCGGTGGATGACATGGTAGGGGAGACTGTCGTCAAGCCAGTCTCCGCCTTCGATATAGGCATATGTGGGCTCGGGTGAAGGCAGGAACGCGAAATAGCCCGTGATGCGTCCGTCGTCTACTATGACGAAACCGCCGTTGCGCTCGCGGTCGGCGTCGATGGCTTCGGCAGAGGGGTATTTGTCTCCCCATTGGCGAAGGTTGCCGGACGAGCGCATGATGCCCCTGGCGGCCTTCATGACCGCGAGGATGGCTTCGGTGTCCGAGGCCTCGGCTAGCCTTATCGTCCTCATTATTTCAGCGCCTCGACGAGTTCATCGATGGAACCGACGACTGCATCGAAGAGTTTGTACATTAGCTCCGGCTCCTGCATCTCCGGGATATAGACGACGGTTTTCATCCCGCGGCCCTTGCACCAGCCGGCCTCGGTGTGGGCCGAGCGGCCGCTGGGAAGGATGAGCACGCAGGTGTCGGCCCACTCGAGGGCCTCGAGATCGGCGGCGAACTGCCGCTCGGCCTTGGGATGACGGAGGCCTTCCCTGTACTCTTCGAAGGTCCAGTCGGGAGCATTCTCGTCCAACTCGGTCCATCTGAAACCGTTCCCTCCGTGGGGGGGATGGCGGAAATCATACACTTCGTGCCCTTCGGCACGCAGGCGTTCTACTACGTCGGGGAAGAATTTGTTTCTCCAGCTGGAGGCTGCATAGATCTTTGCCATAGTCCTGTTTCGTGGTTCAGGCTAATATACGGATAATCCGCCGAACTGCCAAGGATGCCGGCAAGTTCTTGCCTATTCTTTCTTCAACTCGACGGCCGGATTTGCCCTTGCGGCTTTCAGCGTCTGCCACAGGACGGCGAGGAAAGAGATGGCCAGGGTGATGGCAACGGCGAGCACGAAGATCCACCAGTATCCTTCCAGCCTGAAAATGAAATCTTTGAGATATTCCTGCGCCGCAAAGACGGCAATCGGGATGCCGATCAGGCAGGCGATACCGACGAGAACCATGTAATCACGGATAGAGCGCCGTGCCTCAGTGTCCACCGTGCCCCCGAATACCTTCCGGACAGCGATGTCGCGCGACTTCTCGTCGGCATAATATGTACTCATGGCGAGGAGGCCCAGCAAGGAGATCAGGATGGAAAGCAGCATGAATATCTCAACCAGGCGCATGTTGTTCCGGGCTGGTTTCATGGCTTCCGCAAAGTTATCATCGAGCCACGAGGGGTAATTCAGGTACACCTCACGCGCCTTAGCGTATTCTTCATAGGTTTCCATTATCTTCGAATAGGCCTCCTTCCTGTCCCCGGTCGTCTCGATAAGGAAACTTCCCGCCCAGATGTCTTCAGGACGCACGACGGAAATGATGGCATATCCCTCTTCTCCCATGTTGGCGTTATTGGTGGGAAATGCCTTGAATACCCCGGCCAACTGGTCACAGCCCGTCGTCCTCTGGGACAGTTCGCTGATATCGTGATATACGTCATCCAAGCCGGTGGCGGCAAAGCTTTCGTCGGAAAACCATACGCTGTTGAAGACCGGAGCATTATAATCCTCGATAATCTCGAAGTCCAACATCCGGAAAGCAGTACTGTCCATCCTGTAAAACTGATACAGTATGTCCTTCCCGTCCCTGGTGGTACTGTATTGTCCGCCTGTACCCACGCCGGGCGCACCTGAACACTTGCCGATGCGTTTCACGAATGGAAGGCGCTCCAGTGCATCCTTCAGCGGCGTATCGTCTTCCATGGTGATGAAGGACAGGGAGAACTTGTCCGTTATATTGCAATGCATCGGCCTGTGCTGGGTCTTGCGCATCTGCGCCTCCATCGTAATGGCAAGTGCGATCAGGATGACGGCGAGAACGTTCTGTAGCACGATGAAGACTTTGCTGAAGACCATCTTGGTCTTTCGCCGGTATCCTCCTTTCATCACATCCAGCGCATTATACTTGCCGGCCATCAACGCGGGTACGATACCGCAGATGGCGCCCACCGTGAGGACTGCCGCCACATAAGCGATGATATAACCCGGGGCCCAGGCAATCCTTACGGGTACGTTAGGATAACCCAGGAGCCTGTTCATCATCGGGCAGAACGCCTCGGCCAGCAGGAGCCCGGCCCCGAAGCACACCGCCGTGAAAAGGATGGATTCACAGATGTACTTGCCCACGATGCGCCCCTTCGACGCCCCGGACAACTGTCTTACGGCCATTTCCTTTGCCCTCTTTCCCGTCAGTGCGACCGAGAGGTTCACATAGTTGAAGATGGAGGAAAGCAGGAGCAGGAGCCCCACCAGAAGCAGAATACGTATGGTTCTCAAATCCCCATGCTGGAACAGATTATCCGTATCCGTGAAAAACAACTCATCAAAACGGGTCAACTCCAGATGATCGAAGAAAGACTGTCCATACATGTCCGGATAAACATTCTTGCAAACCGCTTCCAGTTTATCATACAACACTTTCCGATCCGTTCCTGGACGTACCTTGATGAAGCAGATGGTACTTCCGAAATTATCGAACGGCTGCCAATAGTCCTTGTAATTGTCTATGGAAAGGAAAGCTTCCACAGGTTTCATGACAGTTCCCCGTGTATCTTCCACCACGGCTCCTACGGTATACTCCGTTCCGCTCAGAGTCAGTCTGTCTCCCACCGAAAGATCCATCCTTCGGGCGAAGAATTCCGAAACGACGATATTGGAAGGAGAGGATATCACATCGGCGCTTCCTTCCACGAATCGGTAGCAGGGCAGCAGGTCGAAGAATTGACGGTCGACGGCCGCGCCCCACAGGATTTCGTTCTGCCCATAAGTGGGTGCGACGGTACAGAACGCGGCAACCGATTCTATTTCCGGGATTTCGGTAATGACACCGGGGAAGCCGTAGGTGAGCCCCGGATAACCTGGCAGTCCGGGGACATATATCAGTTCCCTATACGGATTCTCCCGGGTCACAGACAATTGTTGCCATACATAGCTGCCGATGATGATCACGAACGCCAGGCTCACGATGAGCCCCGCCGCCTCGATGGCGGTGTAGAGTTTGTTGCGGGACAGGAATTTGAGGTAACTCTTCATACTATTCTTTTTTCAGTTCGACCGCCGGATTGGTCTTCGCGGCCTTCATCGTCTGCCAGAGGACGGTGCCAAAGGCGATGGCCAGCGAAATGATGACCGCCATCACAAACACCCATCCGTAACCATCAATGCGGTAGGCAAAGCGCTCCAGATAGAGCTGAGCCGCCCAGATGGCGAGCGGTATCCCGATAAGGCAGGCTATGCCCACCAGTAGCATGTAGCTTCGGACCGTCCGCCAGGTTTCCTGAGTCACGTCTGAACCGAATACCTTGCGCACCGCTATCTGCTTGGTATTCTCATCTGCAAAATATGTACTCATGGCCAGGAGTCCCAGCAGGGAGATGAGAACCGCCAGCGCGGCGAAGAGTTCAACCAAATGCAAGGTGCGCAGTACAGGCGCCAGCTGCCTGCGGTTGATGTCTTTGATAAACCCGTAGCACCAGGCAGGGTCCTCGACACCGGCAGTTTCCAGGCGGAATTCACGATAGGCCTGCCGGATCCTGTCCTCATAGGATTTGTCCTTTCCGGTGGTGCCGATCAGGAGGCAATTGGAATACCTCAGCTCTTCCACCCGTGTCACGATGACGCCGCCGTTGGGATTCTGGTTGCTCTCAGAGGCCGGGCGGGCGGGGAAATCTGCCACGATGCCTCCGATGAACTCCGGCTGGGCGCCATTCATGCTGATCCTCCGCGGGAATACGGTGGAGGTATCTGACACTCCTGCCGCATTGAAGGCGCTCCGGCTCATCCAGAGCGAATGCACCAGCGGATGGCCGAAATCTTCCTCCATTTCTAGTCCCAGCAGCTGGAAATAGGTGCTGTCGCAGGCTATGACCGGCATATCGACATGATGCTCTTCATCCACCCTGACGCCCATCGTCATATTGATCATTCCTGGTATTCCGCGGCCCACGCCTGCCTTTGTTACAAAGGGGAGCTGCTCCACTTTTTCCTTGAACAGTTTCATTGCATCGTAGTTCTGCGCGGAATACTCGATGTAATAGAGATTCTCCGTGGCAGCGTGCGTCGGTCTTGTGAGCATGTGGCGCATCTGTACCTCCATCACAAGGGCCAAGGCGATCAGGAAAACCGAAAGGACGTTCTGCACCACGATGAACACCTTGCTCAAGACCATCTTGCTACGGCGCCGGAGCGTACCCTTGATCACGTCTATAGGCTGGTAGCGCGAGGCCGCGAAGGCCGGGAGCAGGCCGTTGACTACGCCCAGAACCAGGATACCTGCCAGATAGACCAGGATATACCCGGGCGTGAGCATGAAGGAAAGTCGTACGCTGGAGTCAAAGCCCAGCATCACCTCTTCCGGATCGCTGGAGGAGACCAGGCTGTTCACCATGGGTGCCAGCAGGTCGGCCAGCAGGAGCGCTGCCGCGAAGCAGACCGCCGTAAAGGCCACGGATTCGCCGATATACTTCCATAGGATGCCAGTTTTATCGGCCCCGAGAAGGCGCCGGGTTGCCATTTCCTTGGCCCGTTTACCCGTAAGCGCCAGGCTCAGGTTCACGTAGTTGAAGATGGCCGAAAGCAGGAGCAACAGCACTACGATGGTCAGCAGCCGGAGCATCTGGATGTTTCCCGTTCGGGTGAGCCCGCTGTTGCTGCCGGTGAAGAAGAAGGCCTCGTCCATATGGTAGGCATGCCACTTGTCCACCCTTTCAGCTGACCACGAGGTGTCGTAGTTCTTGTGCAGCAGGGCGTTCACCTTGGCTTGTACATCGGACGGGTCCGCATCCTCCCGCACCCGGAACCAGGTGGTGTAGTTGCCGATGCTGTTGAATGCCTTTTCCTCTTCGGCTGCCCAGGAGGCAGCGATATTCGTAATGATGTCTGCAGGCATGAAGAAGGATTCGCCGAAATCGGCATAGATGCCTTTGACGGTGCGGTCGGCGCCGTCTGCCCGGATGACCTGGCCGATAACGCCATTGCCGAGCTGGCCGGCAATCCTCCGTGCCAGGGACTCGCTGATGAGGATGTCGTACTTGCCTACAAAGTTCTCCAGGCTTCCTTCCACCAGGCGGTACTGGGGGAAAACCTGGAAGAAATCGGCATCGGCTTCTATTCCGGGAAGCTGGAAGATCTCTTCGCCGATTTGGATGAGCGGCTGCCACAGGAGCGCCATGTGCGTGGCAGCCTCCACTTCCGGGACGTTCATTTCCAGTTCCTCCTTGTCCCAATACGTCAGGCCCAGGAAATCGTCGCTTCCCAGCGCGAAGGTGCGCTTCCAGTCCGGCGACTCGTGCGCCACCTCATACTGCTGCACCACATACGATCCAATCAGGATTACGAACGCCAGGCTCACCGCCAGCCCGATGAACTCGATGGCGGTGTACAACTTATTGCGGGACAGAAATTTCAGATAACTCTTCATGCTACTCATTCTTTAGCGATTCCACCGGATTGGCCCGGGCGATGCGGAGGCAGTTCAGGAGTACTACGCCCAGCACGATCAACAGCACCAGAACAGCACCGCCGATGAAGTAAAGCGGATTCAGCGACACCTTTTCGGCAAATTGTTCCAGCCACTTGTGAGCCACGAAGAAGGCTGCAACGCAGGCGATGACCGCCATCACGGAGGACAGCACCATGATGTCCTTGGCATAGGTGCCCAGGATATCCCGGTTGGCAGCGCCGTTGATCTTGCGGACGGCCATCTCCTTGCTGCGGCGGATACTCTCATCCCGGATAAAGCCGATGAGGCCCAATAGCGCGATCAGCAGCGAGAACACGGCGCCTATGGCCATCGTATTGCGCATCTTCCTGCTGTCGTCGTACGCCGCGCGCATTTGCTCCGCATAGGAAATGATGTTGATTTCGCGGCCTTCGAGAGCCAGCGTCAAAGCATCTTTGACCTTCGGCAGCGCATCGGGATCGACCTTGAAAAGGATGTGAGGCATCCAGTAGTCTTCACTGCCAATTTCTCCGTAGAACCACGCGCTCGGCCTGAGATCCCTCCTCACGAGACTTCCGATAAGATAGCTCTTATATACTCCGGAGATGGTGTAATAGAACGGTATCCCATCATCGTCGCTGATAGGGGCGTGACCTGTAACAAACACCTGTTTGCCGACTGCGCCGTCGCTCCAATCCGTGAAATCGGCCATCCTTTCCACAAACTTCTCGTCCACTACGATCTCCAATTCATTCTCAGGAGCGCGTCCATCAAGGAACCGGATACCCAGCAGGTCGTAAAAGCCGGCAGAGCATTCGTACTGGTCTGCAATGTTGAATAATTCCCTGTCGTCGCCTGGGATATACACATTATCCCCGTTTGATCCCTGATATGGCAAATTGTAGCAGGCAGCCACTCCATATACCTGGGGAAGGTTCCTGAGCGCATCCATTGCCCTTGCCTGGGCCTGCCTGTCACCGTCATACATACTGATGTAATAAAGGTCTTCATATGAATAGCCGGGATTACTGTTATTCACCATCTTATACTGTCTGCCGATGATGAACATCATCACCACCAGGAACACATTGATCAGCACCTGAACACCCAGGAGGCCCATCTTCCAGCGGCGGGAGTTTTCCGTATAGTTTTTCAGCGCGGCATCGACCGGGATCCGCTGGTACAGTTCGGCGGGGACGACAATCGATATGACCAGAACGAACAGGATCACGAGGACGATGGCGAAGATGCTCCGGGGAACCAGTAATGTCTGGAACGGCACGCCCAGCAGGTTCTCGATGATACTGCGGCCGGCGAAAATGATGGCGGCAGCCAATGCCAGCGAGAGCGCGATATGCAGCAGCGCCTCCTTGGACAGCATCCCGTAAATGTGCTTGCTCTCAGCGCCATAGCATTTCCGCACGCCCACTTCTTTGGAACGCTTTACCAGGGATGAAATAACGATGAGGATATAGTTAAGCAGACTGATCAGAACCAGAAGTGCAGCCACGATGGACAGCAGGATCACCTGGGACTTCACCTCCGGCATGGACGTGTGCATCTTGGAGAAAGGCTTCAGGAAATACGTCAGCCGCAGCCCCTGGACTTCCAATTCCGCCACCGGCTGGTGGGCCTCCTGCATCTTACGGATCGCATCGGAAAGGGTATTCGGGTCCACTCCGGGCATCAGCTTCACATAGCCCTTGTACCGGTCGTTGCCCAGCCAGTTGTCCGTGCTCTGCTTGCCGTAGGTATCCATCGAAAGCAGGATGTCGTAGCTCAGGCTGCCGTTCTTCGGGAAGTCCTCGAACACGCCCTCGATGGGCAGTTTCATGTCGGCCATATCTTCGTTGTAAACCTGCTTGCCGATGCATTCCTGCACTCCGCCCAGCTTTTCCGCGAAACTCCGGCTCACCATCACACCGCCCCATTTCCCCAGGACCTTCACGGGATCACCGGCCAGGATCGGCCGGTCGAATACCTTGAAGAAGCAGGTGTCGGCACAGACGAGCGTGGCTTTCAGTTTATTCCCATCCTCGTCCAGATAGGTGTCGCCATTGAAGACAAACGTGGTACGCGTCCCTTCTTCAACGCCAGGGACCTCCTCCATGAATCCGACGGCCACGGCGCCGCTCACCTGCCCGTAATCATTCTCATCCCCGTTCTGCGAGTACCAGGTGTTGATCGTATACACCCGGTCGATGTCCTTGTAAAACCTGTCGTAACTCAGTTCGAAGAACACCTTGGCAATGAGCACGATGCCCACTGCCAGTCCCACGCCCAGAGAAAGGACTTTGATAAGAATATCTGAGTTGCGCTTCATTACAGCTCGTTCTTCACGTCGGAGACGATCTGGCCATCGAAGAGGTCGATGGTGCGCTGGGCGCAGGCGGCATCCTTCTGGGAGTGGGTCACCATCACAATGGTCGTGCCTTCCTGGTTCAGTTCCTTCAGGAGGTCCATCACTTCCTTGCCATTCTTGGAGTCGAGGTTACCGGTAGGCTCATCCGCGAGGATCAGCTTTGGGCCTGCCACCACGGCGCGGGCGATGGCCACGCGCTGCTGCTGACCGCCGGAAAGTTGCTGCGGGAAGTGATTGGCCCGGTGGCTGATGGCCATGCGCTTCATGATTTCCGTGACCTTGGCCTTGCGCTCGCTGACGCTGATATTCAGATAGCGCAGCGGCAGCTCGATG
>JAFWRQ010000001.1 GCA_017519865.1 Bacteroidales bacterium | reverse complement strand
TTTCCGCCCGCCTGCCCCCGCGGCGCGGCTATCACCGTGCGCCGCGGGAAGCGCGCGCTCGCCGCGTCGGCGCCCAGGTCAATGCCCAAGTGCTGCAGCCGCAGCTTGATGGCATTGACGTTCCGCCCGAAGTGATTCGAGAGAGCGCGCCACGTACTGCCGCCGGCATACATCCTCCGAAGCTCCTCGTCGTCGGAAGGATTCCATTTCATGAACGAATTCGGAAAACGCGCGCGAAACTCCCGCATCCGGATCTCGTCCCAGTTCAGGAATGCCATCAAAAGGGAAAGCCTTTCCTGCTCGGACATCCCTGATACCCAATGCAATAGTTTCTCAGAGTCCCCGCATTTCGTCAGCCTTTCCATCTGCTCCGGCCGGAAGCCGCAAACCCTCTTGTCGAACTCGAATCCCTCGCCTGCTTCCTCCTTTTTCAGTAGCAATAAAAGTTCTTCCAAAGCATCCATCAACACATCAGTCAACGCGTCATAAGCGATACTGCGATGCGGCGCCAGCACGGCCTCCAGGTTAGGGGCCAACTCACTGATTTTCTTTTTCATAGTCATTAGTTTTAATCCGGTCCGTCAGCAACGAGGGTCATTGCACCCCACTCTGCCTCAAAACCCATTAATATTATTTCTATCGGCAAACGCCAGCAGCAAAAATAGACATAGCTATCCGTTTTCTGAAAATGGAAACGGATAAAAGTCAAAAACTCTGACCACCAACCCTTTATCTAGGAACGATCCACAGATTTCTAACATTTCCTTCCACAACCCTCAGCCTAAGGTCGAGGGTTAAAGCACTTTTGGACGTTTTCTCACATAACCCTCAACCTAAGGTAGAGGGTTAACGCGCTTTTAACCGTTTTCCCACATAACACTCAACCTAAGGTAGAGGGTTAAAGCGCTTTTAACCGTTTTCCCACATAACACTCAACCTAAGGTCGAGGGTTAAAGCACTTTTGGACGTTTTCTTACGTAACCCTCAACCAAAGGTCGAGGGTTAAAGCACTTTTGGACGTTTTCTCACATAACCCTCAACCAAAGGTCGAGGGTTAACGCACTTTTGGACGTTTTCTCACATAACCCTCAACCTAAGGTCGAGGGTTAACGCGCTTTTGGCTGTTTTCCCACGTAACCCTCAACCTAAGGTCGAGGGTTAACCAAGAAGGTTAGAAGGAGAGGCGGGCGCCGAGGGTGGCGCCGAAGGTGTCAGGGAGGACGGAGCCGCGGTCGGCGTAGAGGCCGTACAGGAGGGAGAGGTCCATAGGACGTCGGCCGACGTGCGTCGTGGGCGCAGCGGAGGAGTTGCGGGAGGCGGCGGAGGAAACGCCGGGAGCACCGGATGCAGCGGAAGAGCCGAAGGAAGCGGAAGAGCCGAGGGAGGCGGAGGCTGTGTAGGAATCGCGGCGGAGGGAGCCAGAGCGGAGGAAGCCGGGGCGGAGGAGGACGGCGCCGGTGAAGGCGGCGCTGAGTTGCCGAAGCGGCGTCTCCGCGACGCTCCCCCATTCCTTGTTCCAGGCGGACTCGCCGGCGTAGGGCCGGCCATAGGTGCCGTGGTTGGCGGAGTAGGTCAGCATCAGCTTGTAGGGATGCTGCCGGAAGAGCTTGCCGGAGAGGGCGAAGTGATGTGCCTTGAGACGAGTGTTCTCAAGGCCCTGGACCATTACGGCGCCGGTCCAGGTACCCGCGCGTGTACCCATAGGGTACATCAGCGGGGTACCGATCGGCCGGCCGTAACTCGTCCAGCCGGAGCGGTATTCACTATTGTTGAAATAGTTGTCTCCACCAGTGGTCTTGACGCCGGGAGGGGTAATGCTATGTCCCTCTGCATCAAATTGTTCCCCATTGAAAGGACCGGACTGGTACATCGTATAGGTATGCTCGTAGAGAACGTCGGAGATCCATCGGTTCTTGTCGTTCCACCCGAAATGAAGGGTAGTCACTCCGTCCGGGAAATTCTGGAAACCCATCCCGGAGCCGTCAGCATAAGGAATATCGTGCTGGAAGACAACCCTCCAGCCATCGCCGAGATACTCTGCTCCCCAGAGTTCTCCGCCGCCCTGGTCACCGATGACGTTGAGGCGGTCGCTCCAGGTTCCTTCGGAACTGGCGTGGCGACCGGTCACAACGCGGAAGTAATTTTCCAAGGTGACAGGCATAGTGACTTTATTAGGGATGGTTCCGCCCCAGATAGCGTAGTGGTCGAGGAGGAAGTTAAGGCGCAGGCGACTTCCTATGTCAAAACGGAAACCTATGCGCGTCCGGTGGACGAGGGGACCCTCTACGTAGTTGGGACCAAGGGGTTTATAGTCTCCATAGGCACCATAGAGCCAAACGTGCCGACCTGTCCAGGGGATGGCTACAGGGTCCAACGACAGGAGGTAGCCCGGCATGGCGCGGGCGTTGCCGCTCTCGGCCACGTGTCCACCCGTGGTGGACAGCGAGCCGAGGCGCGCATCCGCGCCATAGAAACCCAGCTCCCTGTGCTTTATTCCCAAGTCAAGTGTAAAGGCCTTCCAACGAAGAGAACCGTACAGTTCGTCAGCCATTATATGCAACGGATTGGAGCCGGGATCAAGATCGTTGGCGTACTCGTTCGCCGCCAGGGACGCGCCCCAGCGAAGCTGGAGCGTCCGCGCGGCGTCGAACTCCGTCCGCGCCTGCACCACCGACATAAATCCCTGGTTCTCAGGCATCAAACCCCACTGGTTAGCCGTCGCCCAATAAGGCAGCGGCTGACCGGCTCCGCCGGACAAAGCCCCGAGGAGCATCAACGAAAAGAATATGTCGTTCATTGGCTAACGGTTGTCGTACATCTTGGAATAGTACTCAAGATAGTCACCGCTGGTCACATTGTCCAACCATTCCTGGTTGTCCAGATACCAGCGGACGGTCTTCTCGATGCCCTCCTCGAACTGCAATGACGGCTCCCAGCCCAGCTCGCGCTGGAGCTTGGTCGAGTCGATCGCATAGCGGAGGTCATGGCCGGCACGGTCTGTCACATAAGTGATCAGATCCTCGTCCGCACCCTCGGGACGGCCTATCAGCCGGTCCACGGTGCGGATGAGCACCTTGATGATGTCGATGTTCTTCCACTCGTTGAATCCGCCGATATTGTACGTCTCGGCAATCTTTCCTTCATGGAAAATGACGTCTATCGCCCTGGCGTGGTCCTCGACGTACAGCCAGTCGCGGACGTTCTCGCCCTTTCCGTAAACGGGAAGCGGTTTGCGATGGCGGATATTATTGATGAACAGAGGGATCAATTTCTCCGGGAACTGGTAGGGGCCATAGTTGTTGGAGCAATTCGTCACGATGGTCGGCATGCCATAGGTGTCATGGAAAGCCCTGACGAAATGGTCCGAGCTGGCCTTGGCGGCGCTGTAGGGGCTGTGCGGCAAATATTTACGGTCCTCCGTGAAGAAGGACGAGCCGTAAGCGAGGTGGTGCTCCCCCGAAGACGCCTTCGTCGTGAAGGGGGGCTCGACGCCCTCCGGGCAATCCATTTCCAACGCTCCGTACACCTCGTCGGTGGAGATGTGGTAGAAGCGCTTGCCCTCGTATTTCTCGGGCAGCGACTCCCAGTAGAGCCTGGCGGCCTGCAGCAGGCTGAGGGTCCCGAGCACGTTCGTCTTCGCGAACGTGAACGGGTCCTTGATGCTGCGGTCCACGTGGCTCTCCGCCGCCAGGTGGATGATGCCGTTCACGTGCTCCTTCTGCATCAGCGCGAGCATCGCGTCGAAGTCGCAGATGTCGGCCTTGACGAACGTGTAATTAGGCTCATTCTCAATGTCCTTGAGGTTGGCAAGATTGCCGGCATAGGTCAGCTTATCGACGTTGATGATATGATAGTCAGGATATTTCGTAACGAAAAGCCGCACGACGTGCGAGCCGATGAATCCGGCTCCTCCTGTAATGATGATCGTTCTTTTGTACATATCAGTCAATTATTTAAGCGTCCCGTCCGCAAGGCGGAGGAGGTACTGTCCGTATTGGTTCTTCGCCATAGGGGCGGCGATCTCGCGCAGGCGCTCCGGCGTGATCCAGCCGTTCTCGAAGGCTATGTCTTCGAGACAGGCGATCTTCAGGCCGGTGCGCTTCTCGAGAGTCTCGACGAAGATGGATGCCTCGGCGAGCGAGTCGTGCGTGCCGGTGTCGAGCCAGGCGAAGCCTCGGCCGAACACCTGCACCTTGAGCTCGCCATCCTTCAGGAACTCCTGGTTCACTGAAGTGATCTCCAGTTCGCCGCGCGCCGAAGGCTTGATGTTCTTCGCCACTTCAACCACCTTGTTAGGGTAGAAATACAGTCCGACCACAGCGTAGTTGGACTTCGGCGCCTTCGGCTTCTCCTCGATGCTGAGGCAGTTGCCTTCCGCATCGAATTCGGCTACGCCGTAGCGTTCAGGGTCATTCACCCAGTAACCGAAGACGGTGGCCTTGGCATTTTCCTCGGCGTCCTTCACGGCCTGGCGGAGCAGCTCCGTGAATCCGGCGCCGTGGAAAATGTTGTCGCCGAGCACGAGGCAGGCTGCATCATCGCCGATAAAATCGGCGCCGATGATGAACGCCTGCGCGAGCCCGTCCGGGCTCGGCTGCTCGGCGTACTCGAACCGCACGCCGTAATCGCTTCCGTCGCCCAGCAGGCGCCGGAAGCCCGGCAGGTCCTGCGGCGTCGAAATGATCAGGATATCCCTGATACCCGCCAGCATCAGCGCGCTGATGGGATAATAAACCATCGGCTTGTCATAAATCGGCAGGAGCTGCTTGCTCACGCCCTTTGTAATCGGATATAGACGCGTGCCGGATCCCCCGGCCAGAACGATACCTTTCATCTCAAATGTGCTTATCTCCACAAAAATACAAATTATTCTCCAATTTTCCCCACTCCCCTCTCCACAACCTCCCCACCATCCTCTTCCACCCCACCGAAAGCCACATCCTTCGGAAAAATGCCGAAGGATATCACAACCAGAGCCGCTTCCTTCGGGAAAATGCCGAAGGATACCGAGCCGAGAGCCACATCCTTCGGAAAAATGCCGAAGGATACCACGGCCAGTGCCACATCCTTCGGAAAAATGCCGAAGGATACCGGGCCAGGGGACGCAACCGGCGGTGGAGGGTTTTCCAGTTACGGCGTCATACGGATGTCCGCGCAGAGATTTTGTTTGTTTATCAAAAAAGAATCCCTATATTTGTAGTCCTTTTTGGTGCCTGGGCCGGGAGGTTAGGCACTGGTCTGCAAAACCAGGTAGAGCGGTTCAATTCCGCTAGGCACCTCAGAAACGCCTTCCAGATGTGTGGAAGGCGTTTTTTGATTTATCCTATCACCCACGCCATCGGCAGGGGCATGCCGTCCTCAAGCGCATAACCCTCCACCGCCGGTTGAGGGTTACGGCCACTTTCGTAAAAAATCGTGTTAACACTCCACCGAAGGTTGAGGGTTACGGAGGGAAGGGAGTATAATAGATCAGAATAAAGAACGATGAAGAGGTACTGTCAGACTCTGGAGTTAGTCGATGACGAGGAAATGATCCGCAGGTACTGCGAGGTACATCAGAATGTTTGGCCGGAGGTGATTGCCGGCCAGAGGGAAGTCGGGATCATCGATATGCAGATATACCGACATGGACGGAAGTTGTTTATGATCTGCGACACTGTTGACGATTTCGACTGGGAGCGCGACATGGCGCGGCTCGCTTCGCTGCCAAGGCAAGCCGAATGGGAGGCCTATGTCGCTCAGTTCCAGGGATGTGACCCGTCGGCTCCTTCATCCTCAAAGTGGCAGTTGATGGAGCTGATCTTCAAGCAGTAACACACTAATTCCCTGCGGAATAAGATATTTCGGATAAACTCTCGGGAGGTTAGAGAAGGCCTAGGGCAGTGAAGAGGTGACGGTAAGCGTCGGCTTTGCGGTCCAGCGGCAACGGATAGGCGCGGGATGTCGACGGCATGCGCCAGAAGTCAACCGCGCGGCCGGCGATGACGGCCGGCACGCAGCCCCCTACAGGGGGCGCAGCAATGCCGGCAGTCGCGCCGGCGCCGGCAAAGCCGGGCGCAGCGGGGTCGCCAAAGTCAGCGGGATCACGGGACGTCCCAAGGGCGGCCGGAGCACGGGACGCTCCTTGGCCGGCGGGAGAGCATGCGGCAAGCAGGACGTCGGTGGCCTTCTGACCGGTGGTGACCACGGCGCGGCATTCCGGGATCTGCGCCAGCAGGGCAGGAATGTCCGTCGGCGTGACAACCTCCAGGAACTTGTCAGAGGCATTGTCGTTCAGCCGACGAACCTCCGTCGCAGTGTCAAAAAGCGCGATACCCTTCTCCGAACAAAATCCCTTAACCATTTGAATATCAAAGCATTTCTTACCAGGAATCACAAAGTGGCCGCTATCCCCGAAAAAGATGATTCCGCAAATCCTCCAAAAATCATTCAGCCAGTTGGGGTAATAGAACTCCATGCACCAGCGTTTGCGTTGAGGGGGAAAACTGCCGAGCATCAATACCTTGGCGCCGGCCGGCAGGAACGGTTCGAACGGATGCCGTTCGACCCCAGCCGGCAGATCCTTTGCAGATGACAAATCAACAGCCGCCGACAGATCAACGGCAACCTTCGGCTCGACAGCCGA
Source organism: Bacteroidales bacterium (assembly GCA_017519865.1). Lineage (GTDB taxonomy): Bacteria > Bacteroidota > Bacteroidia > Bacteroidales > UBA932 > Cryptobacteroides. Next base: position 24,075 of record JAFWRQ010000001.1, on the reverse strand, counting down.
CTCGATTGCCGACTCAGCAATCGACTCGGCCGCCGGTTCAATTGTATGGTATTTGACTGGCATTTCGGTTCAATGTACATTGAACGCGAAAATAACAATTTATCCTTTCAACTCAATGCCCCGCCAGCGAAAACCAGTTTAACCCTCTACCCAAGGTTGAGGGTTAACGGCGAGGAGGCGCATCCTTCGGAAAAAAGCCGAAGGATGTCGGGGAGAGGGCCGCATCCTTCGGAAAAATGCCGAAGGATGTCGGGGAGAGGGCCACATCCTTCGGAAAAAAGCCGAAGGATGTCGGGCGAGGAGACGCATCCTTCGGAAAAATGCCGAAGGATGTCGGGGAGAGGGCCGCATCCTTCGGAAAAATGCCGAAGGATGTCGGGGCCGGGAGGTCTAAGCGAGGGACCGGGGAGCTTAGGCGAGGGGGTGGATGAGGAAGCGGCGGGTGAGGAGGGCGTTGTAGCGGTCAAGGGCCTCCCATGCGACGTCCTGCCAGGAGCGGACGATGCCGCGGGCGGCGCGACCGACAGCCTGGCGCCGGCCCGGGTCGGCCGCCAGGGCCCGCAGCAACGCCTCGAAGGCGTCGAGCGTGCCGTCGATCCTGAAGCCGGTCTCGCCGTCGGTGAGCATGCCGGAGGCCGAGGCCTCCCGCAGCATCACGGACGGCGTGCTGAGGGCAGCCGCCTCGCGGACCACGAGTCCGTCGGTGTCGTAAAGCGACGGGAACAGGAACAGGTCCGCGGCTGCATAATACTTCTTGAGAAGTTCGCGGTCAGTAACCCGGCCAACGAAGGTGACCTTATCGGCTATGCCGAGGCGCTCGACGAGCTCCTTCATTTCACCTTCGGCGTAGCCTGTCCCTACGAAGAACATCCTGAAAGGCAAGTCCTTGACGCGGGCCAGGGCTTCAATCGTGAAGCGCAGGTTCTTCTCCCAGATATGCTGTCCTACATAGAGCAGCGTAAAAAGTCCTTCCTCAAGGCCCAGGAAAGCCCTGGCCTCCTTGAAAAAGGAATCCGGATAATCGCCGGCCAAGTCGCATCCGTTAGGCATCACGTCGATGGGGCCTTTGTAGCCATAGCTGTAAAGGACATCCTTGACGGACTCCTGCGGGACCCAGACAGCATCCGCCTTCTTGTAAAACCGGACTATTTCTTTGATAATGACATCAAGCATCGCCTGTCCGGGAATGACCCGCGCGAAATCCTCGCGATACTTGGAATGGAAAGTGGCCACCAGGGGAATCTTCTGCAAGCGGGCAATCCTTGCGGCAGTTTTGCCCGCGACGAAGGGGCTATGTGCGTGAACTATCTTGAAACGTCTCTGCAGCAATTGTTTGAGAAATACCGGATCTATCTCGGAGATGCCTGTCACATAAGGCGCCCTGAAAGGAACCGGAACGGATAAGTAGTCCAGCACTTCATAGACCTTGTCGCTGTAGTCTGCTCCAGGATTGCGGGGTGTGACGACGGCGACTCCCCCGACCTTTTCCTGCATCCAATGGGCATAGTTCTCAACACATACGGCAACTCCGTCCATTACAGGAGGAAAGCTCTCATTGAAAAGGCCGATATTGGTTTCTTTCATTTCAGGATATTACTCTACATATAGGAGAAGCCCCTTGAGGTATTCGCCCTCGGGGTGATAGATGCTGACGGGATGGTCGGCAGGCTGGTTGAGCCTGTCGAGGATGCGGACGCTGCGGCCGACGGAGGCGGCAGCGGAAAAGACAGCCAGGGCGAAAGACTCCTTATCGACGACCTGCGAGCAACTGTAAGTGAAGACAAGGCCGCCCGGAGCCACTTTGGCGATGGCGGCGGCATTCAGCCTCTGGTAGGCGCGCAGGGCGTTTTTCAGGACGCCGCGATGCTTGGCAAATGCCGGAGGATCCACGATCATCAGATCGTACTTGCCCTCAGGGGCATTCTTCAGGAAATCGATGGCGTCGGTGGTATAGCCGGTATGACGGGACTCGTCGAAGCCATTGAGGGCTACGTTGCGGTCGACCATAAGCATGGCCTTGGCGGAACTGTCGACGGAGTCGACGTGTGCCGCGCCTGCGGCCAGCGCGTAGATGGAGAATCCGCCGGTATAGCAGAAAAGGTTGAGGACATTGCGTCCGGCGGCGTAGCGGCCGACCAGGGCGCGGTTCTCGCGCTGGTCCAGGAAGAAGCCGGTCTTCTGGCCCTCCGTCCAGTTGACGATGAACTTGTGGCCGTTCTCAAGAACGGTCTGTTCATCGTCCGAGAAGCCCTCGGCACGGTACAGATAACCGTCGATCAGGTCGAGACCTGCCTTGAAAGGGGCCGTACCGGAACTCTTGTCATACACGGCCTTGAGGCTGTCGCCGTAGACGGCCTTAAGTGCCTCACAAATCTGGTGCTTGGCACGGAACATTCCGACGGAATGCGCCTGGAGGACGCAGACTCCGTCGTAGAAGTCGATGACGAGGCCGGGCAGGCCGTCGCCTTCGCCGTGGACCAGGCGGTAGCAGTCGGTGCGCGGCGCTGCGTCGGCGGGGATGCTGCCTCCGGCAGCCAGCCCGACGGCGCGCCGCGCCTCCAGCGCCCGCGCGAGCCTGACTTCGTAGAAGTCCGGCGCGAGCGCCGAGCGGTCGAAACTCAGCACCCTTACGGCTATGGACCCGATCTGGTAGTGTCCGCAGGCCAGGAAGCCTCCGTCGGAGGCATGCACTGCGACTATATCCCCCTCGGCAGGGTTGCCGGCGACCTGTGCGATGGCGCCGGAAAACACCCAGGGATGGAAACGGAGCAGGGACTCTTCCCTACCTTTCTTCAGTATGACCTTGATCATTGGATTCGGTTTTAGGAGGATTGGGGAGCATCTGCTCGGGAGTGAGCGGATGTTTCTCGGACTGCAGGAGCCTGAGATACATCTCACGGCACACCCACGCGTCCGTAGCGGCGTACTTCTGCTGGGCTTCACTCAACTTGTCGGCCTCCCAGTTGGAGAGCTGCTGGGTTTTGGAAATCCTGATACCCAATATGTTGGCAGCCAGTTTCTTAACAGCCTTGTCCTTGATGCCGTACTCCCAGCCAATCTTCTGAAGGTCCACGAAACCCTCCGGCTCGAAGCCGTGCAGACGCTTCAGCCCCCTCAGATCGTCATGGACGGCTGCGCCTACCTTGACGATGCGGGAGCTCGCCAGCACGCGGCAAAGCGACTTGGGCATTCCGCATTTCTTGACACGGAAAAGGTAAGCCCTCTTGGCGCCGGAAAGCTGCAGGAGAGACACTCCGTAATGCGGTTGGTCGGCCGAGAAACAGGGACGTGACTCAGTGTCGAAACCGACGATCTTCTGCCGGCGGAGATAGGCCACCGCCCTCTCCAGCATCTCGCCGGGCTTGTCGATGACGATGATCTGCCCGGGGAAGGATACCATCTCCAGTCGCTCTATATCTTCGGCAGAAACTGTGATCTTGTACATGTCAATACTGTTCCACGAGGTTGTAGCCGCCCCCGGTGGTGGACCGGATCGTGACAAAATCCTTTGAATGAGGATAGGCGATGTCGTGAGTGAAATTGTTGGTACCCCGGAGGATGCGGTAACACTCGTCTGTGACCGCCCTCAGGGCATCGATGACGACGAAACCGTCGGCTATGAGTTTGCGGTAGCCGAGGTTGGCCTCGCTCTGCACGCGCATTATCCAGTCGAAAGAATCGCGCACGGCGTTGATGTCCACTGTCGGGTCGTCGATGACGACTGCCGACAGCGGCATGTTGCCGCCTGCGGCGCGATACCCGTCCAGGAGGTCTCCTGCATAGGAGAGCGAGTCGGCCGGGAAGGCCACGCAGCCGCAGCCAAGCTGCCCGCGCTCCGCCGCCATCTCGTCGAAGACGTGCTGGTAAGCGCCGGAGCGCGCCGTGACGCTGTCAGTGACGACGGCCACGTGCAGATGCGGTATGTTGCGGTCAAGCTGCCTACCGAATATGAGACGGGACGGGAAAATGACAGGAATGGACTTTCCGGCGGTCCGTACGAGGGTGTCGATGTCGAATGCGCCATACTCCGCAGACAGCGGAGAAGTGAATATGACTACCTTTGATTTCTCCTTGCGCTCCAGCTTCTCGTTGTCGAAAGCCCCGAGGCTCAATGCAGTATCGAGGGCTGACAGGAGATTGCGTACGGTGACCGTCCGCAAACTGTCTTCGTTCCCGCCCAGGAATGACTCGTATGGGAGGTTGGCCAGGTCGGAGATGATGTCTATCCTCTCGCCCGAGAAATCAGGCAGTTCGTCAGGGACGAGGCGGCCGTCGATGTTGTCGAAGTCGTCGCCCGTAAGGAAACGCCCGGCCAGCAGGCGGTTGCGCTCTGCGGAACCCACCAGGGCGATGGTGCCCCTGGAATCGGAAGGATTGAAGCCGGAAACCAGGGCCCAGTCCCGCCCCCTTCCGCTGATGGTGCGCTCGACGAACGGTACGGTCCTGCGGCCCGGACCCGCGGTCTCGCGGCACCCGCCCGCCAAGAGGGCGGTCAGGAGCACGGCTGCGGAGATCGAAAGGAAGGTGATGACAGTTTTCATACGGTAGTAATTTAAATGCAAAGTTAAGACATTTCTGCCTCATTCCCAACATAAGGAAAGGGTTCCAATGATTTGGATTGACGTGAAAAAATGCTATTTTTGTAAAAAATACGATCATGAAAATGAATATCAGAATCCTCCTGGCTGCAGCTGTATGCTGCCTCTCCTTCTCAAACGCATACGCACAAAGGTATTCCGACGACCGCGGCGGCAGCAACAATGGCAATGTTGGCACAGTCGCCTCCTATCTCGACCTCCATATCGGAGAGGGCGTCGGCCGTGGTTCCAAGGGCATAGGTGGAGTCGACCTCTCCTTCCTGTACCGTTTCTCTCCCGAGTTCCAGTTCGGTGTCGGAGGCGGCCTCGACTACTATCACGCCCTCGCCCTTCAGGGCAAGCTCAACAACAAGAACGAGTTCGACTATCACGGAGAGCTGACAGTCCCGCTCTTCCTGCGCGGCCGCTATCTCCTGGGCGACACCGGCTTCTCCCAGAGCACTTTCTTCTTCCAGTGCGATCTGGGCTACCGTTTCGGCATTTCAGCCTACAACTCCGGCAAGCAAAGCGGCGCCAAGAACGTAATCAAGAATTTCGAGCACTGCAACGCCAAGGGATTTTTCGTAGAGCCCCAGGTCGGCATCGCCGTCAACAAATCCATCTCCTTCAGTTTCGGCCTGCCGTTCCAGCATTACACCAAGAACATCACCACGTCTTCGATAGCATCTGCCTACGAAAACGATGTCGACTTCAATACCAAGAGCCTTATGTTCATGGGTGTAGACCTTCGCCTCATCATAGGCTTCTAGGTCCCTGTACAGACTTTCAGCAGGACCCTTCTGCCAGGCCCCTCAGGCGGTCTGCCAGAAGGGTCCTGACGTATGGCTCCTCCATGAAGTGGGAGCCGTCGTAGATCTCATACGTATCCTCCCCGAAATGGCGCCGCCAGGCGCGCAGGGACACGATCCCGCTCCCGCGGTAATGGTCGTGGGCGCCGAAAAAAGCGAATAGCGGAGCGTCGGCGCCGCGGGCAAGGTCAAGCCTGACAGGCCGCCATTTGCGGAGCGCGGAGAAGCGGAAGCGCAGCTCTTGGCGCTCGCCGGGGCGCGGCCTGTAGATGCACCCGAGCAGCGCGCCGACGCCCGGCACCAGGGTGGCGGGCGCCAGGGCGCGCAGCACCGCCGGCGCATTCATGGCCGGCGAAACCAGCACGGTAGGCAGACCATATTTGATACGCATTGCCAATGCGTGGTTGGCCCCGAGGGACTCCCCCCCCAGCACCGCCGGCCGGAGTTCCTCTATCCACGCGGATATCTGTCCCTCAGCTACTTCCGGATCGAAGTCATAGGTCCTGACAACTACCCTCAGGTCGGGAGGAAGGCACTCAGAGAGTATGGACGGGATGCGGCTGTCCGCTCCCCCGCCCATCCCGTGGATATACAATATGACCTTGGGATTTCCCATCGCAGCGCTAAGATAAGGATTTATTTCTTAAATTTGTCTTCGTTATGGGATCTGAACTCAACCTGGTCGCCGACCTGGCGGTCATCCTTATCGCCGCCGGCATCTTCACCGTCATTTCGCGGGCTCTGAAGCAGCCCCCGATACTCGGATACATCATCGCGGGATTCCTCGTGAGCCCGCATCTCGGCCTCCTCCCCGCCATCTCCAGCGTGGAGTCGGTCGAGCAGTGGTCCGAGATCGGCATCATCTTCCTGCTCTTCGCCCTGGGACTCGAGTTCAGTTTCAAGAAGTTGCTCAAGGTGGGCAGCAGCGCGCTCATCACGGCCGGCACCAACTGCATCGGTATGTTCATGGTCGGCCTCACCGTAGGCTCCGTCCTCGGCTGGTCCACCATGGAGAGCCTCTTCCTCGGAGGCATGATGTCCATGTCCTCATCCAGCGTCATCATCAAGGCTTTCAACGACATGGGGCTCAAGAAAAAGCCCTACGCCCCGCTGGTCTTCGGCAGCCTGATCGTCCAGGACCTCATCGCCGTCGTCCTGATGGTCTTACTCTCCACCCTGGCGGTGTCCAACCAGTTCTCGGGCAGTGAGATGATCTGGAACCTCGCCAAACTGGCGTTTTTCATCATCCTTTGGTTCCTGGTGGGTATCTACGTGATCCCTTCGCTCCTGAAAAAGGCCCGCAAATACCTCAACGACGAGATACTCCTCATCATTTCGATAGGCCTCTGCTTCGGCATGGTGACGCTCGCCACGGCGGTGGGTTTCTCTTCAGCCCTCGGCGCCTTCGTGATGGGTTCGATTCTCGCCGAAACCATTGAAGGTGAGCACATAGAGCATCTGGTCTCGGGCATCAAGGACCTCTTCGGAGCCATTTTCTTCGTGTCCGTCGGCATGATGATCGACCCTGCCGTCATAGGCGAGCATTGGGGGACGATTCTCGTAATTGCCCTGCTGGCGGTCGGAGGGATCATGACCTTCATAACCATCGGCGCGCTGCTCGCCGGCAAGAGCCTCGACACTGCGGTCCACACCGGATTCAGCCTCGCGCAGCTCGGCGAATTCGGTTTCATCCTCGCCAGTCTCGGGGTGTCGCTGGGCGTCATGCGCGGCTTCATCTACCCCGTAATCATCGCCGTTTCCGTCCTGACGACCTTTGCGACACCGTTCATGATCAAGGCTGCGGATCCGGCCAGCCTGTGGCTGCACCGCAAGCTGCCGGCCAAACTGCTGGCGCGGCTCAATACCTCCGACGAGGAGACCCACAGCAAATCCTCGGCAGAGAAGAGCGAATGGAAGGTGTTCCTTACCGCCTATGCTACCCGCATCGCACTGTACAGCATCATCCTGATTGCCGTGCTGATCGGCTCGCACACCTTCCTCGACGGGCTGCTCGAGAAAATCATGAAAGGGGTCAGTCCAACTCTCGTAAAGTGGACCGGTGTCGTGATAACGCTGGTTGTGATGGCTCCTTTCCTGTACGGACTCTCTGTCCAGAGAGGCTCCCTGCAAGGGCACGTACGCAAGCTTCTGAAGGAGAAAGACAGCAACAAATGGCCTATACTGTCGCTGATGGTCCTGCGCTTGCTGCTTGCCATCGCTTTCATCCTCGTATTCATTTCCAGCAAGTTCGACTTGTCGTGGTGGGCCGTGCTGCTTATCATCGCCGCCACCCTTGTCCTGCTGCGCGTCCTGCCCCGGTACATCAAGTTCTCCGGCCTGGAAGACACCTTCATCTCCAACCTCAATGCCCGCGAGATGGAAAAACGCCGCCAGGCCCCCGTCACCACGACCATCAGGGAGAAGCTTTCCGGTTACGACGTCCACATCGACTCGTTCTACATCTCCCCCGACTCGCAGTATATAGGCGAGAGGCTGCGTGACATACCTTTCCGCAGTTCCACCGGCGTGAACATCGTCAAGATAGTCCGCGGCTCCCGCTCCATCCTCATTCCAAAGGGAGAAGAGCGCATCTACCCGTACGACCGCCTGCTGGCCGTAGGCACGAGCGCCCAGATCGACGGCTTCGCCAAGCTTATGGAGCACGAGATCATCGACCCTCACTCCGTACGGCTCACGACCTCCGGCAACGACAAGGACTTCTCCGTCGAGATCATCCCCGTCACGGAGTCATCCTTCCTCTACGACAAGGCTCTCAAGGACCTCGCGATGCGCGAAAGTGGATGCATGGTCCTCAGCGTGCTGAGGGACAACGAGTTCATAACAAACCCGAAAGCGGATTTCCACTTCCGGGCAGGTGATTCGGTATGGATTGCAGGGGAAAAGGAGTCCTGCAAGTTCTTCAGATAAGGTTTACCAGCACATAACCCAGGAACGCTGTCAGCACCGCCAGCGACCAGTGAAGGCCGAAGGCGGCGGTGATGATTGCGCCCACCAGCGCGACGCAGAAGAACGCGATGCGTCGCGCGCGCGTGGCGCGGCTGACCTCGATCCCCTTTCCGAACTTCATCGCGAACATGGGCAGTTCGCATACCAGCAGGGCTGAGAGGAGCACCGCCAGGAACGGGAGGCCCCATGCCGTGGCGCAGAAGCGCGCAGGCAGGGTGCCGGGCTCCGCGAACGCGAAGCAGCAGAGCGCGCCGCAGATCATCGCGGCAGCCGGCGTGGGCAGGCCGAGGAAGCCGGCGTGCTGGCGCTCGTCAATATTGAACTTTGCCAGCCTGAGAGCCGAAAAGACGGCAAGTACCAGGGGGAAATAACTCCACGGCGTTTCGCCCCCCTGCATCACCATCGTACGGTGAAGCATAAGGGCGGGCAGGACGCCGAAACTCACGACATCGCAGAGCGAGTCGAGTTCCTTGCCGATGTCGGAGTACGCGCCCAGTGCGCGAGCGGCCAGGCCGTCCAGGAAATCGAAGACGGCCGCCGCCAGCATCAGACAGAAGGCGATGTCGGGACGGTCCTTGAAAGTGAATATCACCCCCATGACCCCGCAGAGGAGGTTCATGGAGGTGATGGTATTCGGTATGGCCTTGCGGACGCCCATTACCTGATGCCGAGCTTGGCCTTGATGGCTGCAGGGACAGCGTCCTTGTGGACTACGAGGTCGATGCTCTTGCCGGCTACGAACGCCTCGGAAGCATACCAGATGCCCTTGTAGGCACCGGTCTCGCCCCAGGAGTTCTTCACGAGGTAGAACTTGCGGCCGTACTGGTCCTTGGCGGTGCCGTAGATGTGCATGCCGTGGTCGTCAGTGGTGCTCTTCTTGTCGAATTCGATCTGACGGTACTCCTGAGTAGGGTTGATCTCCTTGAGGTTGTTCGGGACGGGCTGAGCGGAGGTCGCACGGCCTACCCAGCGCTCCTGGTCGGAACCGGGTGCGGGATTGGCAGCGGTCTCGAGAAGCAGGCCGAGGCCCTGGCGGTTGAAGCCGGACTCGCTGACGTCAGTGCCCCAGGCGGCGGTGTAACCGTGGTCGATGGCATAGTCAAGCACCTGCATGAACTCCTCGATGGGGAGGTTGTAGGCCTCGTCCCAGCGCCAGTTGTCGCAGACTTCGATGGCGAACTTGGTGTAGAACGGATGATGCGTGAAGGAAGTGATGGTCACGTAGTCATCGGGGTTGATCTTGAGGGCGTCGCGGTAGGATGCGGGGGTGTACTGCTTGCCGTCGACGACGAAGGTCTCGGGATACTTGCCGAGATAGGCGTCGAGGATGCCCTGGTAGCCACGCTTCCAGGCAGTGGTGAGGGTGCGGTTGGGAACCTTGGCCACGGCCTCGACATAGGCCTTGAGGACGGCGTCAAGCTCGGACTGTGCCGGAAGCTCGGTGCCGTAGTTCATACCTGTCATCTCCTTGAGCGGAACGATACCGTGGTCGCGTACCACGTGAAGGACGTCGTCAGCCTCGGAACCTGCACCGAAGGTGAGGTTGCCGTCGAGGCGGACATACTTGTCAGCCCTTTCAGCGTAAGAATGGCTGACCACGAAGAACACCGAGAAATCCGGATACTTGGCGGGGTCCTTGATGTTGTTGATGCGGATGGCCTCGGACTCCAGGAAACTGATCGTGGAATATGCCCAGCAGGTACCGCTGCTGGCCTGGTTCTTCACGGAAGTGATCGGGAGCTCCTTGATGGTGGTGAATTGAAGCGAAGGGGAAGCAGGTTCTGCGGGACGCTGCTGCTGCGCGGACGCCACGAAGGCTGTCGAAAGGACGGCAATGGCGGCAAGGATGGTTTTCTTCATAATATAAGGGTTTTGATAATTGTCAAACTCAACAAATTTAAGAAATAAATATCAATAACCATCGATTTGTTCCCGAAATCGGGCATTACAGGATGGGGATCTCCAGCTTGAACGTCACGTTGCGGCCGGGATTATGTACGCCCACATATTTCAAGCGGCTGAGGTGGTCGAAATAGACTGCATCCGTCAGATTGTCGGCGATGATGCTGAGCGTGGCGGCTCGGCGTCCCCTTACCATCAGGTCGGTGGCCGCCGAGGCGCCCAGCAGGGTGTAGGCTTCCGTCGCCGTTTCGGTACCGGGAAGGAAGTGTTCCTGGGCGAAGCGGTGGTCCGCACGAAATGCTATATAACTATTGTTCAGCACTTTTCCATCGTGGGTAATCTCCCACTTGACCTCGGCGGCAAGCCTTGGCGCAGGCATCAACGGGAGGTCGCGGCCGTCGGAGGTCCCTCGGACGTACGACCAGTCCGCGCCGAGGTGAAGCCGGTGGACAGGATGACAGTCGGCGGAGAGTTCGGTGCCGTACAGAAAGGCACCATCCGCTTCATAGCGATAGACTTGGTATCCATCTTCCACCTCACCGGTACGTGCGGCATAGATATAATTGTCGATACGGTTGCAGAACACTGCTGCCGTCAGAGATAAGTGCTCAGAAGTGAAGTCCGCTCCCAAATCTCCCTGGAGGCTGAATTCAGGTTTCAAGTCGCTGTTGCCGCGTTCGTAACGGACAGTACCCTCATGTACGCCGTTCGAGGCGAGTTCGCTGAGGTTGGGGGCGCGGAAGCCGCGGGCGACATTGGCCCTGAGGTTCAGGGCGGGCAGCGGCGACCAGACGACGCCGGCACTGCCGGTCAGGCCCTGGAAGCCGCGGCTGAAGTCCTCGAAGCGGCCCGGCAGCGCCAGGCTGTGCAGGCGCCTCAGGTCACCGCGTATGCCGCCCGAGAAGTGCAACTTCTCGAGCGCGCATGATGCGGTGACGAATAGCCCGGCATCCAGCATCCGGTAGGCCGGAATCAGGACTTCCTCACCGAGGTTGTCGCTTTCCTGCCACATACCGTTTATGCCGGTAGAAACTTTCCATCCGTCAGTCTCTCCGGAGATATACTTGAGGTCGTAGTTGACCGTGTTCAGTTTGAAGTCCAACTCCGCCTCATCCAACTCTTCTTCATATTCCTGGCGGCGGTTCTGCTGGAAGCCCAAAAGCATCTTGACGCGTCCCTCCCCCACAAGGAAAGTATTGTCGGACAAGGCCTTGTGATGATGGACCTGCTGGAAAGGCAGTTCCATCCCATAACCGGTTGGGCCTTCCAGACTGCCATCTTCATAGCCTTCTATCATTCCCGGAGTCAGGTGATAGTAACCGAGGGTGAGACGGGAGAACCCCCACTTGCGGTTGAGTCCGGTCATTCCGGTCACAGCCCGCTCGCGGAACTGGGAGCCCGGGACCAGACCGTCTGCGGCATTGCGGTATGCGTGGGCGTACCTGTCGCTGAAGCGCAGGTTCCAGACCACGCCGTTCAGGTTGCCTCCGTGATAGAGACTGTATGCAGCCAGACCACTGTTGCTCTGGTATTCACTGCTGAATCCTGCAGAGAACGAGTCCGGAGCAGGATTGGGATCGGCATGGAAGATAATCACACCGGCAAGGGCGTCCGAACCGTACATAAGACTCGCCGGCCCCTTGATAATCTCTACTGAGTGGACATCATTGGCATCTATTTCCACTCCGTGTTCGTCACCCCACTGCTGTCCTTCCTGACGGAGGCCGTCCGAGATGACAACCACCCGGTTGTAGCCTAGTCCCCTGATCACGGGTTTGGAGATTCCGGCACCGGTCGTTACCTGACTCACTCCGGGTTCGGATGCAAGCGCATCAATTATATTGGAAGAAGCCCTGCCGCGCAGGGCGGTAACATCAAGTACGCTCATCGGCGACGGGGTTTCGCCCAGTTTGCTTTCGCCGGTCACTCCCGTGACGACGGCTTCGTTAAGTTTCAGGTGGCGGAAGAACACATCCGTAGTGTCTTCCTGTGCCAGCGCGGACACGCCTATACCCAGCATGCCCACGATAAAAAGTATCTTTTTCATCGGGTTTCAGTTCGTTTTCTGTTCAGTAAATAGAATGCTCCGGAGGCAGTGAAGGAAACGTCCGCCAAGCGGGAATAACCACGCTGAAGGACTGCACCACAGCACTTTCCGGCAATGTGATCAACAGAAAACGAAAGGAGGAGCCCGCATTCCGGGAACCTGGACGGAAGGCAGTGCAAACTGCGCCTCAGGGGCAATTACTATGTCAGAGCATTCCTCGACAGGCGCTTCGGGGCTCTCCTCGTCGGAAGCCAGCCATACTATGGTCAAAAACTGGCAGACCAGGCACTCGTAGGTATGCGGTACGCCTTCCAGGTGACTGTGCGGTATATGAGATTCACATCCGGCACAGTTATCGATGTTGCTGTCTGCATCGGGAGAAACATCGGTATTGCTTTCTGCATTGCCTGTTCCGGCGCTTCCTGTGGCGCTGTAAGCACTGGCTGCCTCCTCCACCGACTGATGCCGGTGCATGGGCGCCAGCAGCAGCGCCGGCAGCAGTACCGCCGACAGCAGGATAGCTGATATGTTTCTCCTCAGTTTCATCACCGGCAGCAAATATATGTATTCTTCCGAAATAACAAAACCGCCCCCTTCCGTTTTTACCCACAAATAATGACATCTCCCCCTCAACCCTCAACCCCCGGTCGAGGGTTCCATATCCTTCGGCATTTTGCCGAAGGATGCAGGGGGGAGGGGCATATCCTTCGCCGTTTTGCCGAAGGATGCCGGGGGAGAGGCGTATCCTTCGCCGTTTTGCCGAAGGATGTCGGGGGAATGATTATATTTGCGGGGTAAATGGAAAAGAAGAAGACAACCGGGAAAAAGGCGAAAGGCCGGAGGAAACGCAAGTTGAAGGTGCCGGCTTGGGCGGCGGTGGCGGCGGCAGCGCTCATAGTCGCGCTGGGCATCGGCCTGCCGCTGGGCCGCCGGGCGTGGCTGGAAAGGCAGAGCCTGGGCGGCGACAAGGCACGTGCCGGGGCCTCCCTGCCGGCGATGGCCTTCAGCGAACTGGGCATCGACATCTCCCACCACAACGAAGGACCGATCCTCTGGGATTCGCTCCGCGTGATGGTCGACCGTTCCGGACGGACAATCCGTGACCTGGAAAGGGCCCGCAAGGTCTATCCTGTCAAATTCGTATTCATCAAGGCCACTGAGGGCGTCTCGATGAAGGATCCGAAATTCAAATCCTACTGGGCTGAAGCCGGGGAGCACGATATACGGCGCGGTGCATATCACTTTTTCCGCAGTTCCCGTGACGGTGAACTGCAGGCGAAGAACTTCATCGCCACGGTCGGGTCCCTGCGCCATTCCGACCTCCCTCCGGTCCTGGACATCGAGACCATTCATCGGGGATGCACATATAAACTACTGAATGAAAGGATATTGCAGTGGCTGAAAGCAGTCGAGGCCCACTATGGATGCAAGCCCATAATCTACACCTCCGACTCATTCGCACGCGACATTATCAGCGAAGAGATAAAAAAGGGCTACCCGATCTGGATAGCCCATTATGAGGTTGAAAGCCCTTTAAGCAAAGACTGGACTTACTGGCAGTTCACTGACAGGGCCCATGTCTACGGTATGCCCGGTCCTGTGGACCTGAGCATCAGGAAGTGATGCTATTCCACAAAAGCGGCCAGCCACTCCTGAAGGGCGGAGGTCCATTCGGCTTTGTGTGCGAAAGTATCGCGGAAGCCCCATCCGTGTCCCCCGTCAGGGAAGACCATAAGTTTGACAGGCACTCCGTTCTCCTCCAGTTTCTCAGCGTACATCCGGCTGTCAGCCACCGGGACGGTGGGATCGTCCTCGCTGTGCGCGATGAACGCCGGAGGGCAGTCGGGCGTGACATAGTTCTCGCAGCAGAAATACGCTACCTCGTCATCGGAAGGATACATGTCGAAAAGGATGTTCCTGCCCCCGGGGGTCACGCGTCCCTCAAAAGTGATGAGAGGATACAGAAGTATCTGGAAATCAGGCCTCGTACGTCTCGTATAATGCACGGAGGCGGAAGCGGCCAGATGGCCTCCGGCAGAACCGCCCATGATCCCCAGTTTCGAGAACCCCCACTCGTCGGCGTGCGAACGCATCAGCGTGATGGCGCGCTGCGCGTCCGTTAGCGGAATGTCGCTGTGCCCGTTGGGCATTCGGTATTTCAGCACGGCGAAGGTGATGCCCTGTCCGTTGAACCAGCCGGCCATGTCCGTTCCTTCGTGCTCGGCGGCAACGTATCCGTAACCGCCGCCGGGGCACATGATGACAGCCAGGCCGTTAGGCTCCGCGGCCGGAAACACCAGCAGTTCCGGATCGGAAATGTTTCCGATCCGGCCGCCCTGCATCACCGTTTCCGGCCCTTCAAGGCCGTTGGACTCCGGGGCTCCGTCCGGCCAAAGCTTCAGGACGGTGCAGCCTTCAGGATTCTGGGCGGACAGGCAAACCGGGGCCAGAATCAAAAGCGCAAGTAAGAATATCTTTCTCATTTTCATTTATTTTACTGTCCAGACAGCGGAATCCTCCCCTGCTGCCGATTTCACTACGACGGTATTCTCTCCGCTCTGGAGCTTGACTCCGGGCCAGCGGACCGTTGCATAGGCATCGGTCTTCTGCGTTCCGACAAGTTTACCGTTCAGGTAAAGCTTTACGGAAGGGGCGGTCGAGAACACGACGATCTCCGTCGTATCCTCCTCGCGCTCGGTATAGTTCTTAGAGCAGAGATGGATGGTGCTTACGTCCTTGTTCCAGTTGGCTTTATAGAAGTAGAACGCGTCCTTGCGGGTCTTGCGGTCGCGTGTTACGAGTCCCTTGTCGTTCTGGTTGTCGGTATCGCCCTCCTTGCGCATCGAAGACGCAAAGTCGAACATATTCCAAAGGAACGAACCCCAGACATAGTCCCTCTCCGCAATAGCCTTCCACTCCTCGTAATGGATGTAGGTCTGCTTCTCCTCGGGATGGAAACGCCCGCGGGACGTGGCGCGCACGCCCTCCTCGTCGGCTGCGGTGTAAGAAGCCACGTGCTGGACGAGGCTTCCTCCACCACCGTACTCACTGACTGCGATGCGGTCGTTGGGGAAATTGGCGTGGAACTCGTCGAGGAAAGGTCCGAGTTCGGGCGCGGTGTCGTAGTACCAGCCGAAATACTTGTTCCAACCCTGCGAATCAGGAATATGGAAGTAAGTGTGCTCCTGGTCGCTGGCGCTGGTGGTCAGACGCCCGGGGTCAAGCTCGTGCGCGATGTCGTTCAGGTCGCCGATGATCCTGTCGATCTCGGCGTGCACTTCGTTCTGGAGGCCCCAGAAGCAGATGGAAGGATGGTTGTAGTTCTGGATGATCATCTCCCGCAGCTGGGTGCGGAGGTTCTCGTCGAAATCGGGGATATCGACATAGCCTCCCACGAAGGGAATCTCCTCCCAGACGATATATCCCCTGCGGTCTGCCTCCTGGAACATGAACTTGGCCTGAGGATAGTGGGCAAGGCGAAGGGCATTGGCACCTATCTCGTCAAATAGGTCATAATCAGCGAGATGGTTCTCAACTGTCAGGGCAGAGGCTATCTCCGCCCAGTCCTGATGGCGGCATACTCCCTGAAGTTTCAGGTGCTTGCCGTTCAGGAAGAATCCCTTGTCGGCATCAACCCAGAAATACCTCAGCCCGATCATCTCCTCCACACGGTCGACTTCCTTTCCATCCTTCTTGAGGACGGTAACCGCCTTGTAAAGATAGGGGTCCTGCTTGCCGTTCCAGAGATGGGGATTGTCCAGGCCCACGAAACAGGTCGCGCGGCTGTTGTTGACGGCCGAGGAGAGTTTCTGCGCAACGATGTTGCCGGAGGCGTCTTCCAGGCTGAAAGACACTTCACATCCTGTGAAATCATCCGTCGAAGACAGGTACACGTCGACGCTGAGTTCCGCCCGCCTGTCGTTCACGAGGTTCTGGTGGATGAGCACTCCGTTCGAGCCGAAATACAGGGGCGAGATGCACTCAGGCTCCGTGACTATCATCCAGGCGTCGCGATAGAGACCTCCGTAGATATTGAAGTCGCCTCCCTGCGGGGCAAGGTCGAAACGCTGCTCGTTGTTGCAGATGACGGTGACGGTATTGGTCGCTCCGATGCGGAGATTGCGCGTGATCTCGAAGACGAAAGAATTGTACGCACCCTTATGCTCCCCTACTATCTGATTATTAACCAGTACGGTAGCCATGGATCCGGCACCCTCGAACTTGAGGAAGACCCTCTTTCCGCGGTATTCATCGGGAATGTCGAGCTGCTTGGTGTAGGTGCCGTAGCCGCGGCGGTAGCCGGCGTTGTCCATGAAGTCGGAGGCGTTCCAGGTATGGGGCAAGTCCACGGTCTGTCCGGCGCCGCCTCCGAAGAAGCGGCCGGATGATACCGACCGGGAAGGGGTGAAGGTCCATTCCTCATTGATGCTGAGGACCTCGCGGGCGTCCGCTCCATTCATGGAGAACAGGAAAGCCGCAATAAGCGGAAGAAAAACTAGTCTTTTCATATAGCGGATCATTCTGACATGTTCTTGACGTAATGGGGTATGAAGATATCTTCGAAGCCGTAGAAACGGCTGGCGTTGCCGCCGAGGAAGAGACGTTTCTCGTCGTAGTCGAGCAGGTCGGACTTGAGGATGAAGTCGAAGGACATGCGGTAAGTAATGGCGGTTATAGTACGGGGATAGTCGGAACCCCACATAAGTTTCCCGATACCGACCTCGTCCGCTGCCTGACGGATGGTGCGGACGGCCCCGTCAAAGGGGTAGAACTCCTCGTTGAAGAGCCAGGTGATGCCACCGGACTCGACATAGACGTTGTCGTGCCGGGCGAGGCGGACCTGGTCCAGCCAGCCAGGCGTGGTGACCATTCCGAAATGGCCTATGGCAATCTTGAGGCCGGGGAACGAAGCGACGATGTCCTCAACTTCCGCAATCTGGTGGTTGTCCTCGTGAAGGCAGAGCGAGAGGAACATACCGTAGCGTTCCATCCTGGCGTACATGGCCATGAACTCGGGGTCGTTGAGCGGCCGGGAGAGACGGTGCCCGGGAATCGCCATCCCGGCATACATGCCGGAGGCGATCAGGCACAGGGCATCGTCGAGGAAGCCCGGCCTGCGATAGTCGCACATGCCGCAGACCTTGAAGCGCTCCGGCCAGCCCCTGGCCACCTCCGCCAGATACTCGTTCTGCAGGCCGTCGATGAATTCCTGGACGACGACGGCCGCCGAGACGCGTGCGTAATCCATGTTGGACAGGAAAACGCCTGCAGTGTTGCGGCCGTCCACCATGAACGGCGGCAGCATCTGCCTCTCCTCGCCGAAGAAAATGGAGCGGCCGTTGCTGAGCTGGAAGATGCGCTGGCCTTCCACAACGGCTTCCTGGCGCAGCCATAGATGGCTGTGCGCGTCTATGATGCAGAAATCCAAATCCTTGACAGTCATGGCGTAAGTTCTTTAATCATTGCCGCGGCGACGGCCCTGGAAGCGCCGGAGCCGCCTAGCGCGCTGCGGATGTCCGAGTAGTCGGACAGCATGCGCGCGCGATATTCCGCATCGTCAGTGAGGCGGCGGACCTCCTCCACGACGGCATCCGCCGTGAAGTCCTCCTGTATAAGTTCCCGGAAAGCCTGCCTGTCTATTATGAGGTTTCCAAGGCTGATGAATTTCAGATGGTCCCCTACCCGGAAGATATGCCTCGCCACAAAGATAGTCAGTTTCGATCCGCTCCAGCATACCACCTGGGGTGTGCCGATGAGCGCCGCCTCCAGCGATGCCGTCCCGGAATTGATGACGGCCGCGTCAGCATATTTCAGGATATCGTATGTCCTGCCGAAGAGCAGTTCGACATTGGGGCGGCCGGCGATGTACGGCGCGTAATCCGCTTCGCTGCGCGCCGGGGCACCGGCCACGACCACCTTGCATCCCAGCCTGTCGGCAGCCTCCATGCATACGGGCATCATCCGCGCGATCTCCCCCTTGCGGGAGCCTGCGAGCAGCGCGATGTACGGGCCGTCGACGGGACGGGCATAGTCGTGCCCGTCGACGGCGTCGACGAGAGGATTGCCCTTGTAGACGAACGGAATGCCCTCCTTCTCGAAATAAGGCACCTCGAAAGGGAATACGACGAAGAGTTTGTCGACGTATTTGCGCAGTTTCCGGTTGCGCCCTTCGCGCGAAGCCCAGGTCTTGGGCGCAATATAGTAGAAGACCTTGAGTCCGGCCTTGTGTGCAAACTTCGCTATCTTGAAATTGAAACCGGGATAATCGATAAGTACTACCACGTCCGGCCGCCAGGCGGCAATGTCGGCCTTGCAGGCCCGGACATTGCCCAGCAGGCGGCCGGCCTTGGCGAGCACGTCGCTGATGCCCATTACCGCGCCATCGCGGTAATGGCGCACGAGCGCTCCGCGCCCCGCGCAAGCCGCTTCCATAAGGTCGCCGCCCCAGAAGCGGATTTCCGCTTCCGGGTCCTCGGCGTACAGCCCCTTCATCAGGTTGGACCCGTGAAGGTCTCCGGACGCCTCTCCTGCGACGATATAGTACTTCATATCAGAAACCCGACTCGAAACCGGACTTGCGCAGGCGCTCGGCCAGGGCGCGGTCGGTATTGTCAAGATTATGTACGGTCACAGTGACGTAGCCTTCCTTGACCAGGTGATGGTCAGCTCCCGGAACATTGTCAGGGTCGTCGACGAAGGTACCCACCATAAAATAGAGTTCCTCGCCCTCCTCGGGCACGAAATCCACCCAGCGTATGCTGTATGCGGTCAGGTCGATGCCCATCCGCTTGATGTATTCCGGATCATACTCCTGGAACTCCCTCTCCCAGTGGCCGCGCCCCATGTGTGCGAGCCGCACGCCCTTGATCTCCGCAGCGGGAAGGTTCGGATAGTTGACGTTCAGGAAAGTCCCCCGTTCGAAGCACTTGGACGCCATTATGCGGTCCAGCAAGGCAGGGAAAAGTTCCTCGACGACCGAGAAGTCGGCATCCGCGCTGAGGTTGTCCAGAGACACGCCGATGGCGGGGATGCCGCTGAGGGACGCCTCCTCCACGGCGCCGAGCGTGCCGGAATAGCACGCCGCCGTGGCGGTGTTGGTCCCGTGGTTGATGCCGCTGACCACAAGGTCCGGCTTGCCGTCGGTGAAGATGTTGTCGACCGCGAACTTGACGCAGCTGGCAGGGGTGGCGTCGACATAGAACCAGCGCACTCCGTCCACGTCTCCGAAATCCCTGACCGCGATCGGGCGGAAGCCCAGGGTGACGGCCATGGAGGTACCGGACTGGTGCGTCTTGGGCGCCACAACTGTCACTTCCCCGTATTTTTTCATGATGTCCGCAAGGGACTTTATACCCTTTGCGCGGTATCCGTCGTCATTCGTTACAAGAATCTTCATCCACAAATCGTTTTATTAAACAAAGATATGGAATTTCAGCAAAATTTTCATAAATTTGCATTGATTTTGAAGAAGGTACAAAGGCCTGTAAATACGTTTAACTTTTTAATATAAAACTATCACAATGGTAAAACTTGGTATTAACGGATTTGGCCGTATCGGCCGTATGGTATTCCGTGCAGCTTATGAGAATTTCGCAGGTGAGATCGAGGTCGTAGGTATCAATGACCTCCTCGATGCCGATTATCTCGCTTACATGCTCAAGTATGACTCCGTCCACGGTCACTTCAGTGGCGACGTCAAGGCTGAGGGCAACTATCTTGTCGTCGATGGCAAGAAGATCCAGGTCTTCGCCGAGAAGGATCCTTCCAACATCACTTGGGGCGAGCTCGGTGTCGACGTAGTCGTCGAGTCCACCGGTTTCTTCCTCACCGAGGAGCTTGCTTCCGCACACCTCAAGGCTGGTGCCAAGAAGGTCATCATGTCCGCTCCTTCCAAGGATGCTACCCCGATGTTCGTCTACGGTGTCAATGACAAGACCTACGCCGGCCAGAAGATCATCTCCAACGCTTCCTGCACCACCAACTGTCTGGCCCCTATGACCAAGGTCATCAACGACAAGTTCGGTGTCGTCCGCGGCCTCATGACCACCGTTCACGCTGCTACCGCTACTCAGAAGACCGTTGACGGTCCTTCCAAGAAGGACTGGAGAGGCGGCCGCGGTATCCTCGAGAACATCATCCCTTCGTCCACCGGCGCTGCAAAGGCCGTTGGTAAGGTTCTCCCCGAGCTCAATGGCAAGCTCACCGGTATGTCCCTCCGCGTCCCCACCTCCGACGTCAGCTTCGTCGACCTGACCGTGGAGCTCGCAAAAGAGGCTACCTACGATGAGATCTGCGCCGCCATGAAGGAGGCTTCCGAGGGCGAGCTCAAGGGTGTCCTTGGCTATACCGACGAGGCTGTGGTCTCCACCGACTTCCGCAACGATCCCCGTACCTCCATCTTCGATGTCAAGGCCGGTATCCAGCTCGACAAGACCTTCGTCAAGCTCTGCGCCTGGTATGACAACGAGTGGGGTTACTCCAACAAGGTCTGCGAAATGGCCAAGGTTATCACGAAGTAATTACTTCCTCATACTACGAAAAAGCGACTGCGAAAGCAGCCGCTTTTTTTAGTATTCCCTGGCACCGAAAATGGCGGTACCGATGCGGACCATCGTGGAGCCGTGCCTCACCGCTATCGGCCAGTCATCAGACATGCCGATGGAGAGCTGGTTGAAATCCGTCAGCTCGGGGAAGAGGTCCACGAGGTAGGCCATGAAGGTGTCTATGCGCTCGAAATCGGCGTTGATCACTTCCTGGTCATCAGTATGCGACGCCATGCCCATCAGGCCGCAGAAGCAGATGTTCTTATAGTCATCGGCATGGAACAGGATGTCGAGGATCTCTTCCTCATGGAATCCCTGCTTGGTCTCCTCCGCCCCGATATGGAGCTCGAGAAGTACGCTGATGATCTTGTCATTGTTGGAGCCCCAGTTGTCTATCGCCTGCAGAAGATGGACCGAATCCACCGACTGCACCAGCGTCGCGTACGGAAGCACCATCTTCAACTTATTCGTTTGAAGATGACCAAGAAAATGCCATTCGATATCCTGCGGCAGCTGGACAGCTTTGCTGGCCAGTTCTTGCGGGCGGTTTTCGCCGAAGACGGTCTGGCCGGCCTGATAGGCCTCCAGGATGGCTTCCATCGGATGGAATTTGGAAACTGCCACCAGTTTGACCCCTGATGGCAGTTCCGACTTTATACGATTGAGATTCTCTTCTATCATTATCTGCGCTGTTTCTTCTGCTGCTCCCTGAGCTGGGCCTGCTGCATGCGCTGGGCCTCTTCGAGGCGCTGCTGCCACTTGCTCTTGGGCGCAGGCTTGTTCTCTGCCGCCTTGATCTTGGCGCGGATCTCCTCGGGCTTGACGAAGAACTTGCGGAGGATCCAGTTCTGCAGCATCATGAAGAGGTTGCTGAGCAGGTAATAGTAGCTGAGGGCGGCGGAAAGATTGTTACAGATGAAGAACATCATGATCGGCATCATCCACAGGCTCATGAACCGCATGCTCTGGGCATTGGGGTCGTTGCCGGTCGGCTGGTTGCCGATGGTCATCTTGGAGTAGAACCACATGGTCACCGCCATGAGCAGGGCGAAGAGCGACAGGTGGTCTCCGAGGATGGGGATCTTGGCCCCGTAGTCGATGATGGAATCATACGCCGACAGGTCCTTGCACCACAGGAAAGGCTGCTGGCGCAGCTCGATGGACGCAGGGAAAAAGCGGAACATGGCCCACAGGATCGGGAAGGTCAGCAAGGTCGGGAGGCATCCTCCCGCCGGGCTGATCCCGGCCTTCTTGTACAGGTCCATGGTAGCCTGCTGTTTCTTCAGCGCGTCCTCCTGCTTGGGATACTTCTCGTTGAGCTTCTCCATCTCGGGCTTGAGCGCCGACATCTTGGCCGATGACATGTACGACTTGTTGGTCAGAGGCATCACGACGATCTTGATGATGATGGTCATCAGGAGGATGATGAGTCCGAAGTTGCCGATGAAGCGGTGCAGGAAGTTGAACAGCGGGATGATCACGAAACGGGTGAACCAGCCGACGAGCCAGCCGCCCAGAGGGATGATCTTCTCGTACTTCAGGTCATAGGCCTTAAGGGTCTGGAAGTGGTTCGGTCCGAAATAGAACTCGAAGGGAACCGCGACGTTCTGTCCGGGCTGGAACTCGCAGCGCATGTCCGCGGCGCAGGTCATGAGGTTACGGCTCTCGTCGGTTTCCGGAACGAAGGCGACGGAAAGCTGGCCGGAGGCGAACTGCTCCGGAGCGCGCATGATGGCCGAGAAGAACTGCTGCTGGAAGGCGAACCAGGAGAGCTTGGAGTCGATCCTGCGGCTGCCGTTGCGGCCTCGGCCGATCCCCTCGGGCTTCTTTTCACCGTCGAAATAATAGTCGATCTTGGAGTACTGCGATTCGTTACGATAACCCTTCTCCATCCTGGGGACAGTGAGGGAGAAATCAAGGTCGAAGGAAGACACGTTGCGCGGGATGACTCCCTGCATTCCCGTGAAGGACAGGAGGTTGTCCACGGAATAGGAATCCTTGCGAAGGACGTACTTCTGCTCGATGTATCCTCCCTGTGCGAAGGGAAGGCGCATCACGACGGAAGAGTCCGTACGCTCCGCTACGGAAAATACGAAATCGGAGGTATTGATGTACTCCCCCGCATACAGCCGGATGGAATAATCCCCCGCTCCGGGCTTGATGAGGAAGAGGTCTTCCTGCTCGTAGGTCTTGTAATCCTTGATCTGAACGGAATAGGGCTGGGCGCCCTGCGTCGTGAAGGTGACGGCGATCTTGTCGTTCTCGAGGGTCAGGAACTCGGCGGAAGCATTGTGCGAAAGCTCCAGGAGAGAGTCCTTGTAGATGGAGGCGGGCTGGGCCGCCAGTCCGTCGGCCGCTACACTGTCCGGCAGGGCGGACAAGGCCGCCACCGAATCCATGGCGGCGCGCTCGAGCGCCTCCACGCGGGCTACGGAGTCCAGCTGGGCCTGGATCTCCATCTGTTTGTTGAACTGCCTGGACTGGTACCAGGTGAAGCCGAAGAGGATCAGTCCTATGAGGACGAGACCGGTAATTGAATTCTTGTCCATACTACTCCTCCGCTGCCGTCTCCTCTGCCTGCCTGATCTTTGCTTCGAGCTCCTTGAGCTCACCCTTGGCATCCTCTATCCTCTTCTGCATCTGCTTGATCAGGGATTCGGCGTTCTTGGACATAGCGAAGAAACCGATGTTGTTCTCGTATGTATCGATCTCCGACTGGAGAGTATTGTAACGCTGGATGAGGATGTCCTTCTCGCTGCGCGGCTTGGCGGGGCCGCGGCCGGCGCCGCCCCTCGGGGCGCGGGAGCCGAAGCCGGGGAACTTGGCCTGCATCGCCTCGCGATAGGCCTGGTTCACGGCGTCCTTCTCCTTGAACGGCACGAAGCCAATCTCCTGCCACCTGGCGGTGAAGTCCTGCATCGCGGCATCGTCGTCCGCTCCGGGGACATAGGCCTCGATCTCCTCGATGAGCTTGCGCTTGGCCTTGAGGTTGCCGTAGAAGTCGTTCTCGGGCTTGGACTGCTTGTCACGGGCCTCGAAGAACTCGTCGCAGGCGGCGCGGAAGCGCTTCCAGAGCTGCTCGCTCTTCTTGCGCGGCACGGCGCCGATCTCCTTCCACTGCTTCTGGAGGTTGATGAACTGGTCGGTGGCCTTCTTCCACTCGGTGCTGGACTTGAGAGCCTCGGCCTGCTCGATGAGGGACATCTTCTTGTCGAGGTTCTCGTTCATGC